>JBDQJI010000110.1:0-11669 GCA_040263875.1 Alphaproteobacteria bacterium
ATTATACCCTCAATCTGTCTCATAGGACCTGACGCCGGACAATCCCCGTTGTTCAAATTTCCCGAGCCACTTCTCTGACACAGCCAACGGTGGCGAAGGTAATGATCTGCTGATCTTCACCGAAGATGCTGGCGACCGGACGGACTTGGACACCTGGAATGGCGGTGCTGGCACAGATACTGGAGATTTCTCGACGTTCCACTCAGCTGTTCAGATTGATGTTAATGCCACCCACGAAGCCTTCACTCGCGACAGTGCCAACCTAAGCGCTGGGTCCGGACCATGGCGTATCATCGCAGAGATTGATGAGGTCGAGCACTTCATTGGAACGGACTTCCAAGACAAGATTTTCGGCGGTGCTGGCAAAAATATCCTTCTTGGCGGCGCTGGCAATGACGTGTTGCTGGGGCGGGACGGCGATGACTCGCTTGCAGGCGGGGCGGGTGTTGATCGCATCAATGGCGCTGCTGGCGCAGACGTTATGGAAGGCGGTGATGGCAGCGACGTCTACACCGTCGAAACCATTGGCGACACGGTAACAGAAGCCGAGGGTGCTGCCGCTGGAACAGCGGATCGCATCAACACTTGGATTGATTTCACAAATGCCGAAAACGTCGAATTCTTAGTTGGTAAGTTTGCCGCCGTCGGGCTGACGCTCAATGGCAATTCTGGCAATGACCGGATCACCGGCGCGAACAAAATCAATTCAGGCGACACGATCAACGGCCATGATGGGGCGGACCGCCTTGTTGGCCTTGTCGGCAATGACAATATTTCGGGCGGTACGGGGAACGATCGCATCTTCGGCAATAGCGGCGATGATGTGATTCAGGGCGGCGCTGGCCGGGATGTTCTCACAGGCCAGCAAGGCTCCGATACCTTTGTCCACGGCTTGGGTGATGAGATGGATTTCATCACTGACTTTAACGTAGCGGCTGACAAACTAGACCTCACAGCCCTTGAATTCGCCGACTTTACCGCCGTTCAAGCCATTTTGAGCGACACGGCCAGCGGCGCACGCTTTGACTTAGGGATTGCAGGCGCTGTGGTGCTCATTGGCGTAGATGTAAATACAATCGGCACCGAGGATGTTCTGATATAGGCCTACAATGCAAGGAACATCAGCTCTCAAGGCGCACCGACGTCATTTGAATAATCGCTGCAGGAAAGCCATACGGCGTAGTGCCTGGGGGCTGAGAGTGGATATGAATGGGGCCGCAAGGGGTGCGTATTAGGGGCGCTGAATGGCGGCTGGAATACCTGAAGGCACATCGCCCCGAAGACCGGAGAGCGGCTGCGGTCATGCTGACTTAGTCGGCCAGGCCATTGCTGCGGCTGAGATGATGGAACCGATCGACATTGCTGCGAACGCGTATAGCCATGCATTGGGCGCATTGATCCCGCCACTCAGTTCAATCGCGAGCCCCACCGACAAAGGTCCGAGGAAACCAAACGTGAACTCGATTAGGCCGAATAGCGCAAGTGCTGCAGCGCGGGTCTCAGCCTTCGTTGCACGGACTACTCCGCCCGCAATGGCGCCAACATCGCCAAAACTGGTCAAGGCATGTAGCAGCAAGAGTGCCAGCACAACTTCATATGGACCGCTTGGCATCCACCCAAGGGCTAGGCAAACACAGACTGACGCGCCAGAGACGAGGCAGATCACCATGCGCCGCCCCCAGCGAATGCCGAACTCAGCTACCAGCAAGTTAACCGGAACGGCGATGAATACGGATAGGCCAGCAATGGTCGTGGGGCTCCAGTGCCCCACGTCATGCCCGGTCGCAATGGCATTGAACACTAGGAAAGGTACGAACCAAACGCGGATAGCAAAAACTTCCCAAAGGTTGCCAGCATAGGCAATCACGTACCGCATGATCTCGCGATCCTTGAATGCTGCAGCGAAATCGGGGAAGAGGCGGGTTGTACGTGCTTCAGAACCTTGTTCTGCAGGCCCAATCAGAATGACGATGGGGATCGATAAGAGTGACCCAATACATGCGGCTATAAATACGGCCTCCCACCCTGACCAGCCCACTAGAAAGCCCGCTGCCAGATAGGAGAAGCCGCTGCCAATAGCAAAGGCGCCGGTATAGAGCGCGCTCGCCCGCGCCTGGGCTTCGCCCTTAAGGCGATCGGCGAGCAGTTTCATGCCAAGGATATGAACCCCTGCAAAGCCTGCTCCTGCTACGAACCGAAGCACAAGCGCTGACCAGAAGCCGTCTGCCAGGAGAGCAAAGCATAGGGAGGCGATAGCGCTAATAATGGCTGAAATAGCGTAGACGATGCGCCCGTCCATACGGTTGGCCGCGCCAGACATAAAGGGCAGCGCCACTGCATACCCAGCGAAGTAGATGCCGCCAAGCCATCCAACCTCTGCCGCGTCTAGATACCAGAGCGCGGACAGCTCCACGATCAGGGACGGGACAGCCATGATCCCAAGCTGGTTGAGGATCAGTCCCGCAGAGAGAGCTGAAATAACCGAGAACGCCGATTTCATTGCTCGCACCAGGCGCAGATCAATATCACCAGATATTTCCTTGGTAGGTGCAGCAGCTTAAATACCACTGACACAAAAGGCCTTGGGACACCCCAAGGCCTTTTGCTTGTCAGATATTGGTCAGTTGCCCTGAAAGGGTTGGACGCTACTTGACCCGTTCGATAACAGTCGCAATGCCCTGGCCAACGCCGATGCACATGGTGCAGAGCGCACGGTCGAGGCCGCGTTCTTCCAGTTCATACATGGCCGTCATCATTAGCCGTGCGCCGGACATGCCGAGCGGATGGCCAAGGGCGATGGCACCACCATTCGGATTCACATGCTCGCCGTCATCGGCAAGGCCAAGATCACGGGTGACGGCGAGGCCTTGAGCGGCAAACGCTTCATTCAGTTCAATCACATCGATATCGCCGATCTTGAGGCCGAGGCGCTGCAGCAGCTTGTGGCTGGCAGGTGCCGGGCCGAAACCCATGATCCGGGGGGCCACGCCAGCGGTTGCCATACCAAGAATGCGGGCGCGCGGGGTGAGGCCGTGCTTCTTGGCACCTTCCTCTGAAGCCAGCACCATCGCACATGCGCCGTCATTCACGCCGGATGCATTGCCTGCCGTTACGGACCCGCCCTCGCGGAATGGTGCGCGCAGCTTGGCAAGGCCTTCCAGTGTTGTGCCTTCACGGGGATGCTCATCCAATTCCACAACGATAGGGTCACCCTTGCGCTGCTTAATCGTGACGGGTGTGATTTCCTTTGCGAGGCGGCCATTTTTCTGGGCTGCAACGGCGCGAATCTGTGAGCGATAGGCAAATCCGTCCTGATCTTCGCGGTTGACCTGGAATTCCTCAGCGACGTTTTCTGCCGTCTCTGGCATGCTGTCGATGCCGTATTGTTTCTTCATCATCGGGTTGACGAAGCGCCAGCCGATTGTGGTGTCGAACACTTCGCTATTGGAGCGGGAAAATGCCGTTTCCGCTTTGCCCATAACGAAGGGTGCGCGGGTCATGCTTTCGACGCCGCCGGAAATCATCAAATCCGCATCGCCAGCTTTGATCGCGCGCGCCGCAGTGCCGGTTGCATCCATGCCAGAGCCGCAAAGGCGGTTGACGGTGCCGCCGGGCACGCTATCAGGCAGGCCGGCCAAGAGCGCAGACATGCGGGCGACGTTGCGGTTGTCTTCGCCAGCCTGATTAGCGCAACCGAAGATCACGTCTTCAACAGCGGCCCAGTCAACATTGGGGTTCCGCTCCATCAGCGCTTTCAGCGGGATTGCGCCAAGGTCATCGGTTCGCACCTGCGCCAAAGACCCGCCATAGCGGCCAATTGGGGTGCGGATACCGTCGCAGATATAAGCTTCAGCCATTCGGTCGTCTCCTCTGATGCGCAGGTTTAGCCGCCCACGCTTTGTTGGTTTCGCGGGTATCGTAATCCGGGATGCGGGGATAGGCTAGGTGCCAATGACGCCTAGCTTAGGGCGCTAAATGGGGAGATGTGCGATGTATGATGTGATCATGATTGGTGGTGGGTTACATGGCGGGTTTTCAGCCTGGCACCTGCTTCAACGGGAGCCGGGCCTCAAAATCGCGCTCATCGAACAAGATTCCACATATTCCCATGCTGCCTCCGCTCGCTCCAGCGCTGGGGTGCGTGTGCTCTTCAGCCAGGAAGAGAACCTGCGCATGTCGCAGTATGGCCACGAAGTTTATGGCAACTTCGGAGACCTGATGGCGCTGGATGGTGAGCCGCAGCCGCTCTCATTCTGGCGGCAGGGCTATATGTTTATAGCCAACACGCCAGAACAAGCGGACGACATGGCGACTAACCATGCGCTGCAAACCGGTATGGGGGCTGAGGCCAATCTGCTGGATGCGGCGGCGCTACAGGAACTACTGCCAAGCTTCCGCACCGATGACGTATTGCTCGCATGCCATTCGCCCAAAGATGGGTGGTTGGACCCCTACGGTGCGCTCACCAGCCTGCGCCGCAAAAACCAGGCTTTGGGCGCTAAATATATTGATGGCGTCGTCACGGGGTTTGAGCAATCTGGCGGCAAGGTAACGGGCGTTGTTCTGCAAGATGGCCAGACCTTGAAGACGGATTGGGTGGTTAATGCGACAGGCGCATGGGGTGGTGAAATCTCAACGATGATGGGGTTTGAAATCCCTGTCGTGCCGCTGCCCCGCACGCAATTCTACTTTGAATGCCGGGAAGAGGTGGAGCCTTTCGGCCTTACCATTGACGGTCGCGGTTGCAGCGTACGGCCAGAAGGCAAGGGCTATATCACCGGGCGGACGCATTTTGAGCGCGCCGGGGCTTTCAATTGGGACGTGAACGAAGATCATTTCTATGACGAAAACTGGCCGCTTGCCGCCCATCGTGTACCGAAATTTGAAGCGATTAAGCTTCAGGCCTCCTGGACCTGCCATTACGCCTACAGCACCTGGGACGGCAATATGCTGATGGGTGCCTGGCCCGGCCAGCCTGAGAATTTCCTGATGACGACGGGCTATTCCGGTCATGGCCTGCAACATGCGCCTGCGGCTGGACGCGCCATATCGGAACTTATCCTGGATGGCGGGTTCCAGACGCTGGACCTGACGCGGTTCGCTGCAAGCCGGGTATCGGAAGGCCGTAAAGAACCTGAACGCGGCGTCAAAGCCTGATCAGAATACGGGGTAAATTCAATGGAAGTTTGGACACAGTTTGCCGCCTCCCCACACGGCATCGTAAAAGTCGCTGAGGACGCAGAGGCCAAGGGGTGGGATGGGCTTTCCGTGGTCGATTCCCAGAACCTCTCCGGCGATCCGTTTGTGGCTTTGGCGATGGCGGGTGCTGCGACGGAGCGGATTGGCCTCGCCACTGCTGTATCGAACCCAATTACGCGATTGCCGGCGGCAGCGGCGGCAGGCATTGCCAGCGTCGATGTCGTTAGCCGTGGCCGGGCAGTGTTTGGCGTTGGTCGGGGCGATTCAGCCCTGGCGCACCTTGGCCGCTCACCCGCACGGCTCAAATACTTCTCGCTGTTTCTGGACCAATTACAGGCCTATCTGGCAGGCAAGCCGGTGAGCTTCGATGCTGTGCCGGTCGCGGATGAGATTGCGCCGCCGATGTCCACATTGGCGCTTGCTCAAGCGCCAGAGGACAGCCGTATCCGATGGCTGGAAGGCCGCCGGAAGGTACCGGTCGAGGTGGCCGCAAGTGGCCCGAAGGTCATAGCGCTGGCCGCAGTGAAAGCTGATCGTGTGATGTTTGCGCTCGGCGCAGACCCGGCTCGTTTAGCCTGGGGCGCGGAGACTGCCAAGCAAGCGCGGCTGGATGCGGGGATGGACCCGGATACATTGGAGTTTGGCGCGTATATCAACTGCGTTTGCCACACAGATATTGATGCAGCACGGGATATGGTGCGTGGCGGCTTGACCACGTTCGCGCGGTTTTCCGTCATGCATGGGAAGACTGTCGGCCCGCTGTCTGATGCGATGGCAGAGACTATGCATAAGGTCCGTGCAGCCTATGACATGCGCAAGCACACAGAATCTGGGTCCGCTCAAGCGGCTGCATTGACGCCAGAATTCATTGATTCCTATGCCATTGTCGGTCCGCCTGAGCATTGCATTGAGCGCTTCAGCGCGATTGCCGCTACTGGAATTTCAAAAATCGCTATGAGCGGCAATCTGCGTGGTGCCAGCACCGAAACAGGGTTTCAGGCGAAAGCTTTGATGGAAAATGAAGTGCTGAAAATAATCCAGCAGCTATAGGAAAGGCCAGCCGATGGTGATGCGAAACCTGATGAAAGAGAAGATTGCCCGGGGTGAGCCAGCCTTCGGCGTCTCAATAATGTTTCCTTCGCCGCAGATTGTGGAAATGATCGGCCATGCTGGTTTTGATTGGGTGCTGTTAGATTGCGAACATGGCTCCATTGGCCCTGCCGATATTGAACTGATGGCGATGGCGGCAGACGCGGTTGGCATCACGGCAATTGCCCGGCCCGTGAGCAATTTGAGCAGTGATATTCAGGCCGTGATGGATCGCGGTGTTAAAGGCGTGCAGGTTCCGCATATTCGCAGCAAAGCTGAAGCGGAACGGGCTGTCGCGTCGGTCAAGTTTGGGCCGGAAGGTGCGCGGGGCCTGGCTGCTGGTACGCGTCCAGATCGCTGGGGCCTGGGCGGCAAGATGGCGGATTTCGTGGAATCAGCAAACGCGCAGTCCCTGGTTTGCCTGCAGATAGAGGATGCTGAAGCGCTGCCCCATGTGGATGACATTTTGACGGTTCCGGGCGTCGATGTGTTCTTCATTGGCCCGTCAGATTTGTCCCAATCCATGGGCCATCCGGGCAACCCGAAGGCTCCACCTGTTGCCGCAGCAATAAGTGAAACGCTTGCTAAAATCCGGGCGGCACGGACAGCACCCGGCATGCCAGCGACAACGGATGCGCTGGGTACCGTCCGAGGGGCAGGATGCCTTTATATCTACACCCATCTACCGAAGCTGCTGGGCGCTGGAACCAAGGATTATTTGGCGAAGGCGCACGGGTGATCGTCATTTGCTTGTCAGCCCATGCTAACGCCGCTTTCAAGAATGCGGTACCTGCTCTAGCTTAGGGCCTGCTCGTCACGTCGAAGAAGGAAGGTCCCGCAATGGCGGTTCTGGAAACCAGCATAAATCCCCGCTCTAAGGGCTTTCGCGCCAATGCGAAAGAAATGGCCGTATTGGTCGAGGACTTGCGCGGTGAGGTCGCCAAGGTCGCGGCGGGCGGCGGTGAGCGCTCCATGAAGCGCCATTTGGACCGGGGCAAGCTTGCGCCAAGAGAACGCGTGCGGCGGCTGACTGATCCAGGCTCTGCGTTTCTTGAATTCTCGCAGCTCGCTGCCTGGGGCATGTATGACGACGAGGCACCGGGCGCTGGCGTGATCACGGGAATTGGCCGAGTCATGGGCCAGGAATGTGTGATCATCTGCAATGACGCGACGGTCAAAGGCGGCACCTATTACGCCATGACCGTGAAGAAGCATCTCCGCGCCCAGGAAATTGCGCTGGAGAACCATCTGCCGTGTATTTATTTGGTTGATTCCGGTGGTGCCAATCTGCCGGAACAGGATGAAGTCTTCCCGGATCGCTGGCATTTTGGCCGCAGCTTCCGCAATCAGGCCATGATGTCCTCCATGGGTATTCCGCAGATTGCTTGCGTGATGGGCTCCTGCACCGCAGGCGGCGCATATGTGCCGGCGATGTGCGATGAAAGTGTGATCGTGCGGAACCAGGGCACGATCTTCCTTGGCGGCCCGCCTTTGGTGAAAGCTGCCACGGGGGAGGTCGTATCGGCAGAGGATTTGGGCGGTGCGGATGTGCATGCCCGTAAATCCGGCGTTGTCGACCACTACGCCGCGAATGACGACCATGCGCTTGCTATTGTTCGCCGAATTGTCGCCAATCTGAACCGTGTGAAACCGGCTGAGCTTGATACTGCACCCGTACGTGACCCGCTCTACCCGCCGTCTGAACTGCACGGCGTGGTGCCGACAGACCTTAGAACCCCCTATGACCCGCGTGAGGTGATTGCGCGGCTTGTGGATGGCAGTGAATTCGACGAATTCAAAGCGCTCTACGGCACGACATTGGTGACTGGGTTCGCCCGACTTTATGGTAATCCGGTCGGAATCATCGCCAATAACGGCATCCTGTTCTCGGAGAGCGCACAGAAAGGCGCGCATTTCATTGAGCTGTGTGGCCAGCGCAACATCCCGCTGATTTTCCTGCAGAATATCACAGGCTTTATGGTCGGTCAGAAATATGAAACCGGCGGCATCGCTAAGGACGGTGCCAAAATGGTAACCGCAGTCGCCACCGTAAAAGTCCCGAAACTGACCCTGATCATGGGCGGTAGCTTTGGTGCTGGGAACTACGCTATGTGCGGGCGGTCGTATGATCCACGCTTCCTGTTCATGTGGCCGAATGCGCGTATATCCGTCATGGGCGGCGAGCAGGCTGCCAGTGTGCTTGCTACTGTCCGCCGCGACGGCATGGAGCGGCGCGGTGAGGAATGGTCCGCCGAGGATGAGGAGGCCTTTAAAGCCCCCGTCCGGGACCAATATGAGGAGCAGGGTCATCCGTACTTCGCCAGTGCGCGCATGTGGGATGACGGCGTTATCGACCCAGCCGATAGCCGCAAAGTCCTGGGCCTCGCCCTTTCCGCCGCTCTGAACGCGCCGATCGAAGAGACGCGCTTCGGCCTGTTCCGGATGTAGAGGCAGAAATCATGATCAAAAAGCTACTTATTGCGAACCGGGGCGAAATCGCCTGCCGCATCATCCGTTCCGCCCGGGCTTTGGGCATACGTACAGTCGCTGTGTATTCCGAGGCTGACGCAAATGCGATGCATGTACGTATGGCGGATTCTGCACGTCTGATAGGCCCCGCATCTGCTGCGCAGAGCTACCTTGTAATTGAAAAAATCATCGCGGCGGCGAAGGCGGAAGGGGCAGAAGCTATTCATCCAGGCTACGGCTTCTTGTCCGAACGCGCGGCCTTCGCCGACGCGTGCAAAGACGCTGGCCTGATTTTTGTCGGCCCTTCTGCGGACGCTATTCGCGCCATGGGCGACAAAGCCCGTGCCAAAGCGCTTATGGGCAAGGCGGGCGTGCCGTTGACGCCTGGATATCACGGTGAAGATCAGTCAGACGATCTAATGGCCGATGAAGCTGCCAAGATTGGCTTCCCCGTATTGGTTAAGGCGTCTGCAGGCGGTGGCGGGCGTGGGATGCGCATCGTCGAAGCGGCGGAAGACCTGCAAGGGGCTATGGAGGCTGCGCGCCGTGAAGCCAAAGCGGCATTCGGCGATGATACGCTGTTGCTGGAACGCTATCTTGGTCGTCCGCGCCATGTGGAAGTGCAGGTGATGGCTGATAGCCACGGCAATGTCCTGCACTTGCACGAGCGGGATTGCTCCATTCAACGCCGTCACCAAAAGGTCATTGAGGAAGCGCCCGCGCCGAACCTGACTGATGCCACCCGCAAGCAATTGACCGACGCCGCTGTCGCTGCAGCCCGTGCCATCGACTATGTCGGCGCTGGCACTTGCGAGTTCCTGGTGGACGAAGATAGCAGCCCCTATTTCATCGAAATGAACACCCGCATTCAGGTGGAGCATCCAGTGACGGAAATGATCACCGGCCTGGACCTGATCGAACTGCAACTCCGCGTCGCTGGTGGGGAAGTGCTGCCGCTAACTCAAGATGAGGTGCAATGCAAAGGGTCCGCCATCGAAGCCAGACTTTATGCTGAAGACCCTGCACGCGGGTTCCTGCCGCAAACTGGCACGCTAACGGCCTTTGATGTCCCCAGTAATCCTGGCTGTGTGCGCGTTGATACCGGCGTTCAGACCGGTGATGCGATCTCTGTCCATTATGATCCGATGATCGCTAAAGTGGTTGCATGGGCCGAAACCCGTGACCTTGCGGCGCGGGAATTGGCGTCGGCACTAGCAGGTACGGATATTGTTGGCGTCACGACGAATATCAGCTTCCTGGCGGATACACTGCGCCATCCGGCATTCTTGAATGTTGAGTTGGATACCCATTTCATTGAGCGCCATGAGGCCGATCTGCTTGGCAGTGAGCCCGCACCATCGACAGAGGCCATCGCTGCTGCCGTAGCATTGATGCTGGAAGAGCAGGACGCGAGTGCCAAGGCGCTTGCTGGCGCGGATCATTCGTCGCCATGGGCAGAGAACGATGGGTTCCGGTTAAACCAGGACTTGGCTGAGCTTTACCGCTTCCAAAGCCAGGACGATGCCGTTGATGCAACCCTTACTTGGGCAAGGGATGGCCAGAGCCTGTCTATTGGTGATGAGGTTCGGCCTTTTGCATATTCTGTGCCGGCTGACGACGGCGGTGTATGGACGATCCAGTTGAGCGACCGAACCTTCCAGGCACGCATTGCCAGGGCTGGTAAGGATATCGTTGTTGGCGCAGAGGGCCGTCGCTGGCGCCTGTCGCCGCTTGAATTGGGGGCCGATGCAGGCGGGGATGCAGGCCCCGGATCATTGTCTTCGCCGATGCCGGGTAAGATCGTGCGGGTGGAAGTGAAGGCTGGCGATGCGGTGAAGAAGGGCGATCCATTGGTGGCACTTGAGGCCATGAAGATGGAGCATGTGATCACCGCACCGGCGGACGGCGTGGTTGAAAGCGTCAATTGCGCACTTGGCGATCAGGTTGAGGAAGGCATCGCGCTCGTTGCCTTTGAGCAAGCATGACGGACCGACTGATCATCGGTATTTCAGGCGCTTCCGGCGTTATCTACGGTGTGAGAGCGCTGGAGATGCTGGCGGACCTGCCCATCGAAACCCATCTGGTGATGACCAAGGCGGCTGAAATTACGCTCGCTTACGAAACGTCGATGAAAGTGCAGCAGGTCAAAGACCTGGCGGATCATGTGCATGGTGCGGCTGATATCGCTGCCAGTATTTCATCCGGCTCGTTCAAAACGCGCGGCATGCTGGTGGCTCCCTGTTCGATCCGCAGCCTTTCAGAAATTGCCTATGGTAATACCAGCCACTTGCTGACCCGCGCAGCCGACGTTGTGTTGAAAGAACGCCGACGCCTCGTGATGTTGCTGCGCGAAACACCGCTGCATCTTGGCCATATGCGCGCCATGACGGCAGCGACGGAGTCTGGTGCTATCGTGATGCCGCCCGTGCCAGCATTCTACGCAAAGCCCGAAACGCTGGACGATATGGTGAACCATACCGTCGGTCGCGCGCTTGACCTGTTTGATATCGACTCTGGCCACGTCCAACGCTGGGGCGAGGATGTTGGGCGACGGAAATGATTACTTTCTGATCCGTTTGAGGAACCATGCCAACATCAATCGCAAGCCAATGCCGGAGCGGATTTCAAACTCTTCAAAGTGAAAGCGCGAGCGCCTGAGACCAAGGGCCTGAAAATCCCGTTGCAGAGTTTCCCGCATCGGCTTTGGTCCACAGAATGCAGCAGATATCTCGGACACGGGGGGATTGATGGACTGCGCTATTGTAGCGGCGGTTAGGTGTTTAGTCCCGGAGATTGATGGTGCACTCTTTTCCCAAGTTTGGAAGGACGCATTATGGGACAGGTACTTCACGGGAGCGCCCGCACGACAGCGGCGATCCGTCGAGCAATACAAGATAGTCAAGAGAGCCTGA
>JBDQJI010000111.1:0-11545 GCA_040263875.1 Alphaproteobacteria bacterium
GATCAGCAGGCCGCCGGCGATGACCAGGGCTAGATCATAGAACAGCACATCGCGGGCGATGATGATCGGGGCGAGGCCAAGGGCAGTCGTACATGTCGTCATCACAATCGGGCGGAGGCGGCGGACGCCTGCTTCGATAATGGCCTCTGCAATGGTGTCCCGGCGCGTACGCTCAACGTCTATTCGGTCAATCAGGATAATGGCGTTGTTGACAACGATGCCAGCCAAAGCCAGCACACCCAGGATCGCCATGAAGCCAAAATTGGCACCGGGTGCCAGCGCCAACGTCACCCCGAACCCGGTGACCGTCAACGGGATTACGGCCAAGATCAGCGCCGGGCGGATAAAGCTGTTGAATTGCCATATCAGCGACAGCACCATAAGCGCCAAAGCAATTGGGAAATTGGAGGCTAGGCGTTCATTTGCGTCAGAGCTGCCTTCGACCTCACCACCCAGTTCGATCCGGTAGCCGGGCGGCATGGTCCGCTTTAGCTCCTCCAGTGTATCGCTCAAAGCGTCATTGAATGCGGCGGCACTTTGCTCACTACTGACGGCGGATACAGTGATAACGCGTTCAATATCCTGGCGTTTTATGCGCGCATAGTTGGGCGCACCGTTAAGTTCAGCGATTTGCAATAGCGGCACAGGCGTGCCGCCGGAGGTCGGGATCGTCAGGGAGCGCAGGCGATCCAGGTTCCGCCGTGCTTCGCCCTTAGCCCGTGCGATTACGGGAATGCTGATATCGCCCAATCGGTAATCACTGATCTTAGCGCCCGCCAGCTGGCTGTTCAGTGCATCTGCTACATCGGCAGATGTAATTCCGGACCGCCGTGCGGCATCCTGATTGATGCGAACCTGCACGGTGACAGTCGGATTGCTCCAATCATCTTCAATATCACGGGCACCCTGTATAGACCGCATGGCGGTTTTGATTGTTTCGGCGCTGTCCACCAACGTGTTGATCGAGGGTCCGAACATATAAGCGACACCAAGCGGCTGCAGCGTGATCACAAGGCCCATGGTCAAGCCGAACAACGCTGATCCCAGCGTCAGCCATAACGGCGTCTCCGCCAGTGCCAGAATGAGAAATGCAACGGCTTGGCAGGTAAACACGATGGTGCACCAGGCGCGCGGCGTCATCCGGTCCCCCACCAGAATAAAGCCAACACGCCCAACAAGGCCGGAGAGCGTTGTTACGGAGACAATGGACGCAGCGCCCATCAGGCCAACTGTGGCCTCAAGGAATGGTGCTTGGTGAAACAGGAAAGCGCTTTGCGCCAACATCCCGAACGCAAAGCAGAATGCCAGCGCATAGAATGCTGCCGTTCTCATAGCCTCCGCAACAGACCATTCGCGGGCGTCACGATTCTCAGCCGCACTTGGAACCTCTGCTGTGACAGTTGTTGAGGCAGCACCGTCAACATACTGTCCAAGCACCTCTGGCCCATCTTTGATGACAAACAGCGCCAGCGGGACCAAGATTAGGACAGAGACGGCGATCAGCGTCAGGCTACCGCCAAGCAGGCCGTATTTTTGGATCATGAAGACATTCAATGGAACCAATAGAGCGCCGCCAAAGCCCGCCCCAAAGGTGGCGGATGCCATTGCCCGGGTCCGTTTCGCCAGAAACCAACGGGAGACAATTTTGCCAATGGTGACAGTATGAATGCAGGCAAAGCCAATGCCGAGCAGTGGGAACGCTAGATAGACGTGCCAAAGCTCTGAGACATACGCTATCCCGAGCAAAGCCGCTGTCAGGAATACAGCGCCGCCAAGCAAAGCCGGGCGTGCGCCATGCTTGTCCACGACACGGCCAACCAGCACGCCAGCTCCGCCCGCCGTCAGATGAAACAGCACAGGTGCTATTGAAAGCGCCGGCAACGACCACCCAAACGCTTTCACGTAATAGGCGACGAAGATGCCTTGATTGAAGATCGCCACCCCCCAGGTGACGCAAGCAACCAGGTTGCACGCGAGTACGATAACCCAGCCATAGTAGAGGCGCTGCATCGTCCCAGCCCCGATTTCAGCTATTTGGCGAGCGTATCCGTCACTTCACGCAGCTGAACGCGCGCGCGCAGCAGATAGAAGCCGAGCGCGGACAAATGCGATGGCATGATCGCGCCATCCTGTGCGCCATTAGAGACGATCAGCGGGTTCATGCCAGCGGCACGCCGGAAGTTGGACAGCATCCGTTCCCAAATCGGCGTGAGCTGCTTGCCCGCAATCACATCTGAATAGTCAACGCCCACATCCCGCAGAATAAGATAGTACGCGTAGAGCTTGCCTTTAACGTTGTAGAGGATTTCATCTGCACCGAAGTCAAAGTAACCCGCATTGCTCTCCAGCGTTCTCTGGTCGAGTGCGGCAGAGGCTGAGCCCATATCCGCCGCGATCCGGCTCAAAAGTGCGATCAGATTGTCCGCGCGCTTGTCATAGATCGCATCACCAGCCGCGAGGCGATTGTTGTATTTTTCAAAGGCTTCAACAGCCCGGGTATATTGCGCCTCAGCTGAAGCCGTTGGCTTCCAATCCTGCATGATCCAGATTGTGCCGTCGTAGCGGAGATAGCCCGCCGCCGCCTCCAAATCCTTGTCCGACGCGCTGGAGCCGCGCTGGCGGCCAAGCTGATCCACCATTTCGATGGCGAACCGGGACACCGCTTCCACAATACCAAGCTGATAGTTCGGCATGTTGTCCAGGGTGATCGCAGGGCTCCAGAACTGCTCATTGGGAGACCAGCGTTTTGTTTCGCGCTTGATCAGCGCCGCCGCCGTCGCGACGGCGCGGCTTTGGCCAGGATCGGCCAGCGCCGCATCCTGGCGGAAATCCACATCATCATTGATGCGCTGGTAGACGAGACCACCGATCAAGTACCAGCACGGAATGAAGATCACGAGCGCAATCAGCAATATCTTGAGCCAGCCCCATGAGCGCGCAGTGGAGGCGTCGATCTCCGCCTCGACATCTTCGGCATATTCGGTGGCGGCTAAGGCTTTGCGCTTGAACCAAGAAAGCATGGTGTATCCTTGTCCGCATTCACTGCGGGAACGACTGAAACTTTTGAGATAGGGAGGCTATACCACGGCCTCAAGCAGGCATCGCCGTTTCTTTGACGAAATCCTCATCGATCGTAATGCCAAGACCGGGTCGATCTGGAATTACCACCTCCCCGTCCTCGACCGGGAAATCCTCTTTCACCAGATCATGCAGCAATGGATTGTGACCGAGGCTATATTCCAGGATGAACCCGGATGTCGCCGCTGCCGCAGTATGCAGCCCAGCCGTAAAACCCAGCGCGCCGGTCCATAGATGCGGCGCGTATTTAAGCTGCCACGCAGCCGCTATCGCTTCAATCCGCATAGCCTCAGTAATCCCGCCAGCGATTGCCAGATCAGGCTGGAGGATGTCCGCCGCGCGCAATTCAACCAGATCGCGGAAATCAAAGCGCGTGAACTCGCTCTCCCCCGCTGCGATAGGAATATCCGTGAATGCGCGGACTTCGGCCATGCCGCGCTTATCGTCGCCCGTCACCGGTTCTTCAAACCAGGCAACGTCGCAATCCCTAACGCCGCGCGCGAAGCGTTTGGCTTCCGCGACGCCATAGGTGCCATGGGCATCCACCATGATGTCGATATCAGGGCCGAGCGCATCCCGCGCCGCCTTCACGCGCTCAATCGAATGAGCAACCGTTCCATCTTGGGATCCGACACGCATTTTGACGGCCTTGAAATTCCCCCGGTCGATGAAGCTTTGCAGCTCTGCACCAACTTCGCTCGCTGGCTTCCATCCGCCAGAAGCATAGGCCGGCATCCGGTCTTTTCGCTTGCCGCCAAGCAATTGATGTACCGGCCGGTCAAGCGACTTTCCGAGAATATCCCAGAGCGCAATATCGATACCGCCCAATGCGGCGGTCGTTAGCCCACGGCGCCCCATCACAGGAAAGCTATGGCCGCGGTCAATTGCGAAATGGGCACGGCTGCCGTTGTAGCAAATATCCCAAATGCGGGAGATTGCGCCAGAATCCTCACCAATCAGCAACGGAGCCAATTCACGTTCAATAAGCGCTACAAGGCTGGCGCAATTGCCTTGAGAGCCAACCGCCGCTTTCGCTTCGCCATATCCTACAAGCCCAGATTCCGTCTCCACCCGGACAAGCGTTGTATCGAATGAGGTCATGCGGCCAAAGTCAGACACATGCTGCCGTTCCGCAGGGATCGGCGCGCGGAGCCATGTGGCATTGATGCGGGCGATACGCATGGGTTGGCTTCCTTTGTTAGTCGACTTTGTCTTCGTCCAACCGCCGATAGGCGCCACCAAAGTGCAGTAGTGGGCGGCCTGCCGGTGCGGGCTGTAGGTTCAGCACGCAGCCAACGAAGATATCGTGGTCACCACCGTCATGGATTGTCTCCATCGCACATTCCATATAGGCGCAGCAGCCCCGGAAAAGGGGCGATCCGGTCTGTTCAGCCGGCGTATGCTCCAGCTTGTCCCAAGGGCGCGCTTCTTTGGTCGCGAATACGCGGGAAAGGTCGGTCTGATCCTCTGACAGCACATTGACGGCGAAATGCGTCGCCTTCATGAAGCCTTCATGACAGTTCGCTTTTTTGTCCAGGCTCCAAATCACGAGTGGTGGGTCAAGCGAAAGGGACGCAAAAGACCCAACTGTGACGCCATCCAGCGCGCCGCCTGCGTGTTTCGTCGTTATGACGCAAACGCCAGTCGGCACGCGGCCCATGGTGTCGCGAAATGTGCGCGCGTCGATCATCGTTTCTCAACCCTAGCCGTGATTTATTGTGTGATCTAACCCGAAGCCTATCACCGTAGCGCCCGCTTCGCGAGTATGCGTATGCGCACCGTTCAACGATTGCCGGACGGGCGAATAGCGCTATAGTCTTGTTACAATTTCATGGACTGAAAGAGCCCAACAGCACCAATGGACTTTTCCCGCCCGCCCCGTATCCGCCAGTTTTTTGCAACTTCGCCAACACCTTGCCCCTATGTGGCTGGATTGGCTGAGCAAAAACTGGTGCTGGAACTGAAAACCGAGGACGCTGGCGCCTTCTTTGGCGAGCTATCCCGCGCTGGATTCAGGCGGAGCCACGGCCTTGCCTACAAACCCACCTGTAAAGGCTGCAATAGCTGCGTTCCCGTGCGTATTCCGGTCGATGGGTTTGAGGATTCACGCTCGCTTCGCCGCATCCGCAATCGCAATAGCGATTTGACGGCGCACGAACGCCCACCCAAAGCGACGGAAGAGCAGTTCATTCTGTTCAAGCGCTACCTGATGCGTCGCCACGGCGAAAGTGACATGGCTGAAATGGGCTGGCGGGACTATCGGGCGATGGTTGAGGATACGCCCATCGACAGCGCCATCATTGAACATCGCGGCGAGAACGGCTTGCTTGCAGCCGCTGTATTGATCGACTTGGCGGATGATTCAATCTCTGCCGTCTACAGCTACTTTGATCCAGACCAGCCCCGCCGCAGCCTGGGCGTTTATATGATGCTGGACCTGGTGCGGCGAGCGCAAAAGCTTGGCCTCTCCCATGTGTATCTGGGCTATTGGATCGAAGGCAGCGCCACTATGGATTATAAGCGCCGCTTTCCCGGCCTTGAAGCTTTAGAAGACGCTGTGTGGCGTCCAATTGAGGCGGAATGAATACCTCTACTGCCCCCAATCCATCTGCCGATCATCTCGCCGCCGTCGCTGGGCTTTATCATGCCTATCAGACCGGGTTGATGCTGACCGTCACGCTAAAACGCGGGCGCGAAGACGCAGCCGATTGGACGCGCGCGCTCTTCCGCCGCCAACATCACGCCAAATTCCGCTCCAGCTTCGATAAACTTGGCCTAACAGGCATGCCGGATGCGCAAGCCGCCGCCGCATATCATTACCTGTCCAATCAGGTTGGCGGCGTTGATGTGGAGTATATGGCGGAATCAGACACGAAAGCGTGGGTCCGCTTCCCGCCGCCCCGTTGGATTTATCCTGGCGCCAGCATTTGCGGTATCCCGAGCGAAGTATCCCGCGCCATGCTGGAAGGCTGGTACGCGGAGAACGGGCCGAGCCTGAATAATCCACGCTTAGGCTTTATTTGCACATCCCAAACAACTGATGGCCAGCACGGCCTTGCTGGATACTTTCTGGAGCATGACCGGGACCTCTCAGCCGACGAGCGCCTCCGCTTCCGCCCAGGGGAAATGCCGCCGCGCTTTGACCCTGCCGAGGCCCCTACATTGCCTGCCAATGACTGGCCAGCTGCGAGGCTCGCTAAAGCCGGTCGCAATTACGCGATGGAATATATCCGCACCGGGTTGCCGCTGCTGACAGAACTGTTCGGACCAAGCGATGGCGGCTATCTTGGGCGGCACACAGGTCGCCTGATCGGCGCGCAAGGCTATCGCTCCATGGCGGAAGGGCTTGGCCTCACACCGTCAACGAGCGGTGCCGAAGGTTTTGCACACGTGCTTAAAGCCATGGCCGCAGCGGAAGGCGATGCCGCAGAGATATCCCAGGATGCCGATGGTGCATGGCTTGTCCGCCGCCCGTCCTGGCGGCTTGGGCGCGGCATGGACCAACCACATCCAGCCGTATTCGAAGCATGGCATGGCTTGATAGAGGGCCTCCTCGTCTCCCATGACCGCTTTGTTGTTCTCAACCTCACCCACCGCCTAGATCAAGGCGATGACGCAATCCTTTGGCGTGTGCGCAATGGCGCTGAGCCCTAATTCCGGAGACTTACTATGAAGCTGTACGGCCGCTATCTCTCACCTTTCGTCCGCCGCGTCGCCACGACCTTAAACGTTATGGATCAACCATTTGAGCAGGTCCAAGTGGCCCCGTTTGATGAATGGGACAAGGCGCTCAGCGTTAACCCAGTTGTACGTATCCCTGCACTGGAGCTGGACGACGGCGATGTACTTATCGACAGCACGACCATTTTGGATAGCCTGGACGAGCAAGCGGGCGCCAATGCACTTGTTCCGCAGAATGGCAAAGAACGCCGTGATGTGCTGAAGCTTGTCGCCATCGCAGTCGGTGCCATGGAGAAGTCCGTCAACTCGGCTTACGAACTGCGCTTCCACCCCAAAGAAAAAGTTGCCGAAGACTGGGTTGAACGCTGCGACAACCAAACGGTTTCAGCATTGCAAGCGCTGGATGCCCATGCGGCCAAAGCGGGTCCAGATGGCTGGCTCTATGGCAACAGCATGACCCAAGCGGACATCTCAGCCACGGTTGCTTTCACCTTCGCTACCTTGGCGCGGCCAAAGCTGGGTGTGGCAGAAAAAGCGCCCAATCTGGCGAAACTCGTCGCCCGTCTGGAAGCTACGGACGCCTTCAAGCAGACGCACCCATCGGCCTAAAGCCGCTTAGGCCTGACGGCGCTGGGATCAGGAGGCGAAAGCCTCATCCCAGCTGCCCTGGGTCGCCGCCTTTGAATATTCAGTGGCGCGATTCTCGAAGAAGTTCGCGTGCTCAAGCCCGTTCAGCATTTCATCCATCCACGGAAGCGGGTTGCGGGCGACGCCGTATTCCGCATCAAACCCTAGCTGGCTCAAGCGCCAGTCGCCGATATAGCGGATATATTGCTTCACCTCGTCCGCCTCCAGGCCCTGAATGGCGCCTAGGCTGAAGGAAAGGTCGATAAACGCATCTTCATGCTCGACGATGGTACGCAGTGCATGACGCAACTCACCCTCCAGCCCAACATTCGCTTCCGGGTATTCACGAATAAACGTGCGGAACAGGCGGATAACGCTGGCGGCATGCAGGGTCTCATCCCGCGCAGACCACGCCACGATCTGGCCCATGCCCTTCATCTTGTTGAAGCGCGGGAAGTTCAGCAGCATCGCGAAGCTGGCGAACAGCTGTAGCCCTTCCGTAAAGCCGCCGAACACGGCCAGCGTCAGCGCGATATCGCGCGGTGTTTTGACGCCAAACTGCTGCATGTAATCGTACTTATCCTTCATCTCCTTGTAGTGGAGGAAGGCGGAGTATTCGATTTCCGGCATGCCAATGGTATCAAGCAGATGGCTATAAGCTGCGATATGGATGGTCTCTGTATTTGAGAACGCGGCCAGCATCATCTGCACTTCGGTCGGCTCAAACACCTGGGAATAATGCTTCATGTAGCAGTTATTCACCTCGACATCGGCCTGGGTGAAAAAGCGGAAGATCTGCGTCAAGAGATTGCGCTCAGACTCCGTCAGCTTCTGCCCCCAATCACGCACATCGTCCGCTAGTGGCACTTCTTCCGGCAGCCAATGCAGCCGTTGCTGCGTCTGCCAGGCTTCAAATGCCCAAGGATAATCAAAGGGCTTATAGGTGGCTTTGGCGTCTAACAGAGGCATCGATTCTCATCCTTCTCAACAGGTAGCGACCCTATGTCAGGGCCTGAGGTATCGAAAGGGCTCGCCCTTTATAAGTCTGGGGAGAACCCTTCCAATATCTGCGTTAGAGAGGCGGCACAGTCCGTTGGGAAGCCGGTGCGGCCTCAAGCGTTGTCCAGTTGGTGCCGGCAGTTGAAATATTGCCTGGAATATCGCTTTCCCAGAACCCAGCGACCCGCCGCGTGATGTTCAAGTAGAGCTTTCCGTCAACAATCCGCCAGAGATGCGGGTTGCCCGGCACTTTGCCGCCCCGCGCGACACCGAATGCGCAATGTCCATCAAATGCGGGCGCATATTTCTCTGGCTGGGCCAGGAACGCGTCCCGATTAGCCGCACTTGAGAACAGCCACTTGGCACCATTGTACTCTGTCTCGAACGCAGGTGACCCACGGACCGCTTTGGCTTGCGGCGTGCCAACATCGGTTTGCTCGATGTCGTGATAAGCCACCACATCATAGCCCGATACGGCGTAGCCATCGGACATATACTGTTCACCAGCCAGCGCAGGTGCTGCGGCAAAAATCAGCGACGCTGCCGCCGCTAGGAATGCATGCCTCATTTCATGTCTCCTCATTTTGAAAAATCCAATATGGGAGATATGGGGCCCCTGCATAGAAATGCGCCCTCACAGAAAGTGACGAGTGCGTGAGGAGATACGACGCGCCCTACTGGCAGGCCAAACATTCCTCATAATCCAGGTTCCCGCCTTCAACCGATTCCGCAACGGGCGCATTGGCACCATGGCTTGCCACACCTGCCCGCTGAATTGATTTAGAGCGGAGGTAGTAGAGCGATTTCATGCCCTTTTTCCAAGCCTGGTAATGCAGCTGGTGCAGGTCCCGCTTATGCACATCCGCCGGGATGAACAGGTTCACGGATTGGGACTGGCAGATATAGGGCGTGCGGTCCGCCGCGAGCTCAATAACCCAGCGCTGGTCGAGTTCAAACGCGGTTTTAAACACGTCCTTCTCGTCGTCCGTTAGAAAATCCAGGTGTTGAACGGAGCCTTCATTGGTGGTGATGGAGGACCATGTCTCATCATCATTCCGGCCACGCGCTTCCAGCAGCCGCTCCAGATAGCGATTGCGGACGCCGAAGGAACCAGAGAGCGTTTTATGGGTAAAGCTATTGGCGGCGCTTGGCTCGATCCCAGGCGACGCGCCGCCGCAAATGATGGAGATTGAGGCCGTCGGCGCGATCGCCATTTTATGGGAGAATCGCTCCATAATGCCGTATTCAGCGGCGTCCGGGCAGGGGCCTTTTTCTTCCGCCAGCTTAACGGATGCAGTGTCGGCACCCTCTTTGATCTGCTTGAAAATTCGCATATTCCAAGACTTGGCCATAGCACTTTCAAACGGAATATTCTTGGACTGCAGGAAGGAATGGAAACCCATCACGCCAAGGCCGACGCTGCGTTCACGCTCCGCCGCATAGCGCGCCTTGGCCATCTCATCAGGGGCGGTATCAATGAAGTCCTGCAGCACGTTATCGAGGAAGCGCATGATGTCTTCGACGAAACCGGGCTGGTCCTTCCACTCTTCATAGGTCTCCATATTGATGGAGGAGAGGCAGCAGACGGCCGTGCGGTCGCCGTCATGGTGGTCCTTGCCAGTCGGCAGCGTAATTTCGCTGCAGAGGTTCGACATTTTCACCGAAAGGCCTGCGAGACGGTGATATTCCGGCGCTTGGCGGTTCACGGTATCGGAGAAAATCATATACGGCTCGCCAGTCTCGATCCGCGCCGTTAGCAGCCTGATCCAGATGGAGCGGGCGGAGACGCGGCGGAGAACGGCGCCGTCTTTCGGGCTGAGCAGCCCCCATTCCTCATCATTCTCGACGGCGCGCATAAACGCGTCAGAGATTACAACGCCATGGTGCAGATTGAGCGCTTTCCGGTTCGGGTCCCCGCCGGTTGGCCGCCGAAGCTCAATAAACTCTTCGATTTCAGGGTGGTGGATCGGCAAGTACACCGCCGCCGAGCCACGCCGCAGGCTGCCCTGGCTGATCGCCAGCGTGAGGCTATCCATCACGCGGATGAACGGCACGACGCCAGAGGTCTTGCCGTTAATGCCGACCTTCTCGCCAATCGAGCGCAGATTGCCCCAATAGCTGCCAATCCCGCCGCCACGGGCCGCCAGCCATACATTCTCATTCCAGAGGTTAACGATGCCATCCAGGCTATCGCCAGCCTCATTCAGAAAGCAGGAAATCGGCAGGCCGCGCTTCGATCCGCCATTGGAGAGCACAGGTGTCGCCGGCATGAACCAAAGGTTCGAGATATATTCGTATAGGCGCTGGGCATGGGCCGTATCATCCGCGAAATGGCCCGCCACGCGCGCAAACAAATCCTGGAAGGATTCGCCCTCAAGCAAGTAGCGGTCCGCCATAGTGGCCTTGCCAAACGCAGTCAGCTTTGCATCGCGAGACCGGTCCATATGGACAGTGACGCCACGGCCATTCTGATACACATCCCGCCCGACATCGCCGCCAAGCGCATGGGCAAACGGAGTCGTCTGCTCAATATCCAGAGCCTTATCCAGAGCCGCATTCGCCCCATCATCCGCAGAAACCCGCGCCAAACCGTCCATACCGTCCGCTCCATCCACACCCTGGGGATAATTCCCAGCCCAGAACCCGCTACATATAGGGGCCACTCAAACTAATCCACCATATATGGCGTGCATAACTGCGTCCAGCCTCAGCTGCTCACACTATCTCTGAAGCAAGCCAAAGGCTGCAGTCAAAAACGAACAATAATAGAACAAACTGCAATTGTCCAAGCCAAATTATTCAGGTCCTGGGCTGGTATGTCCGGTATCCTTACGGAAGGCTTTAGTGACTTCTTGCGATGTGCATCTATAGTTTTAAAAAGAGCTGCATTTGAAAGACGTAAAATCAGCGATGCTAAAATTCGGCAAGGAACCCAGAAAATGACGATTAAGTTTCAGGCATTCATAGCAATCGCAGTGGCCACTTTCGGCTTAGTGGGCTGCAAGACCCACAATGTCGAGTTAGGTGTTTAGTCCCGGAGATTGATGGGTCGGATTTATTCTGAACCGATCAGGCTCTTCAGTCCAGACTTTGCAGACATATTCGAATGGGGTGAGACCTTTCAAGGTTTTTAGTCTGCGTGCGAAGTTGTAGGCGTTTA
>JBDQJI010000112.1:0-11537 GCA_040263875.1 Alphaproteobacteria bacterium
AGATTGCCATGGCCCTGAACTCAACGCCGCGAAAGTGCCTCGGATTCAAAACACCCATCGAGGCCATGCTCGCCGAGCTTGGAAATGACGTTCAAATCAGGTTTGCTTGATCGCGTTGCGCTTCGCGTCGGAATCCACCCTCAACACGCCGAAAGTGGTTATGCCCAGGTACCCAATACCCGTTAGGAGGTAAACGTTTGCGATCTCAGATGTAGCCAAAATCAGCACGAGACTAAGCGCCCATTGCAGGATGAATACCAATATAATGAACAACACAATCAGCCCAAACACACGCCACCGGTAGCCTTTGCTGAGGTTGGCACTACGTTTCATAGCTGCAATCGGCCCAAGTCCCTCCATTACGACTGTCGGCACGGTGACCCAAAGCATGGTGAGCAGAAATAGCCCAGGTATGAACAGAAGTATCATTCCTGCATAGACAATGATCGTGAACAGAATGCTCGCCAGCACGACCGGAAGCATCCGTGGCAAAGCGGCTGCTATCGCTTCGCCAAGGCTAGGGCGCCTCCCGTTTTCATCCAAGACGACTTCATAGGTCGCTATTGCAGCAAACACGCCAGCGCAGATCATTGGAAGCAGGAAGTTGATCGCCATCCAAAAGGGGTTGAGGTTCAGCGCTTCTGCGAAATTCCCTGTCTCTTGTGCATTCAGCATTGCAGAGTTTTGGGTATAGCTGATGAAAGCGACAGGCAGGTAGCAGAGCAGCCCAAGCGGCAGAAAATGCGTAATTCGGCGGAAAAAGGCAGAGAACGTCTGCTTTAAAACTCGGCCGATAGAAAATTGATTTGCGGCTAGGTCAGCCATGCTTGTTCTCCGACGCATAGATTTTACTAGAAACGTAAGGGTTGTGATTGCTCTGTCAATAAAAGCCAGAAACGTGTGGCAAATTTGCTGATTTATTTGAAGATATCGGCCAATTGTGCGCCAGATTTCCCTTCTTTAATGCATCGCAAGTGCACGAACGAATACGCAGCGGCAATGCCGGTCAGCATGCCAAACACGGCTTGGTTCATCACGAGCATTAAGGTTGTGCCAAGGACATAAGAGTTGAGGTTCCGCGCACTCGACATCAAGAGATTGATCCCGAAATATTGCGAAAATCCACCAATGATTCTCTCCAGTAGCGCTGTGAAAATAAAGAAGAGCAGCACCAGGCCGAGGATGTGCCAACGATAGCCTCTGATTAAGCTATCGCTGCGCCTGATTGCAGCGATGGGCCCAGTTTGATCTGCAATTGCGACCGGAACGGCAACCCAAGTGATGATCATGATGTAGAGGCCGGGAATCAGCAGAATTATGAAGCCTGTCCAGCTGAGAATGGCGACCAGCAACCCGCAAATGTAGATTGGAATGATGTGAATAAGCGTGGCCTTAAGGCTCACGCTATCCGTAACAATGGAGCCGCTGATCTTGCTGATCTGGGCAAGCGCCAGCGTAATAAAAAGGGAAGCGCATAATACGTCCATCAGCATTTCTGCTGCAAAGCGCATCAAGCCAAGAAAGGAACCGCCGGATGCGAGGGTTACGGACTGCGCAATCCAGATCATGTCGTAACTCAAAACGGACATAGGCAAGTAGCAAAGCAGCGCAAGTGGCAGGAAGATGTGGATGCGGCGTATGGCCAGCATGAACGTGGCGCCAATGACGGTACCTGCGCTGAAGCGCCCCTCCTGCCTGCGGTTCAGCGCGCTTTGCAGGCTGCTCACTATTGCTTAAGCCCGGCCGTCCCGGAACGCATCCAGGCCGATTGCTGCGCGCAAATCGGCTGATAGATCGACTTTTGCAGGCTCCAAAGGAATGCCTGTTGAATCAGCGACACGATCAATAGCGTTGAATGTGGCGGCCACACCTGCCGCATCCACCCAACCTGCATCGCCGACTGCCTGCCTCAAGTTCAAGATTGCTGCTGCCAATTGGTTAGAGTCAGCGGCCACAAGCGCCTCTGCGAAGGCCGCTAATTCGCTGCCCGCTGGCACGCCGCCGTCAGCGCCGGTCATCAAGGCTTCGAGATCATATTCGCTACCAGAGTGTTCGCCGCTCGCACGGAGCAGAAGCGCATGGCTGGTCGTTCAGTAGAGGCATTGGTTGAGCGCTGATATGCGCCCAGCCAGAAACTCCATCTGTGCATGAGTGATCGCACGCGGCTCTTGGTCAAAGTCCCGCATTTGGGCGCTTGCAAGATACTGGGCGCTGACCAATTTGAACCAGCTCCGTTGCTCGTCCGGCACTAAGGTCAACGCTTGCTGCACGTTGGCGCCGATCATACCGGCATAGATATCGGCCTCATCACCGGATTCTTCGCCAGGCGGGATGACCGGAACATAAGCGCCGTTATGGCGAGCTGTTGTGGGTCGATACTCGCTCGGCGCGCCTTCAGTGGCGTTCGGCAGTGAGCGAGGTGCCAAGCCAAGGCCGCGCGCGAATGTATCGAGTGAGATGGTGTGTATGACGACACTGACAGCTTCTACATAGGCCGCGTCGCTCAAGCCTGCCTCCAATATGCCCTCATACCATGGCCGCGAAAGACGGGCCGGGTCTGTCGTGACCCGATGGATAACCTCCACCAGTGTCTCCGGCAGGAGCCCGCCGTGGGTATGGTCGCCAGAAACCGCGTTTGGCGAGAGGGCGTCTTTCCGCGCCTGACAAAGCGGGCATTCAAGGGCAAGCCGCGTTTCCGCTGCGATAGCAACCCGTTCTGCGCCGCTGAACCATGCGCCGGGTGCTGCGACATGCTGCAAGGCGCGGGCATGGTGTTCTAGAATGTCTTCCCGGATTGGAGCTTCTGCATCCGGGTAGAGGTCTGCCGACATGGCGCTGCTCCCAACTCGATTGGCGGATAGGCTTTCTGTATCATCGCAGAAATTGTGACGTTGAGAAGGAGCGCGCGCGGCATGATCTGGGAGCCAACTACCATGGGCACTGCCCTAAGGGCAGCAGCAGCGCGCGCGGGTAATCAAACCTTTATCGTTGAGGCAGATGGCCAGGAGCGCCGTTATAGCTTCCAGGAATTTGACGGCATGGTGGATGATCTGGCGCGGGGTCTCCTGGGGCTTGGACTGAAGCGTGGGGATCTCCTGGCGTTATGGGTGACCAATACGCCGGAATGGGTGCTGGTCTGGCTCGCAGCTGCCCGCATTGGGGTAGCACTGGCACCTATTAATACGCGTTACAAAACGGACGAAGCCGCTTACATCATCCGCCAATCTGAAGCCAAAGCGCTGATCGCCATGGATCGCTTTTGGGATATCGATTATCTGGCAATGATTGATGAGATGCAGCCCAGTCTGCCAGAACTAGAAACAATCGTGATTTGGGGTGAGACGGCACCACCCGGCAAGATGGCCTTAGAGGCGCTGATGGTGGCGGGGGCGAAATCATCTATTGATTTGGCCGCTGCTGAAGCTGCCGTTACGACAGATGATCCGCTGATTATTGTCTATACGTCTGGAACGACGGGGCAGCCCAAGGGCGCTGTTCATAGCCACGTAACACTCCGCAACGCGCAGAACTTGTGTCGTGCCATGCATATTGAACCGGGCGACGTGGTTCTGGGGCATATGCCGTTTTACCATGTTGCGGGTGCCATTGCCGGCCTCCAGCCCGCACTTTTGCAGGCGGGAACGCTGGTCACGATGGCTGAATGGAACCCAGGGCATGCGCTGGCTGTCATCGCGCGTGAACGGGTAAATATTCTGGGCGGTATTCCCACGCACTTTATTGACCTGATTGACCAAAAACGCGTTGATCCCGTCGATACGACCTGTCTCAAGAGCGCCTGGATCGGCGGTGCCGATGTATCGCCCACTGTCGCCAGTGCTGCCTATGATGTGTTGGGCTTGGATGCACTGATGGCCGTATATGGCATGACGGAAACAACCGCCTGCACAACTCTCGCGCGCTTCGAGGACCCGTTGGAGATCACCTGCGACAATCGCGGATTGCCGATTGGTGACTATGAAGTGCAGGTGGTGGACGTTGAAACGCGCATGCCTCTGCCGCCCGGTCAAGATGGTGAAGTCTGCGTGCGCGGCCATATCGTCATGCTCGGATACTACCGGGATGCAGACGCTACCGCTGCTGCAATCGACGCTGATGGCTGGTTCAAAACGGGTGACCTTGGTCGATTTGATGCCGACGGTTACTTAAAGATCACGGGTCGGGCGAAGGAGATGTTCATCGTTGGCGGCTCAAACGCTTATCCAGCAGAGATTGAGCGCGTGCTGCAAGCGCATGTGGCAGTGAAGCAGGCCGTCGTCGTTGGTGCGCCGCATCCGCGCTTGGGGGAAGTCTGCTACGCCTATGTCCAGCTTGAGGACGGCGAAGCGGAAGACGACGGAGCTATCACGGCATGGTGCAAGACTCGCCTTGCCGATTACAAAGTACCGCGAACCATAGAATTCTTAGACGATTTTCCCCGCACCACCACGGGCAAAATCCAGCGGTTTATCCTGGCTGATAAAGTCAGGCTTGCGGCTGAGCAGCAGGCGTGATGTGCTGCCCACTGTCCAGATTTATGAGGCGATTCCATGACTGATCCGCGTGATAACCTGCTCGATAGCCTTCTCGTTGGCGAGGGTGGCTCGAATGTCGAGCCCGCCAGCGATCCAACGCTTTATGGCCACGTGACACTGGATGGCCAGACAGAAGACATTGAGGCGCGCAGCTATCAAACGTTTCGGCTGACCTACACAGTCGGGCGCTATGGGCTGGATGACACAGGCGCTATCCGCATCGCCTTTCGCGCCATGTCAGATTTTGGCCGCCTGCAGATGGCGGACCCGACAGCTGCTGGCTACACAACAGCCACAGCCAGTAATGGCTGCCGTTTGGCGCTAACCTATGAGCCCCGTGGGCATAATCGCCCGCGTTTTAAAAGCCTGACCATCGCTGTCGGCGGCGGGTATCTGCGGGAAGGGGACACGATTACCGTCGTGTTCGGCGATACGTCCAAAGGCTCACCGGGCATGGCGATGCCAACATTTATTGATCCTGCATTCGAATTCAAAGTGTATGCCGACGTGGTGGCGACGGGGCATTTCACGCCTGTGCCTGGGACGCCTGCGGTTGAAGTTCGCCCAGGCCCGCCGGTCGTATGGCGCGCTGTCCTTTCAAGCCTGCGCCGACCGGGCGAGACCTTCCTGTTTGGCGTCAAAGCAGAAGATAAATGGGGCAATCCGACAGAACTGGCCGAAGCCAACCTGGCCTTCGAAACAACGCTGCCTGTCAAGGGCCTGCCGAGTAGTTTTGCTTATGAGAAAGGCAATCGTTCGCACGCTTTCGAAGGCCTTTCAGTCGACGAAGAAGGCGTCCTGCGCATTACCGTTCGTAACGCCGATACGGGCGAGGCGCTGGCTGAATCCCATCCAATGGTTATCCGCAAAGGTGCCGTTAGCGGCTACTGGGGCGACATGCATGGGCAGTCCGGCGAAAGCATTGGCGTCACGACAGCCCGGCATTATTTCGATTTTGCCCGTAATAAGTCCTTCCTGGATGCCACCAGCCATCAGGCGAACGATTTCCAGATCAACAACGCCTTCTGGGCTTACTTGCAGGAACTCGCGGCTGAATATAATGAGCCGGGCCGCTTCTGCGTGCTGCCTGGGTATGAGTGGTCCGGTAATACGGGCGTAGGCGGCGACAGGAATGTGTTCTTCCGGGAGGAAGGCCGCCAGATCCATCGCTCCAGCCATGCCCTGCTGACAGACCGGTCCGATATCAACACGGATGCGCCAGACGCCAATATTCTGTTTGAAAAACTGAAAGATGAAGACGTCTGCATCTACGCCCATGTCGGTGGGCGCTACGCGGATATCAACTTTGCCCATGACCCGAAGCTTGAAACGGCCATGGAAATCCATTCCGCATGGGGCACGTTTGAATGGCTGCTGACGGACGGTTTCCCGCTTGGCCATCGTTCCGGCCTTGTCTGCAATAGTGACGGTCACAAAGGACGCCCTGGTGCCAGCTATCCGGGCGCGGCGACGTTCGGCGCTTATGGCGGCCTAACATGCTTCCTGACGGATGAGCTGAACCGCGATGGCATTTTCGATTGCCTGCGCAAGCGTCATCACTATGGCACCACCGGCACGCGGATGCACATGGATGTGCGCGCTAGCTTCAACGGCGACGCGGCATTGTTCAACAAAGACCCGAACGCTTGGGATGACGCCCAATCCGCCCCCGCCGACAGCATTATGATGGGCGATATTGCCCAAGTTAGCGGTGATGTGGCGACGGTATCCGTTGAAGCGATCACCCACGCGCCGATTGAACGGATTGAAGTGCGGAACGGCATGGATGTCGTCCAAACGCTGCGTGGCTTCGATAAGCCGGACCTTGGTGCCCGCTTTAGGGTGATCTGGAGCGGTGCTGAATACCGTGGCCGTGGCCGCCAATCTGAATGGCGGGGCCGCGCGCGCTTTGGCGGATCGACCATTAAGCGCATGTGCAAAATCAACGCCTGGAATTTGGAGCGCCGTCTTGAAGTTTCCAGTGCGGACACAATCGCGTTTGACGCCATGACCACGGGCAACTTTGGCGGGTTCGATGTTTGGCTGGATGAAGACCCGGACGGCATGATCGAAATTGCGACTAATCACGGCACCTTGAAGGTCCGCGCCGGCGATGTCGGCATGGAGGATACGGCACTGGATGCTGGCGGCCTCGAACGCCAGATCCGCGTGTTCCGCCTGCCAGAAGACAACACCTGCCGCGAACTCAATAGGCAGGTGGACGTACCGCTGAAAGCAGAAGGCGACAACCAACTTTGGGTCTGCGTCACAACCGAAGATGGCTTCCAGGCTTGGTCCAGCCCGATGTTTGTGTTCAGGGGGTAGGCCGGCTTAAATCTGACCTCGAGCCAGCACCAGTTCGTAAAGGCCAACGGTTACCTTGCTATCTGCACAGTGACTGATCTGCTCAGCGACGTTTGTCTCCTGAAGTGCCGTGTGAGCGGCTGCTTCGGAGGTTGCTTCGATCATAACTGTCCATACAGGCGGATTTTCTTCGTGGGCGCGGAGTTGGGCTTCTGCGGTGCCAGCGGCGGCGTCCGCTTGGCTAGGTCGCCATGCCTGTGCGGCGACAATGCCGGGAAAGCCGGTTAGTTTCTTCACCAATTGCGTGAGGCCTGCTGATACGGCGTCCGCTAATCCGTCTGCGCAGGTGAAGCTTAGGCTGGCGGCGATGCAGCCAAGCCCGCCGCCGGATTTAGCGATGCGGGCAGACGTGACGCGGGTGACGTTCAGGAACTCCGGCATGATGCGGGACGTCCACTCCGTCGGGTTTGCCTGGCGGGCACCATAGGCGTCGCTCCCAAGCACGTCCGGCGTCTCCACTTCATACCAAGCGAGATATTTCGCGGGCGGATCCCCAATCGCTTTGTATCGGCGGCCATTCAGAAAGCCTGGAACACCAACGCGCTCTTCCAGGTGCTGATGGTCATACCAGCGATTAAAATCCTCCTCCGCCTCCGGCTTGATATCCGTCCAGATGACGAGGGCGCCTGCGGTGTCCGGTTCAATATGCATCACGGGATATTCTCTGCCTTTGACTAAAGGCAGCAAGGATTAACACCGGCTTGGCCGCTGTCCACCAGAAACTTCACGGATGGAAAATGCAATATTCGTTTATTCAAATTAGGCCGCCTGAAACCTGCGCCTGCTCGAATGCAGTTGCGTGACGGCGCTCGCCGCCAGATTGCGCAATTCAATTCTGACGGAGCTGACCCTTGCCCACGACACCCCAAATTCTTGAACAAATGCACGCCCTCGCCGAAACCGCAGCTACTGGGCCTGAAGCGATTACAATGATGATGGGTTCGACGGGCCCGTTCGTAGCGGAGCGATCCAGCTTAACGGGCGATAATAATCAGATCGAAATTGCTGATGGCGTTGAAAACATTGTTTTCAATGCGGGTTCGGATGCTGTGTTCACGTTTGAGTTTGACGCTTCAAGTAATGCGCTTGAATTGCAGAACCTTGCCAGCGGCGCAAGCCAGAACATCGATATTGGCGCAGCGGAGATTTCTAGCGGCGGGTTCCAGGAAGTGGAGTTTGGTGTGCTCGGGGTGACGATTATACTGAACGATGATTTCGATAAATCTTTGGATATCGAATCAGCAGGCGGTAGCGTCTCTGCCTCCGCTGGAAGCACTGGTGTGATTGATCACGAAACATTCAATATTACAGAAGCAACTCTTGGCGTAATGGATAGCATAACCAGTGCATCGGGTGATGTTGATGGCACTGCTGCGGCTTCAGCGACTATCTCGATTGCAGGTTTCTCAGGAAATGGCGATTTATCATCTACTGGGCAGAAGTTCATTACGCTGACAGATGGAACTGACTCATTTGCGCTAGAGTTTACGGTCACAACGGCTCTCGCTAATGGCGATGACTTTGATTTCTCCGTCAATGGCCTCGGCACGCTCTTTGCTCTGGATGTACCCAATCCAAATGTGGTTTCAGCGCGGGATAGCGGCGAAACGCTCACCGGCAGCGCTAACACCAACAAATTCGCAAGCGGTGCTGGCAATGACACACTGCTTGGCCGGGGCGGGGATGACATCATCTTTGGTCTCGCCGGGCAGGATGTTTATGACGGCAGAGCAGATACGGATACGCTGGACTTCACAAACGCGACAAGCGGCGTCGTAGCCCGGCTGGACCATGGCGCTGCGCGTACGGCGACGGGCGACAGAGCGACACTTTCGAATTTCGAGAACGTTACAGGTAGCCATTTCGACGATCTCATCGTTGGCAATGCCGCTGCAAACCGCATAATTGGCCGCTCCGGTGATGATCAGTTGACAGGCCTAGGCGGTGATGACCAACTCTTCGGCAACACGGGCGATGATGTGCTGCGCGGTGGTGCTGGCAATGACATTCTCAATGGCAGTGAAGGCCAGGACAGCCTGCGTGGCGATGTTGGTGACGACGTTCTGCGCGGCGGTAACGGCAATGATACGGCCTTGGGTGGTGACGGCCAAGATCATATCGAAGGTGGGGCGGGCAATGACCGGGCGTATGGCCAAGATGGCGACGATACGCTGATTGGCGGTGATGGCGCTGACCGCCTGCGTGGCGGTGCGGGTGATGACACAATCAGCGGCGGCGACGGGAGTGACCACATCATTGGTGGCGCAGATGCGGATGTGATCGACGGCGGGGCAGGGTTCGACCGCATCTTCGGTGGTACCGGTGCAGATGTATTCGTGATGACAGACGGGTTCGGATACAACCGCATCTTCGATTTTGAAGACGGCGTGGACACGATGAATTTCGCCGATCACGCATCTGTATCAAGTATTGCTGACCTAACGATCCGTACGTTTAACCTTGGCGCGGATACCCGAATTGACGTTGCTGCCAGTGAATTCATCGTTCTGGTCGGCGTCGATGTGAGCAATGTGACGGCCAGCGATTTCGTTTTTTAGGAGGTAGACCGCCCTTCAAGCGAGCCTGCCCGCGCGCTATACGGAATGGATGGGCCATGACATTCCAAAATCCGTTGATGTGCTGATTGTCGGCGCGGGGCCAACGGGCCTCGTCGCAGCCAATGACATCGCCTATGCAGGCAAATCCGTCCTGATTGTGGACCGGAACCCAGCGCCCCTGAACCTGCCTCGCGCGATTTCAATTGATGATGAAGGCTGCCGCACTATCGCTGCCGCTGGCCTTGCCGATCCACTGCGGGCGATCCTGCGACCGGGGGCGGGGTCGCGCTATGTGGACGAAAATGGCGGCATAGTGGGTGAAGTCGGTCCAGGCCCCGTCGAGTACGGCTGGCCGCGTCGTAACAATTTCCACCAGCCAGACCTTGAGCGCGTGCTGCGTGAAGGTTTGCACCGTTTCGCCCACGCAACGCTAATAGATGGCGCGGAGATGACTAGTTTCTGCCAGTCAGCGAGCGGCGTGACGGCGACGGTTGCGGGCGCGCCTGTCGAGGCTGCCGTTATGATCGCAGCCGAAGGTGCCCGCAGCCAAACGCGGGACGCGCTCGGCGTCGACATGCCGGGGGAGGCCTATCCCCAGGACTGGATTGTCATGGACCTATACCGTGATGATGACCAGGAACCTGTCTCAAAGTTCTTCTGTGACCCCGCCCGGCCTTGGGTCTCGATACCAACCACATTCGGCGGTAGGCGGTATGAATTCATGCTGCTGCCCGGCGAAACAGCAGACGAAATGCTGAAGTTCGATACGTTGCAACGCCTGCTCGCACCCATCCGCCCGTTGGCACCTGAAGATATCATGCGCGCGGTGGTTTACCGGTTTGAGGCACGGATCGCAGAGCGCTGGGGCGAAGGTCGGGTGTGGCTGGCAGGGGATGCAGCCCACCTGACGCCACCGTTCGCTGGCCAAGGCATGAACTCCGGCATTCGAGACGCCCATAACCTGGCTTGGAAAGCCGTGTTGGTCGCTGATGGCGCTGATCCTGCCATCCTGGAAAGCTATCAGGCGGAACGCCGTGCGCCTGCCAAAGCGATGGTGCAACTTGCCGTCGCCATGGGCGAAGTCGTCATGCCCGTTGGCCAAGGCAAGGCGCTGTTCCGGGATGCCTTGATGCTTGGCCTAGAACGCTTTCCAGATGCCCGCGACTACATCATTGGCATGCGCTTCAAGCCCAAACCGCGCTACACCGATGGCCTGTTCATCGGCATGGGCGCACCAGACGAGCCACCCGCCAGCCTCATCGGCGCCATGCTGCCCAATCCAAAGCTGACAGATGGATGGCTGGACGACCTGCTCGGCCCCGGCTTCGCCTTAATCGCCCAAAACGCCGAATGCCGCGCATGGCTGGAGAGGGCGGATTTGAGTGCGTGGCCGGTCTCAATTCAGCCAGTATCCCTGCCTGATGACGCTTGGAAGACGGACCCAGAAACCTTCCGCCCCATCCGCGCCCATCGTGACACGCTGATGCTGGTTAGGCCGGATAGGTATGTGATGGCGGCGTTTCAGCCTGAAGCGGCGGGAAAAGTCCTGAGTGAGATGTATAGAGCTTTCACAAAGGCCTGATGATTTGCCGGAACTGCCGAAAGGCGTTGGCCCTCATAACGACAAAGAGCTGGAACTGATGCTCGCGGGAGAAAAACCTCTGGCAATGTTCTCAGACCTCCCTGGCCCAGATACGGTTCTCCCAACAGCTCATTCGCCCCGCACGTCGCCGCCGGCGAAATAATCATGACGGTCTTTAATGAGCTGCTTCCAGACGGCCGCACCCTCCGCCACGAATTCTATGCACTGCCTGGCGAAGAATGGCGGATGGTGCCCGCATATAAGTTAACGCAAACCAAGTATAGCTAATGGTGTGCGGCCGCTGCCGATGACTGCCGCGATATTGGGCAGCTTTTGGGATACACAGAGGCGGATATTGAAATAGGGGCTGGCCTAGCTAAGGGTTTCTGTTCAGAGGTTTGCCCACTTGCGTAATACTTTCAAGAGGTTTTCGGTGGGCCTGTGATTGAAGCGCCATTCGCACTCCTTCAGGTAGAGATGGAAGTGCTGGCTTGGTACACC
>JBDQJI010000113.1:0-11454 GCA_040263875.1 Alphaproteobacteria bacterium
CTATAAGTGCGCAGTTCTATATCAGGCGTCGCAGTCATGGGCGCGCATCTCCTGTAGCAGTCTCTGGCGGAAAACGCCGCCGGGCGCTTACCGTCACGCAGATGAGGTAATCAGCCATGAATTGGCGCATCGCACTTTTCGCCGCCGCCGCACTGTTCTTGCTAGGCGCGCAGCCAGCTGGCACCGCCGATGCCCGGCAGCAGCTCGCGGCGAACAGCGGAGACACCATCAAACTGCCCGTGCTCCGTCGCACGATCGCACGCTACGAAACGATCACGGAAAACGACATCGCGTGGACGGAAACAGCCTTAAGGCGCGTGCCAAGGGCTGCCCTCACTGACCCGGCGGCGCTTATCGGAATGGCGGCGCGGCGGCGGCTCAATCCAGATCGCGCCATCTTGGCCCGTGATGTGCAAATTCCTTTAGCCATACGAAAGGGCGACTTGGTGGCTATTGTGTACACAACGCCCTTCATGACACTGACCGCCAGAGGTCGCGCCCTACAGGATGCTGCCGCCGGCGCGCCGATCCGAACATTGAACGCGCACTCTAAGCGGACAATTGAAGCGACCGCGATTGCGCCCGGCATTGTCGCCACACGCCCAATTAGCCACGAAGAACTCGCGGAGATGATGCGATGACACGGAAAATACTGCCGCTTATCCTCATTGGTCTCTCGAGCATGACGCTTGGTGCCTGCAATACCTTCGAGCGCGCCGCTGCAATCGGCTCTCCACCGCAGATGACCCGTGTTGAAAACCCGGTGCGCAGGCCAGAATACCAGCCAATTTCCATGCCTATGCCACGCCCTACTACCGCACCACGCTATGCGAACTCACTTTGGCGGCCAGGTGCGCGTGCATTCCTGAAGGATCAACGTGCCTCTGCGGTGGGGGACATCGTGACCGTCGCCATTCAGATCTCGGACTCGGCAAAAATTTCCAACAAAACAACCCGCGCCCGCAACAATCTTGAGGACGCGGACCTGCCAGCGCTGGGCGGGTTAGAAACACAGCTATCTAAGCTGTTGCCGAAAGCCGTGAACCCGGCCAATTTGATCGAATTCGGTAGCAAGACCGAAAACTCGGGCGAAGGCACAATTGACCGGGGCGAGACGATCAACCTTCGGGTCGCAGCAATCGTCACCCAGACCCTGCCAAACGGCAATCTTGTCCTGCAAGGGCGACAGGAAGTGCGCGTGAATTTTGAAATGCGGGAACTGCTGGTAACCAGCGTCATCCGACCCGAAGACATCGCGTCGGATAACACCGTCGCCTATGACAAAATTGCCGAAGCACGTATTTCCTACGGCGGACGCGGCCATATCAGTGATGTGCAACAGCCCCGATATGGTCAGCAACTCTTCGATGTGGTGTTCCCCTTCTAAAAGGAACCTACAACGCAGCCACGAAAAACGGCGCTTCCAAGTTATGGAAGCGCCGTTTGCCGTTCTAGAAACCTAAAACTCTGTTTGCTTAGAGAACTGCATCCCGGGCTAGCGTGACCTGCAGGCCATCCAGCGCTTCGGTGAGTTCAATCTGACATGCGAGACGTGAGCCGTCCTGAACATCCAGGGCGAGGTCGATCATGTCTTCCTCTTCCTCTGTGCGTTCGCCAGTCTGGTCCATCCAGTCGTCGGCCACATAGACATGGCAGGTGGCGCAGGCGCAAGCACCGCCACATTCTGCTTTAATCGAAACACCGCCGTCACGGATGACTTCCATCAATGTCCAGCCAATTGTGCCTTCAATTTCCTTGGTATTGCCTTCAAGATCGGTAACGTGGACCTTCATCGGACCCCCAACTTCTTCTGCAAATCACTGGACGAGGTGGTGTATTGGAAGCGCAAACGCTCACCCGGGCGGCAAACCAGGAACGCAGCCTGGGACATAAGCGCAGCTTCGTGGAAACCTGACAGGATCAGCTTGAGCTTGCCTGGATAGGTATTGATATCGCCAATCGCGAAGATCGACGGGATGGATGTCTCAAACTTCTCCGTATCAACCGGAATGAGATTCTCATTCAAGTTCAGGCCGAATTCAGCGATCGGGCCAAGCTTCATGGTCAAGCCAAAGAACGGCAACAGCGCGTCCGCAGGGATTTCGCTTTCGCCATCGGTTTTGGATTTAATCCGCACGCTGGTCATCTTGGTGCCATCGCCATTGACACCAGCAAGCTGCGCAATCTTGAATTCCATCTTGCCGGCATCTACCAGCGCATGCATTGCATCGACGCTAGCAGGGGCTGCACGGAAACCATCACGGTGATGGACCAGCGTCACCTTCTCAGCGACGGGCTGCAGGTTCAGCGCCCAATCCAGGGCCGAGTCACCACCGCCTGCGATAACAATTCGTTTGCCGGCGAAGGCGTCAATCTTGCGGACAGCGTAGAAGACTGATGTGTCCTCATATTCCGCCAAGCCATCAAGATGCGGTTTCTTTGGCACAAAGCTGCCACCGCCCGCCGCGATCACGATCACATGAGCCACGATCTTCGTGCCCTGATCTGTCGTCAGCTCCCAGCGGCCATCATCCAGTTTTGTCAGACCTTCGGCCATCTCTTGGAAATGGAATACTGGATCAAACGCCTTGATCTGCTCCATCAAGCGATCCGTCAGTTCCTGGCCAGTACACATTGGAATGGCGGGAATGTCGTAAATCGGCTTTTCTGGATACAGCTCAGCGCATTGGCCGCCGGAGCGGTCCAAAATATCAACCAGGTGCGTCTTTAGGCCAAGCAGCCCAAGCTCAAACACGGCGAACAGGCCGCATGGGCCAGCGCCGATAATGATGGCATCGGTCTCATGGGTCTCAGTCGTCATGGTCTCATGTCCAATCCAGGCAGAGATCAGTGAAAGACTTAGTCTTCCACTGGCTCCAGAACCTGACGGCCACGATAGACGCCGGACTTGAGATCAATGTGATGCGGCCGACGCAGATTGCCGGTTTCTTTGTCCGCAACGAACGCGCCGGACTTCAGCGCATCGTGGGATCGGCGCATATTGCGCCGCATGCGGGAGGTTTTCTTCTTCGGAACTGCCATAACTCGGCTCCAACACGGAATGGCCGGCGAACGCGCCAGACTTCATTTCAGGCGCTTTTCTACCTGCGACGCGTGACTTACGCAAGCACGAAGCGCCTAATTGCGACGATCTAACAGCCCCCGCGCGATCACATGAGCCTGAATCTCGGCCGCACCTTCGAAAATGTTCAAGATTCGCGCATCGCAAAGCAGCCGGCTCATCTCATATTCCATGGCGTATCCGTTCCCGCCGTGGATTTGAACGCCATTATCCGCATTCGACCAAGCCGTACGCGCAGCCAACAATTTTGCCATGCCTGCTTCGATATCACACCGCCGATCCGAGTCTTTCTGGCGCGCGGCAAAGTACGAGAGTTGGCGGGCGACCATGGTCTCAACCGCCATCCATGCCAGCTTGCCGGATACACGCGGGAATTTTGCGATTGATTTACCGAACTGCTTCCGATCATTCGCGTAGTTCAGCGCCACCTCCAAAGCACGCATGGCCACCCCGACAGACCGGGCTGCTGTTTGAATGCGTGCGGATTCGAACGTCGCCATAAGCTGCTTGAACCCCTGCGCTTCTTCGTGGCCGAGCAGATTGTCCGCCGAGACTTCAAAGCCATCAAAGCCGATTTCGTATTCTTTCATGCCCCGGTAGCCCAGCACATGGATCTCGCCGCCAGACATGCCATCGGCTGGGAACGGATCAGCATCGCTACCCCGTGGCTTCGGCGCGATGAACATTGAGAGGCCTTTGTACCCAGGCGCATCCGGGTTGGTGCGGACTAGCAGTGTCATCATATCCGCACGGGCCGCGTGGGTAATCCAAGTTTTATTGCCAGTGACCTTATAAGTGTCCCCATCCTTCTGTGCGCGGGTACGCAGTGAGCCAAGATCGGACCCGGTATCGGGTTCCGTGAAGACGGCGGTCGGCAATATTTCCCCGCTGGCAATTGGACCCAGCCATTGTTCTTTCTGGCCGTCAGTGCCGCCAAGCCGAATCAGCTCTGATGCGATCTCGGACCGGGTCCCGAGCGAGCCAACGCCGATATATCCGCGCGATAGTTCCTCCGTCACGACGCACATGGCGACCTTGCCCATACCAAGCCCGCCGAAGTCCTCAGGCACTGTCAGACCAAACACGCCGAGTGCGGCCATTTCGTCTACAATCTCAATCGGGATTAGCTCATCACGGAGATGCCAGCCATGAGCGTCCGGGAGGATTTTTTCGTCCACGAACCGGCGGAATTGCTGTTGGATTAAATCCAACGTCTCATCGCCAAGCCCAGAAGCACCAAAGTCACCCTCGCTGATGAGCTCTGCAACGCGCGCACGGGCCGGGGCAGACCAGCCAGCCTCACGCAGCTCCGCAACGGCGGGAGCATCCAGGCCAGCCAAATCGCCCGGCGCAAGCCCTAAGTCCAAAGGACGGACGACTTCGCCCTGGGAAATGGCGATCCCGCCAGCTATTTGGTTCAAATATTCCGCAAACGCTGCGGCGAGCATCCGGTGTTCAAGCTCATTGAACTTGCCTTCCGCTTGCAGGCGCTCCGCCCAGGCAAGCATTTCACGGAGACCGGCGACATATGTGGAGAGCCAAGCATAGCCGTGGGCGGCAAATTGCTCCTGCTCCAGCAGCGACGCAGCAACCTTACCTTCGCCATTGGTCACCTTCTTCAGCACACTTGCCCGCGCAGCTTCAAGCACGCCTTCAGCGGCGACGAGGCCTTCACGACATTGATTGATACCGGGGATGTTCGACGTGGCGTCCAGCATGATGCGGCCTTTCTGCAGCGGAAACTTTTCTTAATCTCTGAAGTCATTTCTAGCGCGAAGATGCAGAAAGGCCAACGCGGCCCAATCGCGCGGCCTGCTGATCTGTCCAATGGAAGCTGGACGGCTCACGCCATGCAGCCGATACTTTTGGAGAATCCTTTTTCATAAGCACAGGAGCGCTCAGTCCGTGTCTGATATCCCTCTCCCGCCTGCCTTAGAAGCCGCACATGCATTGGATCCAGAACTGATCGAAAAGTCCCGCGCCCATGCCGCCAGACTCGTCGCTGGATTGGAGGGTGGATACAAGCCGGACGAAGAACCAGCACATATTTATCAGGCGGGAGGCAGCCAATGAGCGATGTAGACCTGGGCTACCTGTCCATCGCTGACGCAAGTAAGAAGCTCGCCGCGAAGGAGCTTTCGCCAGTGGACCTCACCGAAGCGCTGCTGTGCCGGATTGAGGCTATTGATCCACAACTCGACTCGTTCCTGTTGGTTGATGGCGACAAGGCCCTGGCCTCTGCCAAGGTGGCAGAAAGCGCCATTCAAGGCGGGCGTCGGATGGGGCCGCTTCATGGCATTCCCTACGCCCTGAAAGACATTGTGGACACGGCAGGCCTACGCACCACATGCCATTCAGAAATTCTCAAAGACAACGTGCCGAAACAAGATGCGACTGTCGCTGCCAAGCTAAAAGCAGCGGGCGGCATTATGCTTGGTAAAACGGCAACCCATGAGTTCGCACTGGGTGGACCGGCCTTCGATCTGCCCTGGCCGCCAGCGCGCAATCCGTGGAACCGCGACCACCATCCAGGCGGTTCATCGTCAGGTTCTGGCTCTGCTGTTGCTGCCGGATTGACGCCAATGGCGATTGGCACCGATACGGGCGGCAGTGTGCGCAACCCAGCATCCTGCTGCGGAATTGTTGGCATGAAGGCGACATACGGCCGGGTTAGCCGCGCCGGCGTATTCCCGCTTTCGTTCAGCCTGGATCACATCGGCCCGATGACGCGAACGGTCACAGACAATGCGTTGATGCTGCAAGCCATTGCAGGCGCTGACAAACGTGATACTGCCAGCGCCAATGTTGCCGTTACAGATTATACGTCTGGCATTGAAGGCGGCGTGAAGGGCCTGAAGATCGGCTACCTCCGCCAGTTCCATGAGGTCGATTTGCCAGCCCATCCTGATATGGCTGCTGGCCTAGATGCTGCCGTGGATGTGCTGCGCAGCGAAGGCGCTGATATCCAAGATGTCGGCTTTGCACCGCTTGCGGACCTTGCAGCGACGAACCGCGTGATCCTGATATCAGAAGCCTATTCAATCCACCGCGATTGGCTGGCGTCCCGACCCCAAGACTACGCCAAGGCCACCCGTGACCGGATCATGCCAGGCGCTTTCTTCGGAGCGGCAGACTATGTCGACGCCCTTCGACAAAAGGGGCGCTACCTGGCGCAATTCAATAAGATGATGGATGACTTTGACGTCATCATCTGCGCCTCCTCCATGGACCCCGCTTGCCGCATTGACGATGAGCCTGAAGTCGACCGCACCTATGGCCGCCAAGCACGCACGCCCTTCAATTTACTGGGTGCCCCAGCCATGGCGCAGCCGATTGGATTTTCGAAAGATGGCATGCCGCTGTCTATGCAGATTGTCTCCCGCGCATTTAATGAGGCGATGATCTATCGCGTCGGCAGAGCATTCGAGCGTGTGACTGAATGGACGAACCAGCGTCCGCCGGTCGGCTGAACTCGAGCGAAGGAAACATTCATGCCGGAGATTTCAGGCAGCACTCAAATTTTGCCCGTCATTGGCCGCCCCACGCCGCAGGTGAAGGCACCGCACTTCTTCAACGCCTATTTCGCCCGGCAAGACATCGATGCTGTGTGTCATGCGATGGAACTATCGGATGACGCCGCTGACCAGCTACTTGATGCGCTGCGCGGCTGGACCAATGCGCCCGGCATCATCGCCACCATCCCGCACAAAGCGCGGGCGGCGGCGGCATGTGACGAGCTTTCGGAGCGTGCAGCAGCGCTCGGCGTCGCTAACCTCGTACGCCGTGAGGCAGATGGTCGCTTAGTCGGCGATATGTCAGATGGTGAAGGCTGTGTGCAAGCGATGCGTGACCATGGCGTTGACCCATCAGGCAAGTACGCGCTCGTCGTCGGCGTTGGCGGCGCAGGCTCCGCCATCGCCTATGCCTTAGCCGAAGCAGGCGTCAGCACGCTTTGCGTCCAAGACCTAGATTCAGACCGCACAGAAAAACTTGCCACGATGCTCCGGGACCGTTTCCCCGCCATCGCCATTTCAACGGATGCGCCGGATATGTCTGCCCTCGATATTGCTGTGAACGGTTCACCCGTCGGCATGAACGGCGATCCAAACCTGCCAATGTCGCTGGATGGCATTCCGAGCACCGCCATTGTTTGTGACGCTGTAACAGCACCTGAACAAACGCCATGGCTAAAGGCCGCAGCCCAACTTGGCTGTAAGATATCAACCGGAAACGATATGGTGCGCGGACATTTCCCTATTCTCTGCAGCCACTTTGGCTTCAAGCACGACTAAAGGATTTTTGAGCAATGGAATTCCAGCTTGGCGTGATGCTGCGCGGCCAATATGAGCATGGCGCGGATATGGTCGCGAAAGCCGACGAGATGATCGAGCAGGCTAAGTTTGCCGACCAACTGGGCTATGCCTCGATCACCAAAGGCTCACATTACTCAACGGACGCCTTTCAAGCTTTCCAACAGTTTCCTGTACTCGCGCGTCTTTCCGGCGAAGTGAAGCAAGCGCGCCTGAACGCTGGCATTGTGCTGTTGCCACTCCACAAGCCGCTAGATATCGCAGAGCAATTGGCAACAATCGACATTTTGTCCAACGGACGGCTGATCTTCGGCGTTGGCTTGGGCTACCGCGAGGTCGAGTTCAAAGCATTTGGCATGACGCAAAAGCAACGTGGCAAACGGCTGACGGAGAACCTGATCGCCATTAAGCGCCTCTGGTCAGGAGATAAAGTCTCCATGGTTGGCAGTCATTTTGAGCTTGATGAGGCTGTGTGCTGGCCAAAGCCTGTACAGAAGCCAAACCCGCCCATATGGATCGGCGGCAATGCTGATGTCGCACTGAAGCGTGCCGCAGTCCATGGCGATTGCTGGTACATTAACCCCCACAACACGTTGGAAACCTGCAAGCGCCAGATCGACCTCTACAGAGGTTTTCTGGACGAAGCTGATAAGCCTTTCCCAACAGAGCTGCCTATGCGCCGTGAAGCTTTTGTCGCGCGCACCAAGGAAGAGGCGCTGAAATTGGCAGGCCCCTTCGTCGCCAAAAAATACGCCGCCTACCATGCTTGGGGCCAGGACGATGACATGCCGGAGGATGAATCCTTAGCTGGCAGTCTGGATGAGATCATTGGTGACCGCTTCCTGATCGGCTCTCCAGAAGAAGTCGCGGAGCAGATGATCCGCATCAATAGCGAGCTTGGCGTCAACCACCTGATCCTCTCTATGGAGTGGGCCGGAATGGAGAAATCTGTCGCGATGGATTGCATGCAGATGATGGCCGAGGAGGTCATGCCTCTCGTAAAGCAGGGAACCTGAACCATGATGGATGGGTCTGAAAGTGCGGTAACGACTGCCCCAGAAGCAGGCGACAATAGCCCGCCACGCCATATTTACCTGGTAGATGGGTCCGGCTTTATTTTCCGCGCCTTCCACGCCCTTCCGCCCATGACGCGGGATGATGGAACGCCCGTCAACGCAGTATATGGCTTCTGCAATATGCTGATGAAGCTGATTGACAGCACGGACGCGGACCGGATCGCCATCATCTTCGATGCCGCCCGCGCTACGTTCCGCAATGACATCTATGAAGCCTACAAAGCCAACCGTGACGAACCGCCTGAAGAACTGCGACCTCAATTCGAAATCGTCCGCGAGGCGACCCGCGCCTTCGGCATGCCCGCCATCCAGCTTGAAGGCTTTGAAGCCGACGACTTGATTGCCACCTTCGCACGCCAAGGCGTTGAGGCCGGCGCTGATGTCACCATCGTTTCTTCAGATAAGGATCTCATGCAGCTCGTCACCGACAAAGTGTCGATGATGGACCCGATGAAGATGATCGATATCGGTCCAGACCAAGTGATGGAGAAGTTTGGCGTCCCACCCAATAAGGTCGTGGACGTGCAAGCCCTCGCTGGCGATTCTGTTGACAATGTGCCGGGTGTGCCAGGCATTGGCGTGAAGACCGCAGCCCTCCTCATCAACGAATATGGCGATCTGGAGACGCTGCTGGCACGGGCTGAAGAAATCAAGCAGCCAAAGCGGCGGCAGAACCTGATCGAGTTTGCGGATCAAGCCCGCATCTCCCGCCGGTTGGTAGAATTGGACGCCGCGGCCCCTGTCACCGAAACCATCGACGATTTCCGCGTGAAAGCGCCGGATCCTGAAACGCTATTGGGCTTCCTTAAGGGCCAGACCTTCCGGTCTATCTTGGCAAAGGTCGAAGCGCGGTTAGCTGATGATGGCCGCATCGAAACACCGGCCCCCGTAGAGACGCCGACGGCTGAGAAAGATTATGCGCTCATCCAGTCACTCGATGCTCTTGAAGCTTGGGTGCGCGAGTCAGTGACGCAGGGCTACGTCGCTGTCGATACAGAGACAACATCACTGGATGCTCAAAGAGCCAAGCTTGTTGGCGTTAGCTTGGCTACAGCGCCAGGGCGCGCCTGCTACATCCCACTGGCGCACCGTGCGCCCGGCCCAAAGGGCGAACTCGATCTTGGCGACACTGCCAAGGACATGCCAAAGCAAATCCCAATGCAGGCCGCATTAGACTGCTTACGGCCCATGTTGGAGGACCAGAGTGTTCTTAAGATCGGCCAGAATCTGAAATATGATATGGCGGTGCTGCAGCGCTATGGAGTCTCGATTGGGCCGTTCGACGATACGATGCTGCTGTCTTATGTGCTGGATGCTGGTCGCAATAATCATGGCATGGATGAATTGGCTGACCGGCATCTCGGCATGCAGACCATCAAGTTCAAAGACGTTGTCGGTAAGGGCAAAGATCAGATTGGCTTTGATGAGGTCGCACTGGAGGTGGCTTGCGATTACGCAGCCGAAGACGCCGACATCACACTACGTTTACACCAAGCGCTGAAACCGCGCCTAGCCTCAGAGCGCATGGCGTTTATGTATGAGGCCGTTGAGCGGCCACTCGCCCCTGTACTCGCCAAAATGGAAGCAACTGGCGTTCTGATCGACAAAGGCGTTCTGGCAGGATTATCTAAAGATTTTGGCGCGCGGATGGTCACGCTCGAAGTTGATATTCAGAAACTGGCGGGCCGCGAATTCAATGTTGGCAGCCCAAAGCAACTTGGCGAAATCTTGTTCGATGAGATGAGCCTTTCCGGCGGCAAAAAAGGCAAAAATGGTGCCTGGGGCACGGACTCAGGCGTTCTAGAAAACCTAGCGGCACAAGGCCACGATCTGCCTCAGCGCGTGCTTGAATGGCGCCAGATTCAGAAACTGAAGAGTACCTACGCTGACGCATTACAGAATTACATCAATCCTGAAACTGGGCGCATCCACACATCATTTGCCATGACCGGCGCATCAACCGGCAGGCTCGCATCCAGTGATCCAAATGTGCAAAACATTCCTATTCGCAGCGAGGAAGGCCGGAAGATCCGTGGTGCATTCGTAGCACCCGATGGCCACAAGCTGATCTCTGCCGATTACTCACAGATCGAGCTTAGGCTGCTGGCCCATGTAGCGGACATTCCAGACCTGAAGCAGGCCTTCATCGATGGCTTGGATATTCATGCGGCGACTGCCGCACTGGTATTTGGTGGGGAGGCCGAGACGATCGATCCCGCGCTACGCCGGCAGGCCAAAGCCATCAATTTCGGCATTATTTACGGGATCAGTGCGTTCGGGTTGGCGCGGCAGCTACAAATCCCTCAAGGCGATGCCCGCAAGTTCATTGAGGCGTATTTTGAACGCTATCCCGGCGTAAAGGGTTATATGGATCGCGCCAAAGCCTTTGCCCACGAACATGGCTACGTGAACACTATGTTTGGTCGGCGTATCTGGACGCCAGGAATTACGGACAAGAACCCAGCCCGACGTAACTTCCAGGAGCGCGCTGCTATTAATGCGCCACTGCAAGGCGCTGCTGCGGACATCATCAAACTTGCCATGGCCCGAGTTCCCGGGGCGTTGGAAGCAGCAGGCTTGAAAGCGCGTATGCTTTTGCAGGTCCATGATGAACTGCTGTTCGAGGCACCAGATGCAGAACTGGATGAGACCTGCCGCGTCGTGAAGGAAGCGATGGAAAGCGCTGCAACACTATCCGTACCGCTTGTTGTCGAAACGGGAACCGCGAATAGTTGGGCAGAGGCGCACTAACAGCTAAGCGCTTACCCATCGCACAGATAGAAAAAGGCCCCGAAACGTTAATTCGTTCCGGGGCCCAATTTCTTTAGCAGGAAGGTGTAAGGCCTAGCTGTTTAGTCCCGGAGATTGATGGGTCGGATTTATTCTGAACCGATCAGGCTCTTCAGTCCAGACTTTGCAGACATATTCGAATGGGGTGAGACCTTTCAAGGTTTTTAGTCTGCGTGCGAAGTTGTAGGCGTTTACA
>JBDQJI010000114.1:0-11387 GCA_040263875.1 Alphaproteobacteria bacterium
GGGTTAGTCCTTTTGTTTCTTTGGTAACATGCGTTTGATCAGCGGCCAGCTTAGGCTAAGCGCAGTGATCACGAAAAGGCCGACGCAGATCGGCCGTTCAAGCAGGCGCCACCACTCATTGTCGTACACGATCATGGATTGGGAGAAGCTCTCCTCAACCATTTTGCCAAGGATCAACCCCATGATCAGCGGTGCAGGGCCAAACCCATGCCGCAGCATCAAAAACCCGACAAGGCCAGCCCCCGCCATCAACCAGACATCGAAGAAGGATGAGGCGACAGAATAAGCGCCGATGGTCGCGAAGCAGAGGACGGAGGACCAGAGAAATGCCTTCGGCAACAAGGTAATCTTCGCGAACACTTTTGCGCCCGCCAAGCCGACGAATAGGAACGCAAAGTTGGCAATCAGCATCGCCGTGAAGATCGCATAGACGAATTCTGGCGTTTCATTCATCAAATGCGGCCCAGGTCGGAAACCGTGCATGATCAATGCAGCGAGAATAACGGCGGTGGAGCCAGAGCCTGGAATACCGAGTGCCAGTGTCGGCACCATGGCACCACCGGTTGCTGCATTGTTTGCCGCTTCTGGTCCAGCGATGCCTTCGGGTACGCCAGTGCCAAACTCTTCCGGACGATCGGACCAGCGCTTGGCTTCGTTGTAGCCCATGATGGCGGCGACCGTTGAGCCTTCAGCTGGCAGAATGCCGATGAATGTGCCGATACCTGTCGAGCGCAGGATGGTGTTCCAGCAGCGGCGGAGATCCTCGCGGCTTGGAAGCTTCCCAACGACGGAGCTGATTAACTGCGCCGGCTTTTCCCGGGAGTTCGCCTGCGTCAGCATTTCGCCGATTGCGAAGAGGCCAATCAGCACTGGCACAAACTCAATGCCTTCTGACAGGTCGACCATATTGAACGTGAACCGCTCAACGCCGGTGACAAGATGAATGCCGACAGTGGAAATCAACACGCCAACGGCCCCTGCGATCAGGTTACGAATGCTGGATCGCCCGCTGATTGAAGCCAACATGGACAGGGCGAATAGGGTTAGCGCGAAGTATTCCTGCGGGCCAAAGCTCGCAGCAATTTTGGAGAGCGCAGGCGTCGCCAGCAGGAAGATAAAGAGGCTGAGTATGCCTCCTGTCACGCTGGAAAACGCTGCAAGACCAAGCGCGCGCCCCGCTTCACCCCGTTTCGCCATGGGGTAGCCATCGAGCGCAGTTGCTGCGGCAGGTGGGGCGCCTGGGGTGTTGATCAAGATGGCGGTGATCGACCCTCCAAAGGTGCCAGCACAGTAAAGTGCGGCCATCATGGCGATGGCAGGAACGGGTGGAAGCGTAATCGAAAATGGCATCAGCAATGCGATGGCCATGGGCGATGATAACCCTGGCAAAGCGCCGACAAGCACGCCGATCAGCACGCCGCCGCAGATCAGCATCAGATTATATGGTTCCAGAACGAGCAGCATCCCGGCAAGGACTGGCTCCATGCGACTGCTCCTAATAAAGCCCGATGCCGTATTGGCCGGGTTCAAGGTGAACTTTCAATAAGAACCCGAACAGCACGACAATGGCGCTCGGAAAAATAATAGCGAATGGCAAAAGGCGCAGAAGCCGCCGCTCACCCCAAAGGAGGGGCACCAGCAGGGAAATCGCGAACATCGTAATAATGGTGCCAGTGAACGGCATCGCGGCCAGGATCACGGCAATCAGCGCCATCGCCATATAAGCGCGGGGCTGCACAGCTGTTTTCCGCCCGCCATCCAAGCGCTCACGTCCGCCAGATAGAAACAGATGCTCAAACGGCAAAATCAACGACAAGCCGATAATGCAGACCAACAGAATCTTTGGAAACATGTCCGCAGAGATGTTCTGCGAGAACAAAGCTGGCGCTTCTTCGAAATTGTTTGATGTGCGCCAAAGCAGCAGCGCACCGCCAATTAATATGGCGGCGACAACGGTGTCTGTGCGGTGGATTATGCGCCGATCAGCGCCGCCTGCGACGTCGGATTCTGTCATGATAATACCTGTGCCGAATGCGCCGTCCGCTAAGCCTAATCGCTCAGCCGACGGCGGTTCGTACTGCTATTTTTTGAAGCCAAGCTCTTCCAGGGCTTCTTTAGCCGCTTCATATTCTTCGCGAATGTTCTGCGTCCATGGCTCGCTGCCGACGACGCTTTCTTCAGCCGATAGGCCTGATCCACTTAGATAGTTGGCGAACACATCATGCTTCATCGCCTTGACCAAGGCTGCTGACAGCTTTTCGACGATAGGCTGTGGCGTGCCTTTCAGAACCGCATAGCCGCGCGTCGTGGTTACGCGCACGTCAATGCCTTTTTCCTTGGCAGTCGGAACGTCCGGATACCCTGCAAGCCGGTTATCCGAAAGCACGGTCACGGGCACAAGCAGGCCTTGATCAATCTGGCCAATGGCTTCGCTGACATTTGGCAGCGTGGCGTCAATGGTGCCAGCCAAAAGCGCCTGCACCATTTGGGCGCCAGAACCGAACGGGACTGCCTTGTACGGAATGCCGGCCGCCTTGGCGAAGCGGGCAAGGCCGATATGCTCTGTACCGCCAATCTGTGCGACGCCCCAATTCAACGGCTTTTCCTTCGAGGCCGCGATCAGGTCATCTAAAGACTTGATTTTGCTGTCCTTATGCACAGTGATGAAGGTTGGGTCATCCATGGCGCGGGCGACGCCCACAAGGTCATCAATGTTCAAGTCAGACTTGCCGCGGGCCATTGTGTAAAGGTGCGTTTGCGTCAGCGCGAGGATGGTATAGCCGTCACGCGGTTTCGATGCGGCATAGGACTGCGCTTTCGCTCCGGCGCCGCCGCGCTTCGAAACAACAACCATATCGCCGCCAAGATTACGGCGTGTGCGGATCATCATCATGCGCGCTGTGGTATCTGTGCCGCCGCCATATTTTGCGTGGATCACGACTTCAATCGGTTTGGATGGAAAGTCTTCCGCAACTGCATATCCAGCGAAGCCGAGTGCTGCAGCGCCTGCCGCGATCGCTTGCAGGCCGAATGCCCGCCTGTCTAAATTGACCATAGAATCAGTCCTCCCCTTTATTTATTGAACTGCAATCACCGGGTATTCCAGCGGCTTTGTCAAATGGGGCAGGTCTATTCAGCAGGTCCAATGGATTCCGCAGCCCGAAATTGCGCCCGTTAACCTGCCATTTCCGCCACTGTCTGCGCGATGACGCGGGCACCGGCGGCGAGGTCTGATGCGGTTGCAGACTCGGCCTCATTGTGGCTGATGCCATCCTTGCATGGTACGAACACCATGCCAGCCGGGCAGAGCGACGCCATGTTGCGAGCATCGTGCCCGGCGCCAGATAGGAGGTCCATGTTCGGCGCATCGGCACGGTCTGCTGCGCGGCGGATCATATCCATCACGCCGGTATCGAAAGGCACTGTGTCGGAGCGCTGAATCTCGTTCACATTAACCTGGCACGGCCCTGCAAGCGCTTTGCACAATCCGGCGATCTGACTGCCCAGCGCCTCGCGCACCTCATCATCCGGGCAGCGGAAATCAATGGAGAATTGCACCCGCCCTGGCACGACAGAAGGCGCGCCTGGATATGCCTGCATGCGACCGACATTGAAGCGGATCACATCGGCTGGGTCTTCCATCAGCCTGTGCAGGCCGACAACCATTTGAGACGCGGCAAGGCTCGCATCTTTGCGGCGGCGCATGGGCATTGTGCCGGAATGGGCTTCCTCGCCAATGACTTCAACAGAATATTTGCGTGATCCTTGAATGCCAGTGACGACGCCGATGGTGTTGCCGGTCTCCTCCAGCCTGGGCGCTTGCTCAATATGCGCTTCAACGAAGCCTGCGACTTCGGCTTTGAATGGATGGTCGTCCAATGGACCAAGCACATTGCGGGTTTCCGCCAGTGCATCAGCCAGTTTCACGCCATCCTGACCGATGACGTTCAGCATGCGGTCTAATTCTTCCGGGCGGGCATAAACTTGGCTGCCCATCACGCCCGGTTGGAAACGACCGCCTTCCTCGTTGGTGAAGTTGATAACCTCGATCGGCCGGGTGGTCGTGATGCCGGCGGCGTCCAGGGCATAAAGCGCTTCCATCCCGGCCAGAACGCCGAACGCGCCGTCGAACTTGCCGCCCGTTGGCTGCGAATCCAGGTGGGAGCCTGTCGCAGCAGGCGCGGCAGACGGGTCAGAGCCCGGGCGGCGGACATACATGTTGCCGATGGCGTCCATGCTGACATGGCAGTTCAGCTCAGCGGCCCATTCTGTAAGCAGCTTGCGCGCCTGATTGTCCTCAGGTGTCAGTGCTTCGCGGCAGACACCGCCTTTAGCAGTCGCACCAAACTTCGCCATTTCCATGTGCATGCGCCACAGGCGGTCCTCATCGACGGCGGCGGTGATGCGGGAGAGGTCTGCGTCTGAAATGGCCATAAGGCGCGCTCCTGAAAAATTGATGCATCCGTTTTAGCACATCGCCCAATCCGCGCTATATGGAGCAGATCAGAGGAGACTTCGCCGATGGATCAAAAAATCTGCGTCATTACTGGCGCTACGGACGGCGTTGGGCTGGAGACCGCCCGTACATTGGGAAAAGACGGATGGACTTTGGCGCTTGTCGCCCGCAACGCCCAGAAGGGCGAGCGTATAGCTGCGGCATTGCGCGCTGAGTGTGGGAATGAGGATATTACGTTCAAGCAGGCTGATCTCTCATTGCAAAAAGATGTTCGCCGCGTCGCCAGCGCGTTGGCTGAGGACTTTCCGCGCATCGACGTGCTCATCAACAATGCAGGCGCTATTTTCTGGAAGCGGAAGCAAACGGATGAGGGCTATGAGGCGACCTTCGCCCTTAATCATCTGAACTATTTTTTGCTGACCAACCTATTGCTTGACTGCCTGAAGGCAGCGCCGTCCGCCCGGATAGTAAACGTCGCCAGTCGCGCCCATGTCGGCGCTTCGGTAGATTTCGATGATCTGGATGGCACGGCTGTCTATAAGAAGCGGATGGGCGGATGGATTGCCTATCAACGCTCTAAGCTTATGAATATTATGTTCACGAACGCGCTCGCCCGGCGGTTAGAAGGCGGGACTGTGACGGTGAACGCATTGCATCCGGGCTTCGTGAAAACGCGGTTTGGGCGGGATAATGGCGGGGCGTTTGCTGTCATCCTCAAGATTGGCATGCGGTTTTCGGCGATTTCTGTGCAGAAAGGCGCTGAAACGCAGACCTATCTCGCGCGCTCGCCAGACGTAGACGGCGTTTCGGGCAAATATTTCTCTGATTGCCGCCAAACCGCCTCCACCAAACAGTCGATGGATGAGGACGCGCAAGAGCGTTTGTGGGCGATTTCTGAGGCGATGACGAGCGGCAGCCAATAAATTAGATAGGCGATGTCAAGGGCGCTGGCTTCATAGTGCGACGCAGACATCACGTAATCGCAAATGCTTTAGACGTCGTCAAAATCCAAGGTGAGCGTTGGCGTCGTTGGCCAGGATTGGCAGGTCAGAATAAATCCGGCTTCAAGCTCCCAATCCTCCAGTGAATAATTGACCGCCATTTCGGCCTCGCCCTCAACCACGCGGGCGCGGCAGGTGCAGCACATTCCACCCCGGCAGGATGAGGGCAGGTCTATCCCAGCGCGTTCGGCTGCGAGAATGGCCGAGCTTTCGCCGGGCGCCATCTGAAATGTCCGCGCGACGCCATCATAGATCGCAGTGACGCGCGCACCTTCCGGCGGCGTATCGGCGGTGTCGGGTTTGCGGATCGCAGCGCCAGGCGTTGGCAGGAAGCGTTCAGTTTGAATGCGTTCTGGGACAGCACCCAGCGCGGCCAATGCAGTCTCAGCTGAATCCATCATGGCCGTTGGACCGCAAACAAAGACCAGATCGGTATCTGCTGGCGCAATGAGGCCAGCAGCGCTCAAAGCTTTTAGGCGAGGGCCATCGATATGGCCATTGAACAGCGCTACGTCCTGCAATTCTCGGCTCAAAATATGGATCGCGGAGAACCGTGCCATGTACCGGTCTTTCAGGTCATCCAACACTTCCCGGAACATGATCGACGCCATATCCCGATTGCCGTAGACGAGCGTGAAGCTTGAAGAAGGCTCTGCTGCCAACAATGTCCGCGCAAGGCTGATTACCGGCGTTATTCCGGACCCGGCAGCGATGGCGAGATAGCGGCGGGCAGGGGCAGAACCCGGCGAGCATCCGAACCGGCCTTCTGGTGCCATGACGTCCAATGTGGCGCCTGGCTTCAGGTTTTCATGCGCCCATTCTGAAAACCGACCGCCGGGAACGCGTTTGATCGCAACCTCTACTACCGGATCATCAGGGGCGGAGCAGATCGAATAGCAGCGTTGCTCGGCAGCACCGTTGATCTCAGCTCTCAGCGTCAAATATTGGCCCGGTTTGAAGGCGAGGTTTGGGCTCATGTCAAACGCCACGACAAGGCCGTCAGCCGTCTCTAGCCGCGTTGCTTTGACGGTGAGGGGTGTGAAGCCGCGACTGCTCATAGCGCTTTAAAGGCCTCAAATGGCTCCAGGCAGGATGTGCAGCGCCAGAGCGATTTGCATGCCGTCGCGCCAAACCGACTGAGCTCTTCGGTTGCCGTGCTTTTGCAACGGGGACATTCGATTAATGCGCCAGGGTCAGGCGGGGGCGCAATGCCAATTTGGGCCAGCTTGGTGCGGCCTTCGGCTGTAATATCTGCGCTGGACCACGCGGGCGCTAATTCCGTTTCAACACGAGCATCTTTCACGCCAGCTTTATCAAGCGCCGTTTCAATTTCCATTTGGATAACAGTCATCGCCGGGCAGCCCGAATATGTTGGCGTAATGCGGATAACGACACGGCCAGAAGCATCTGTATGAACACCGCGCAACACGCCGAGGTCCGCAATGGTCAATGGCGGCAGTTCCGGGTCTGATACGGCGCTGGCGGCCGCCCAAGCTTTTTCAGTCATCGCTACCATGACAAGCCAGGATGCATCCGCTGGAGGGATTGCATTTCCGCGAGCATATGGCCCAGATCCTCGCCATGGAGGCCGTCTCGACCGCCCTCAGTCATCCAGCTATCTGCCGGGCGGGCGAGTGTGGCTTCAGCCAGCGCTTGGTTGACTGTGTCATCCCATATGGCGCGCAATGACGCGCGGTCGGTTGCGATGCCTAAAGCCGCTAAGTCGGCTTCAGCGGAATCCGCTGCAAAAAGTTCGCCGGTGAATTCCCAAAGCTGATCAATCGCGGCCTGCATCCGCCGATGGGACTCATCCGTGCCATCGCCTAAGCGGGCGGTCCATTCGGTGGCATGGCGCAGGTGATATGCGGATTCTTTTTCCGCCTTGGCCGCTACAGCAGCAAGGCGTTGATCGGTTGAGGCTGTCATTGCTTGCCAGAACGGTAGCGCCATCGCCGTGTAGAACAGTTGCCGCGCAATGGTCTTCGCGAAGTCGCCGTTCGGCTGCTCGACCAAGGTGAGGTTCAAATACCCGCGCGCGTCGCGGTGATAAGCCAGCGCATCTTCATCTCTGTCAGCATCTTCTAATTCGCCAGCATATTGGTAGAGACCGCGTGCCTGGCCAATCAGGTCCAACGCGATGTTGCCCAGCGCCAATTCCTCTTCCAAAATTGGGGCGTGACCTGTCCATTGGCTAAGCCGATGTCCCAGCACGAGCTGGTCGTCAGCAAGGCCCAAGGCATACCGGAAAAGCGCTGGATCGCTCACATATCCCCCACTTCTTTGGGCACGTGATAATCGGTTGGTTGGCGGTAAGTTTTGTCGTCAGCTGGATCAAACATCTCCGCTTTCTCATCAGGATCACTCGCGGCGATTGCGGTGGCGGGTGCGACCCAAATTGAGCGACCTTCGCCCCGGCGCGTATAAACATCCCTTGCTGCCATAAGCGCCATTTCTGCGTCACTCGCATGAACGCTGCCAACATGGCGGTGGGCGAGGCCGTTGCGAGGCCTAATGAATACTTCCCAAAGCGGCAGGCGGGCGCGGTCGCTCATTCGGCAGCCTCCATCAGCACGGACCGCTTGGCGGCGTAGGCGAGGGCAGCTTCACGCACCCATGCGCCCTCGTCGTCAGCCTTTTGGCGTGCCGCGATGCGTTGGCGATTCATAGGGCCGCCGCCTTTCACGACCTTCCAAAAGTCATCCCAATCCAGCGGGCCGATATCATAGTGCTGGGCTGCATCATTCCATTTGCAATCGGGGTCTGGAACGGTGAGGCCTAGATAACCCGCTTGGGGCACCGTTGCATCTACGAAGCGCTGGCGGAGTGCATCATTGGTAAAGCGCTTGATCTTCCATGTCATCGATTGGTCGGAATGCACAGAATCTGTATCCGGCGGCCCAAACATCATCACAGAGGGCGTCCACCAGCGGTTCAGCGCATCCTGGGCCATTGCCTTCTGGGCAGGCGCGCCTTGGGCGAGGGTGGTCATAATTTCGTAGCCTTGGCGCTGATGAAAGCTTTCTTCCTTGCAAACCCGAACCATCGCCCGCGCATATGGCCCATAGGAACAGCGGCAAAGCGGGATCTGGTTCATGATCGCGGCACCATCTACCAGCCAGCCAATCGCCCCGATATCCGCCCATGTCAGGGTTGGATAGTTGAAGATTGAAGAATATTTGGCGGCACCCGAAAGCAGCTGATCCTGCATTTCTTCGCGGCTAATCCCCAATGTTTCAGCCGCGGCATAGAGATAGAGCCCATGCCCGCCTTCATCTTGCACCTTGGCCAGCAAAGAGGCTTTGCGGCGCAATGAAGGTGCCCGCGTTACCCAATTGCCTTCGGGCTGCATGCCGATGATTTCAGAGTGGGCGTGCTGGGAAATCTGCCGGATCAGGGTTTTGCGATAGGCGGCGGGCATCCAATCCCGCGCTTCGATCTTCTCTTCAGCATCGATGCGGGCTTGGAAGCGGGCAAGCTGCTCGGTTGTTTCAGCCGCATTCGGGTCCCCCGAAGCGTTGATCAGACCTTGCGCGTACATTGCCGGCCCTCCTACTCGTGATGGCTATTCCGCTGCTGCAACAATCCCAATCGGACAGCCAACGCCGGTGCCGCCAAGGCCGCAATAGCCAGCCGGGTTCTTCGCCAGATATTGCTGGTGATAGTCCTCAGCATAGTAGAATTCGGGCGCATTCAGAATTTCTGTCGTGATTGCGCTGAACCCTGCGTCTTTAAGGCTCTTCTGGAACACGGCCTTTGAAGCTTCTGCCGCCTTCTTCTGTGCAGCGGTCGAGCAATAAATGCCGGACCGATATTGCGTGCCGACATCATTACCCTGGCGCATGCCCTGAGTTGGATTATGACCTTCCCAGAACCGCTTGAGCAGAGCTTCAACGCTGATTTTGGCGGGGTCATACACAACTAGCACCACCTCATTGTGGCCTGTCCGCCCGCTGCACACTTCCTCATAGCTTGGGTTTGGCGTGACGCCAGCGGCATAGCCAACAGCCGTCGCATACACGCCGTCCGCCTGCCAGAAAATTCGCTCTGCGCCCCAAAAGCAGCCAAGGCCGAAGACAATCGTTTCCATGCCTTCAGGAAATGGCGGCACGATGCGAGCGCCAGAAACGAAGTGTGTTTCGGGAACTTGGACAGGATCAGCACGACCGGGCAGGGCGGTGTCGGCTGTCGGTAAATCCAGGCTTTTGCCGCCGGTTAGGAAGCTGAACATGGGAGGCATCCTTTCGCTTGAATACTAGGCCTCTAAGATGGCCCTCAAAGGTGCCAGCATCAAGGGCTTCTGCTCGAAGTTATGAGTCTGTTTCGGTTGCGCGGTCCCAGGTGAGGGTGAGACGGTTTTGGTTATTTTTCCGTTCGTAGCAGGCCGTGTCGGTCAGTGATTTCACAAGATGGACGCCAAGTCCGCCAACAGCACGGGTTTCGATGTCGCTTGTTGTGTCTGGCGCGGGGGCTTCTACCAGCGGATCGAAGGCAGGCGCGTTATCAACGAAAGTTGCTGACATTCTATCTGCATCCACATCCAGCGTTAGAATGATTTGGGCACCGTCTGCAATCTCATTGAAGCCGTGGCGGATGATGTTCGATGCTATTTCGTCAATGGCGAGTTCAAGCGCGAACGTAATTCGCTTGCTTAGGTTATGGTCAGCCGAAAACTCAGCCGCAGCCTGAGCCGTTTCTGCCAGCGCCGATAAAGCGCATGGGATGGGGATTTCCAACCGATGCTTCATCCGACGCGGTAATGCTCCAGCAAATACTAACCTTGGCCAAAGTTAGCAGGCAGGCGCTATTCCCGCCAGTCTCAGCGATAGGAAACTGGAACTATCAATTAACGAACGGCTTAGAGTGTGACGGTTATGAATTCACATGAATGCCTTAACCACGTACAAACGCCACTATGACACCGGGGGAAACCACCGTCGCAAGCGCTCCTAATCGCGCCGGGAGCATCATGTCGGAATTCCGGCTTGATGCTGACGGGACTGGCCGCGTGATTGGTGATTGGACAACTGTGCCCTTGGGTGCGGTTGAACGATCGGCCCAGAAAGCGCGCAAGAGCGGCGCATTGAAAACGCTTGATCTCTCCGGCTTGACCCGTCTCGATACCAACGGCGCGCTCGCCCTGCTGCGGCTAGCGGAACAGGCGGGCGCAGATGGACTGATCCCGCTGCAAGACCCGAAGCCAGAACATGCCCGGCTGCTGGAAGTCGTGATTAAGGCGCACGGCAAGGATAAACCGCTGCCGGAAGGTGGCTCTGCGATTGGTCGCGTTCTGGCGCGCCTGGGTGAAACGACGATCAATCAGGCGCGTGAAGCGTTGGAGCTTTTAAGCTTTGTCGGCGCTGTGACATTAACGATCCTTGGCCTCTTAATTCGGCCCTGGCGCATTCGCTGGAAGCCGTTGATTTCGCAGATTGAGGCGACGGGGCTGAATGCGCTGCCGATTGTCGGCCTTCTGAATTTCCTGATTGGCATCGTGATCGCCTATCAGGCGGCGAATCAGCTCTCAAAGTTTGGCGCGCAATTGCTGACGGTCGATTCTGTCGGCGTAGGTGTGTTGCGGGAACTGGCGGTTTTGATCACGGCGATCATTATTGCAGGCCGATCTGGCAGCGCATTTACAGCGCAAATCGGCTCGATGCAGGTCAATCAAGAAATTGACGCTATGCGTGCCATCGGCCTCAATCCTTTGGAGGTGCTGTGCGCGCCTCGGATTATGGCACTGGTGATTGCCTTGCCATTATTGGTTTTCTATGCAGGCGTGATGGGCATCCTAGGTGTTTAGTCCCGGAGATTGATGGGTCGGATTTATTCTGAACCGATCAGGCTCTTCAGTCCAGACTTTGCAGACATATTCGAATGGGGTGAGACCTTTCAAGGTTTTTAGTCTGCGTGCGAAGTTGTAGGCGTTTACA
>JBDQJI010000115.1:0-11350 GCA_040263875.1 Alphaproteobacteria bacterium
ATTGCCATGGCCCTGAACTCAACGCCGCGAAAGTGCCTCGGATTCAAAACACCCATCGAGGCCATGCTCGCCGAGCTTGGAAATGACGTTCAAATCAGGTTTGCTTGATCGCGTTGCGCTTCGCGTCGGAATCCACCAACCTGAACTTCAGCGCTCTAGACCGTTAGAACCATCTTCCCGATCACCTGCCTGCTCTGGATTGCCCGTAGCGCTTCGACAGCGTCTTCTAGTGGGTAGGTTTTCCATATGCGGGGGTTTAGGTGGCCGGTGGTTGCGTTTGGGAGGATGGATTGGAGGCGGTGGCGGGAATCGTCTGGGTAGCGCCAGCTGTGCTCGCCGAACACAACGCCGACGACAGCGAAGTTTTTAACCAGGATCATGTTGGTCGCGACTTTGGGGATGTCTCCGCTCGCGAAGCCGATTACCAGGATGCGACCTTCCCAGCCGATGCAGCGGACGGATTGTTCGAAGGCTGATCCGCCAACGGGGTCAAACACCACGTCCGCGCCCTTCCCGCCTGTCAGCTCCTTCACGGCATCCCGCAGGCTTTCGTCGCGGTAGTTGACGACATCATCCGCGCCGTGGGCCTTGGCGATTTCCAGCTTTTCGGCGGAGCTGGCAGCCGCGATAACGCGCGCACCCAGCAGCTTGCCGATCTCTATCGCCGCAATGCCGACACCACCCGTGGCCCCCAGCACCAGAAGCGTTTCACCAGCCTGCAGCTTGCCCCGGTGGGTAAGTGCGAAATGCGCCGTGCCGTACGCCACGGGGAACGCGGCTGCAGTGACGAAATCCATATCATCGGGGACCGGCGTGACAATCCCGCCGGGCAGTACAGCTTCCTCAGCATAGGCACCGCCGCGTCTGGCGAACGCCATCACCCGGTCACCCGGCTTCACGTGGCTGACGCCAGCGGCGCATTCCAGCACTTCGCCCGCTAGCTCCAGGCCTGGGATAAACGGCAGGTCCGGCTTCACCTGATACTTGCCTTCAGACATCAGGATATCGGGGAAGTTCACGCCGGCGGCCTTCACACCAACGCGCACCTGCCCTTCCCCAAGCTGCGGGCTCGGTGCCTCACCAACATACAGATTATCGATTGAGCCAAGCTCTGCAATTTGAAGGGCGCGCATGGGGATTTTTCCTATGGTTTCGCGGCTGTTATTGGGCGGCGAATGTTTGGCAGAAGTTATTCTGCGGCGGCCATGGCGCGGAGGTCACGGCGCATGAGCTTGCCTGTCGCTGTCAACGGCAGGCTGTCCGTCAGGATAATGCGAGCAGGCGTTTTGTAGGCTGAAAGCAGGGTCCGGCAATGCTGGCGAAGGGCATCGGGTGTGGGTGCCGTACCTGGTCGCGCCACCACATATGCCACAATAAGCTCCCCTTTGACCGCGTCCTCAACGCCCGTCACGCCAACCAGAGCCAGATCCGGGTGCTGCTGCATAGCCTCCTCGACCTCCACTGGGGAAACGTTGATGCCGCTGCTCTTGATGATTTCTGACAAGCGCCCCGCATAGCTAAGCGACCCGTCTGCGTTCAGCGCGCCAAGATCGCCGGTGCGGAAGAAGCCATCATCGGTGAAAACATTGGCGTTGTGCTGGGCGCTATCGCCTGCGTAACCGGGTGTCAGGTAGCCGGTGAATTCAATTTCACCCACTTCGCCAGCGCCCAATAGCGCACCCGTTTCCGGGTCTCGAATGCGGACGGTGACGCCGGGCAGTGGCGGTCCCTGGCACTGGATGCGTTGCTCCAGCGGCCAATCATGTGGGGTGACGCAGCAGTTGCCATAGCCTTCAGTGCTGCCATAAATGTTGCAAATCTCCGTGATCCCAAGCTCTTCCGCCGTACGCCTTACATCCTGCGGCGCGCCAATGGTGACGCCGGTGCGGAGCGTTTTCGTACGATCCAGCGAGAAGCCCGGTTCCGCCAGAAGCGCACTTGTCATTGCTGGCAACGTGTAGAATCCGGTGCAGCCTTGCCGCTCAATAATGTCCAAGGCTTCTGCGGGCTGGAAGCGCTTCTGCAGCACCAGCGTGGCACCGTGGCTTATGACAGCTGGAAGCGCGTTGACGGCACCATAGGACCAGAACAGCGGGATCGATATCAGCACCTTGTCGTCCGGCTGAAGGCCTTGCCGCTCACCAATGTTGAAGGCGTTCTCAATCGCGTCGCCATGGGTAAGCGGCACACATTTCGGGCGGCTACTGGAGCCAGACGTGTAGAGCATAACCAGCGTATCAGCCGCACTCGCACTTTCACCCGGCGGCGGTAGGGTTGCGAGCGACCCAGTTTGGTATTCGGCGAAATCAACATCGCCCATACCGCGCTGGCCGTCATAAACCACAACGCGCTGCAGGTCTGGAACCGTGCCGCCTGCCCTGAGCGTTTGAATGCTCTCAGCGAAATTATGGTCGCCAAACCCGCGCATCGTGAACAGCGTCGAGACTTTGGCATCTTGCAGTAGGAATTCTAGCTCAGCCGCTGTAGACCACGTGCTGAAGGGTGCGACCACAGCACCGAGAGCAGCTGCACCAAAAAATATCTCCAACCATTCCGGTGAATTATTGCCAAGCAGGCCAATCCGGTCGCCCCGCTTAACACCATCCTCCATCAGCCGCGCTGCAACGCTAGACGCCCGCATCGCCAGATCGGCATAAGAGAGTGTCACATTGCCAGCGATGACAGCCGGATGCATCGGGCGACGCCCTGCTTGCTCCAACAGAAGTTCGAACATAGTGCGGCTGAACGGGGCTTGCATGGGGGCGGCTAAAACCTTTGGTGCGGGCGGGTTGCTTGAGCTTTCAGTTCAACGCAGGATTCAGGAACGCAGTTCTGGAAAAACGATACGAGGCCAAGCCCGGCCTTGTCCACATGTATGGGAGCCAATGCATGCCGCTTTTGGTCACTGAAGCCGCGCCCCACGTCACGCTCATCACAATTGACGTTCAGGCCAAGCGCAATGCCATGAGCCGGGAGATGCTGTTTGAACTGGCCGCCCTTTGGGACACGCTGGACGCAGACCCTGACTGCCGCAGCGTCGTGATCACAGGTGCGGGCGACAAAGCGTTCTGCGCTGGCGCTGATATTGGCGGCGATTTATCCGCTGGGCCAGAAGTCTCCAAGGCCGTGAATGATGCGCTGCTGAAAATCAAACCAATCTCAAAGCCCATTATCGCAGCGGTAAATGGCGTGTGCGCGGGCGGCGGCGTGGAGCTTCTGCTATCCACAGATATCCGCATTGCGCACCCGGCTGCTCGGTTTGGGCTGCCAGAAGTGCGCTATTCAATCTATCCGTTCGGCGGCGCGACTGTGAAGCTTGTCCGCCAGATCGGATATGTCCATGCAATGGACCTTATTCTGACAGGCCGCCTGATTGAGGCAGAGGAAGCCGCCCGCCTGAACCTGATCAACCGGATCGTCCCCGCAGCCGCTGTGTTGGATGAGGCTATCGGTGTCGCCAAAACGATTGCCGCGAACAGCCCGCCAGCCGTGCAGGCCGTCAAGCAGCAGATCAGCAGCATGATGGCGGATGAGGCTGCGTCTCGCGAACCGCTGGAGCAAATGCTTGGCGACCAAGTCCGCGCAAGTGACGCATTCCAAGAAGGCGTTGCGGCATTTATCGAAAAAAGGACACCCGATTATGGCTGATGCCACTCCGCAGGAAGTGCCTGCCCATGAAACCGTTGGCTATGCTCTACCGGTGTGGGAAACCAAGGTCGATCAGACGCGGCAGGCCACGTATCACAAATTTGCAGGCATAAATGGGGCTATGTTCGGCGGCATGCTGGATGCCACTGTCCTATCGAACGACTGCTTGCACGGTGCCCGTCCCCGAGAGGCGCTTGGCGCGAAGCGGCTGCACGTGGGCGTTCGTGTTCGCCAATCGGAGCCAGTCCCGCTTGGCGAAGTGCTTATGGTCCATGCGACCGTTGAGGCGCTCAGCCCTGCTAAGCGTGGCCGCTATATCAACATTGATTTTGCATTCACCCGCGCTGATGGGTCTGTCCCAATCCGCATTGACCACCAAAGCCTGATCCTTGACCCCGTGCCGTTACCAGCGAACCCGACCGCACGACCGCCTGAGCCAGACAGCAATGCGTTTCGAACGCTGCGCACTCTTCAACTGACGCCCGAAATGGTCAGCGGTTACAGCTTTGAATTTCCGCACCTAGAAGGCCATCATGATCCGGTCGCCGCGGCAGAAATAGGTATGCGCGCGCCAATCGCCCAAGGCCTGATGGGCTTCACACTGTTATTCGCTGAACGCATGAAAATGGGTGCTCCTCGCCAGTTTGATGTGGAGGCAGCGTTCACAAGGCCGATCTTTTGGGACGATGCACTGACCCTCCAAGCCGCTGGCGAGACAGACTTTCGCGCCCTCACCCCCGCTGGCAAAGACTGTAGCAAGTTAAAAATTCACGAGTGGACCACATGACGATCAAACCCGCCTTTGATGGCATTAAAGTCATAGACCTCACCCAAGGCCTCGCAGGCCCCTACTGCGCAATGTTGATGGCGCAGAACGGTGCTAACGTCGTCAAAGTCGAGCCGCCAGAAGGCGATTGGTCCAGACGGATTGGCGTGCCTGTCGGCGCGCGCAGTGCAGCCTATCTCGCCTGCAATCGTGGCAAACGCGCGATCACGGCTGACCTCAAATCCAGCGATGAGCTTGATGTAGTGCGCAAACTGGCGGCCAAAGCAGATGTGTTCATGGAAAGCAACCGCGCCGGAGTCGCTGATCGCTTGGGCCTCGGATATGAAGCTTTAAAAGCCGAGAACCCGAACCTGATCTATCTCTCAATTGCCGGGTTCGGCCAAGAAGGCCCCTATTCAGACCGCCCCGCAACCGATGCAGTGCTTCAGGCATTTTCCGGCCTCATGGTCTCCAACCCGGACAAGGACGGCGCCCCGAAGCGAATTGAATTTCCGGTGCCCGACTACACGACGGGACTAATCGCCTATCAAACGCTCGTTACGGCACTATTCGGACGCGCGATGCATGGCGGCGGGCGGCGGCTGGATGTCAGCCTGATGCAAGCGATGCTGCTTTATCAACAACAGGGCATGATTACCCGGGAGCTTGACCCAAGCCCGCCCAAAGGCAGCCCCTTGCCGCCGACAGGCACATATCAGGCGGCGGATGGGTATGTGAATATCTCTATCATGCGGGAGAAGTTCTATCAGGGTCTTTGCCAAGTGCTGAACCTGCCAGGCCTCGCCACAGATGAGCGCTTGCAATCGGTCGAAGGGCGTAGGGCGAATGCGGACGATATGATCGCCGCTATCCGTGTCGCCATTGCATCGTGGAAGGTGCAGGACCTTTCAGCCGCCTTCGCCAAAGCGGACGTCCCGCACGCCATCGTCAATGATTATCCCGCCGCTGCACGTGATCCCCACGTCGCAGCCGTTGAAAGCGTTCGCTGGATTGAAGATGTCCCCGGTGCGCCGCCACTGCCTTATGTGAATGTGCCGGGTGCGGTAAAGCTGGCCGCAGATGACCCGCGCAGCGCAGTCCCCGACATGGATTCACATCGGGCTGAAATTTTGGCGGAATTAGACGACTAGCTGAGCCTCTTAGGCTTCGGCCCGCCCGTCGCCCAATCCAGCAGTTCTGCAGTGTGGACTAAGGGCGCATGCACGGCGCTTTTCAATTGGGTGAGGCAGCCGATATTGCCAGCAGCGATAACATCAGCCTGGAGTGCGTTTAGATTACCCGCTTTTCGCTCCTTCAGCTGGTCAGCGATCTTTGGCTGCATGATGTTGTAGACACCAGCAGATCCGCAACACAAATGCGGCTCCCGCGGCGTTGTCACACGGAAGCCCGCATCCTCTAGGAGCGCTTTCGGTTCGTCCTTTAGCTGCTGGCCGTGTTGCATGGAACAGGCGGAGTGATATGCCACCGTCAACTGTTCAGGTGGTTTTGGGTTATCCAGGCCAATTTCGATCATGAATTCAACGATGTCTTTGGTCATCGCTGACACTTCCGCGGCTCGTTCCGCCCAAAGCGTATCGTTCCGCAGCATGAACCCGTAGTCCTTAACGGATGTACCGCAGCCCGAGGCGTTGATGACGACCGCGTCGAGCCCTTCGCCGTCCATTTCCGCCGACCATGCGGCGATGTTCTGTCGGGCAGCGGCATGGCCGGCTTCCTCCTGGCCCATGTGATGCACCAGGGCACCGCAACAGCCGGCACCCTTGGCGACCACCACTTCGACGCCATGGCGGTTCAACAAACGGATCGTCGCCTCGTTGATAACCGGGTCCAGCGCCTGCTGTGCGCAGCCCGCCAGCAGTGCCACACGCTTCTTACGCTCACCCGAAGCAAAGTGCGTACGTTCGCCTTCTATTGGAGAGCGCGGCGGGATGGAGGCTGGTGTAAGTCGCAACATCGCGCCAATCCGACCCGGCACAAAGCGCGCGATTGGCCTGGCGAACCATGCAGCGGCCAATGCTGCACGAAATCGGTTCGGGTATGGCAGCACTTCCGCCAACACCCGCCGCAGCATCCGATCCAAGAACGAGCGCTTGTAGGTTTTTTCGATATGGGAGCGAGCATGGTCGATCAGGTGCTGATAATGCACACCGGATGGACAGGTGGACATGCAGGATAGGCAAGACAGGCAGCGGTCCAAATGCTTCACGACCGTCGCCGTTGCAGGGCGGGCGTTTTCGAGCATGTCTTTGATTTGGTAGATACGCCCGCGCGGGCTATCCAACTCGTCTCCAAGCAAGACATATGTCGGGCAAGTCGCTGTGCAGAAGCCGCAATGGACGCAGGTCCGCAGAATCTTTTCCGATTCGGCGACGTCAGCGTCTTTCAGCTGAGCAAGCGTAAAATTCGTCTGCATGGCCGGGCTATTCCTCTAGCGCACTAGCGTTCCGCGCGAGGATAATCGAACCCGACTGGAGCGCTGAATTCAAGCACTCTTTCCGTCATGTGGGCGATAATGCCCAACAATGACGATATAGCCTCAGCCCTGGCGTGCTTTGAACTTACGGACCACTTTGTTGATCACGTAGATCCGACCGCGACGACGCACGACCTGGGATGCCTTATGGCGGTTCTTAATGGTTTTCAGCGAACGCACGACTTTCATCGGACCAAACCTCAAAATGCAAATTAGCAAAGGAAACGCGCGCCGGATCGAAACGACCAGCGCGCGGAGACCCGGATATAGCGAAATGAGGTCTCTATTGTCAACGGCGGAGGCGTCTTATCTCCGCCAAGCGACCTCTTATATCTCCTTCGCACGCTCTCTTAGCACGAACTTTTGGACTTTGCCGGTGGATGTTTTCGGCAAAGGCCCAAACACCACATCGCGGGGGCATTTAAAGCGGGCCATGTTGGCGCGGCAGAATTCGATGATATCAGCCTCACTAGGCGCATCAGCACCAGGCTTCAATTCAATAAAGGCGCAGGGTGTTTCGCCCCATTTTTCATCTGGTTTCGCGACCACAGCGGCTTCTGAAACCGCTGCATGGCTATAGAGCGTCTGCTCCACTTCCACGGAGGAGATGTTTTCGCCGCCAGAGATAATGATGTCCTTAGAGCGGTCTTTCAACGCGACATAACCGTCCTCATGCATCACGCCAAGGTCGCCCGAATGGAACCATCCGCCAGCAAACGCGGCCTCGGTCGCACTCGGGTTCTTGAGATAGCCCTTCATGACGATATTGCCCTGCATCATCACTTCCGCAATCGTCTCACCATCGCGTGGGGCAACGGCCATGGTTTCCGGCTCTATCACATCCACACCTTCAAGCATTGGATAACGCACACCCTGGCGCGCCTTAACGGCAGCGCGGTCTGCCGGTGGCAGGTCCGCCCAATTATCATGGGCGGCGCAGACAACTGAAGGGCCAAGCGTCTCCGTCAAACCATAGACATGGGTTACGTCGAACCCGGCCTCCTCCATCTTCTGCAAGGTAGACGGTGGTGGCGGCGAAGCGGCGGTCATCACCTTTACAGTATGATCAAAGTCGCGCTTCTCGCTATCAGGCGCATTGGCGATCATGTTCAGCACAATCGGCGCGCCACACATGTGGTCCACGCCATGGTCAGCAATAGCGGCATAAATCGCATCAGCCCGCACTTGGCGAAGACACACATGCGTCCCTGCTTGCATGGCGATGACCCACGGGAAGCACCAGCCGTTACAGTGGAACATCGGCAAGGTCCAGAGATAAACTGGATGATGCGGCATTTGCCACACAAGCGCATTAGAGGCCGTGTTTAAGTATGTCCCCCGATGGCTGTAGACAACGCCTTTGGGGTCCCCTGTCGTGCCGGACGTATAGTTCAGCGCGATAGCGTCCCACTCATCATCCGGCGGCGTGAAGGGGAAGCTGGCATCGCCGGTTTCCAAGAACGCCTCGTAGTCCATCTCGCCGATGAGATCGCCCACTCCGTTATATTCCGAATCATCTACGTCGATGACAATTGGCTTCACCGTCGCGACCTTGAGCGCCTCAGCCATGACGCCAGCGAACTCACGATCGACGAACACGGCGTCTGCTTCACCATGATCCAGGATGAAGCCGATAATCGCCGCATCCAAGCGGGTGTTGATGGTGTTGATGATGGCACCGGTCATGGGAATGCCAAAATGCATTTCCATCATCTCAGGCGTATTGGCTTTGAGCACGGCCACTGTATCGCCCTTACCAATGCCACGCTTTGCCAGAGCGTCTGCCAATTTGTGAGCGCGTGTATGCGTTTCCTTCCAAGTAAACCGCTTGGCACCATGGATAACCGAGACCCGGTCTGGATATGTCCAAGCCGCACGCTCCAAATGGCCGAGCGGCGTCAATGGTTGGAAGTTTGCGGGGTTTTTATCCAGGTCGAAGTCATATGGGCTTGGCGACTTTGGCATATTGGCCTCTCGAAAGACGGTGCAGGTTTGGTCTAGTCTATCCGGGAGGGGGCGCTACAGGTCAACGGTTTTGGCGTATGGGCCCAATGGAATACGGAAACGAGGCGGAATCTCTTGAAAATCACAGCATTTGATGCAGCGCTTGGTGCGACTGTCACTGGGTTTGATGCGGCATCCGATCATTCCGATGATACATTTTCAACGTTGCGGACTGCTTTGGCCGAGCATCTGGTGCTGCTAATGCGCGATCAGAACTTGCCTGATCCCGCACTGATGGCATTCTCAAAAGGCTTCGGTGAGCTTGATCCACCCGGCCCCAACCCATACGGCGCACCGTTCCTACCCGAATATCCAGACATCAACGTGATTTCAAATGTGGTGGAAGACGGCAAGCCCATCGGCAATTTGGGCGCTGGCGAGGCCGTTTGGCATGCCGACATGACCTATATCGAGCGACCGCCGAAGACCGCCATTCTCTTCGCAATCGAGGTCCCAGAAGGCCAAGGCGATACCTGGTTCTCTAATCAGTTCCGGGCCTATGAGGCACTTCCAGATGATTTGCGAACTACGATCAAAGGCAAACGCCTCGTTCATGATGGCGCACATAATTCAGCAGGAATACTGCGCCGGGGGCATGTGGAGCCGAATGATCCCACAGAAACCGTAGGTGCCAGCCATCCGCTGGTCCGTTTGGACAAAAGCACAGGCCGCCGGGCCTTATTCCTAGGCCGCCGTCCCCATGCCTATATCGAAGGCTTGCCACTGGCGGAAAGTGAGGCGCTGCTTGATGCGCTATGGGCTCACGCGGCGAAACCAGAATTCACCTGGAGCCATCAATGGCGCACAGGCGATGTGTTGATCTGGAGTAATTTGGGCGTTTTGCACCGGCGCGATTCCTTTGATCCGACTGTCCGGCGCGTGATGCACCGGACGCAGATCAAAGGAGACGCAGCAATTACCGCTTAACGGCGCGGTAAACAGCCAGCAGGATCACAGCACCGCCTGTCGCCAGCAGAATGCTCGGCAGGTTGATGCCGCTAACGGCACCAAGCCCAAGCTCTTTGCCGATAAAGCCGCCAATCACACCGCCGACGATGCCGATCAGCATGGTGACGATAAAACCGCCAGGGTCACGGCCCGGCATAATCAGTTTCGCCAGGAAGCCTGCGATCAGGCCTACGATAATCCAAGCAATCCATCCCATGGGACGTCTCCTATTTCGCTATTAGCACAATGTGCATGAAAGGCAGAAAGCACTTAGTGGCGGAAAAGATCCTCGATGGAAGGCGTCTTTTTGGTCTCTTCCTTCGGCTGATCATCTGTCTGCAAGCGTGCGCGATCTTTCGCCTCGAGCGCATCACGGTCTTCAGATGACAACTTAGAGCGGGCTTTCTCAATAGCGCCGCTCAGTTCCATATAAGTGCAAAGGCCAAGGTCAACCGGATGGCGCGCATGAATGTTACCACTGTTCCAGTGGGTCCGATCGCGAACGGAGGCAATGGTGGTCTTGGTCGTGCCAATCAGCTTGATGACCTGCGAATCAGAAAGTTCCGTGTGGTTCCGCACCAGCCACGCAATGCCATCTGGCTTGTCTTGGCGTTTAGCGACCGGGGTATAGCGCGGGCCTTTGGTCCGCTCCGCAGCGCGCGGCACAGCAAGCTTAGACATAACGAGACGGGCATTCGGATCTGCCTCACAGCGAGCAATTTCCTCTTTCGTCAACTCATCATTCGCAATTGGGTCCCGGCCTTTAATGCCTTGACCGATGTCGCCATCTGCTAACGCCTGTACTTCAAGGGGGTGCAATTCAGACAATGCGCCAATTTGATCAAAGGTAAGGCCAGTATTATCGATCAGCCATACGGCTGTCGCTTTGGGCATCAAGGGGCCAGTCATCGCTAGAAACCTCCAAAAATATCTGTCAAATTCGAATCGCGCCTGTAGCTACGTGGCAGAGTATTCACCTCCACCGCCGCACATCTTCGATCCGAATGATGTGGGATACACATTTATATGGCGCGAAACGCTGCCGATTGAAAGCTTTTTCCACGCTATCCACCGATTGCATGGGGATTCATTCGGTCTCACTCGATTGCGCTTCAGCTTAAGCGGCGTAGATTGCCGCAATGAATGAAACAGCCTCCATCACCGCCCTGCCCGATCCCGCCTTCCCCGATGAAGAATATGGCCCCGATGAAGAATTCGGTCCCGATGCTGAATTCGGTGGCGGCGGCGGCGGTGGCCCGCCTGTTCGTGAGCCCCCAGCAGATGTTGCGGTTGAAATGGCGCTGCTTGGCGCGCTGCTGGTCAACAACTCATCCTACGACCGGGTGGCGGATATTCTGGACCCGCATTGCTTTGCAGACCTAGCACATCAACGGATCTACGAAGCCATCCAACGGCTGATTGAGGCCGGACGCCAAGCAACAGCAACAACGCTCCGCCGCCAGTTCGAAAACGAAGAATCGCTGAAAGAC
>JBDQJI010000116.1:0-11286 GCA_040263875.1 Alphaproteobacteria bacterium
CTTGGCCTTGAAGCACCTCTACTTGGCGCAATTTCGCTACGATCTCTTCTGGTTTGTCTCGCTTGCCTGCCATCGTCTGATCCTCCTCTGATGGGATAAATACTATCCCTATGAATGGACCACTTCAGTGGGGCTGCTCCACCAGTCGATTCAGAACAGCTCATCGCGTCTATGCAGGCGCGTTTCAAGGGGCAGGGTTTAACGCCGCCGCCTCCGGAAGCTCTGGCCCGAATGCTGTTGGAGGTTGATGGCGGCTTGGCTCCCACGAAGGAGGGCATGACGCCAACCAGATGGCCCCGCGCACTTTTTGCCGCAGCAATCGCCGAAATCGGTATCCGGCGGATGCAGGAAGGGGCGGACAGCGCAACGTTATTTGATGGCGTCGACCGGGATAACGTGCTTGAGGACATTATCAGCCGGGATCGCCGCACCCGCTGGCACACGCCGTCTGGGGCGGTTTCGCCGTCGCCTGCTATCCTGGAAGCCCATGAAAACCTGCTGGCGCTCGCAACGTTCTGCTGTGGCTTTAATCTGTCCTGGCTGAAATATATTAACGCCGCGTTGGTCGATTATCTGCCTGCCCATGCGCCCGCAGCGCCCGTTCCACTGGATAGAGCGCTGCTAAATCGTATGACCCGCATTGACGGTGACAATGGTCTAGCTCCGCTGGAACCGGATATCCTTGGCGAACGCCATCTTCTGGACCGATTAGATATTTTGTCCCAAGCGGGCGTCCATACAGCGTTGCTTGATACGGGCTATCGCCTATCTGGCATCCAAGCTGCATACACCTCCATCCTCACCCATCGGGACCACGCATCCCGTTTCGCCGCCCTAGATTATTTCTATCCCGGTGATGTTTGTTCGTTAGAAGCCGCACGCATATTTGCCGCCGCCGCCACGGATCACATTGGCAAGCTTGGCGCACCTGCAAGCAGGAGCGAGATAGAGAAGCTCTTCGCCCATATTGACCATATCCGCCAGGACAGCCGCTTCGCTGACGACAGTGAGATTGCTCATGAGGAAGCCAAGGCAGCGGTCAATGTCACGAGCAAGGCAGGCGAACAGGGGCATTGGGACAGGGTGAGCGATGCCCTGGCCCGCATTGACCATATCCGCCAGGACAGCCGCTTCGCTGACGACAGAGAGATTGCGCTTACGGAAGCCAAGGCAGCAGTCAATGTCACGAGCGGCGCAGGCGAACAGGGGCTTTGGGACAGGGTGAGCGCTGCCCTGGCCCGCATTGACCATATCCGCCAGGACAGCCGCTTCGCTGACGACAGAGAGATTGCGCTTCAGGAAGCCAAGGCAGCAGTCAATGTCACGAGCGACGCAGGCGAACAGGGGCTTTGGGACAGGGTGAGCGATGCCTTGGCCCGTATTGACCATATCCGCCAGGACAGCCGCTTCGCTGACGACGGGGAGATTCTACTTCAGGAAAGCAAGGCTGGGCTTGCAATTTATCATGCTCTCCGGAAGGGAGATGCTCCGAGTGATGAGGGCCAAATCCCAGATATATTAAAGAGGGCGCTTTCTGTGATTCAGGCCCAACAGTATGGCGTTTCAGAAGCGGAAGGTCTTGTCGGGTACGTCTTCGCCGCCATCAAGGATGCCGCAGGGCGATGGCCGGAGAATGCAGAAATTGCTGCGATAAAGGCGCAATTCTCCGACACGGGCCTAAACTGGGATGACGTGCCGGACTGGCCGGAAGCATAATTCCTTTAGCGCTGCCCCTTCACTCCCACTTCCTGAGCGTCCGCCGTGCGATGACCATGCGATGCACTTCCGTTGGCCCCTCGTAAATGCGCGAAAGTCGGAGGCGTTGGGACATTATGGCGAACGGTAACTCGCGGGTCATGCCCATGGCGCCGAAGCTTTGCATGGCGTTGTCTAGGGTCTCCTGGGCCATTTCGGTGGCGTAGACCTTGATCATGGAGGCTTCGGTGCGGATGTCTTCGCCGGCTTCCTGCTTCCGCGCTGCGTCCTGCACCATCAAGCGGGTGGCGTGGATTTTGGTGGCGGCGTCGGCCACCCACCATTGAATTGCCTGCCGGTCTGACAGCTTCTGGCCGAAAGTCTCGCGCTGCTGGGTGTGGGCGCACATCATTTTCAGCGCACGTTCGGCCATGCCGACGCCCATGGCGCCCATTTCCAGGCGACGAACGGTCAGGCGCTTCTGCATAGGCGCATAGCCTTGGCCGACGGTACCCAGCACTTGTGAGTCCTTCAGGCGGACGTCGTCGAACGTCAGCTCATATGTCCGCGCGCCCGCTATCATCGGGATGGACCGTTCGATGGCGAAGCCGGGTGTGTTGGTATCCATCAAGAAAGCCGTGATGCCGCCGCGGGCACCTTTGCCAGGGTCTGTCGCGGCCATCAGGATGAGGAAATCCGCCTTAGGCACGCCGGACACCCAGATTTTCCGCCCGTTGATGACCCATTCATCGCCTTCACGAATGGCGCGGGTTTTCATCTGGGCAGGGTCACCGCCCGCACCCGGTTCAGAAATGGCGATGTTGGAGCGGAGTTCGCCGCGGGCATATGGCTCCATGTATTTTGTTTTCTGCTCCGGCGTCGCCACTTCGATCATCATGTGGAGATTGGGGCTATCTGGCGGGAAGATGAATGGCGTCACCGTGCTTTTGATCCTCTCCTGGATCGCCAGCATGACGGATGTGCGGATGTTGGACCCGCCCACTTCCTCTGGCGCATCCAACGCCCAAAGGCCGAGTTCTTTGCACTTGGCGCGCAGTGGCGCTTCCTCTTCTGGCAGCAACGCGACTTCACCGCCCGCCGCCTCCCGCTCCATAACGGCTTTTTCGAGCGGAATCAGCTCGTTCTCGACGAATTTATCGACGAGATCGATCAGCATCCGTTCTTCATCAGCGAAATTGGTCGTCATGGATTTGGTCTTTCGTGTATGCGGGAGAGCGGCAGGCAGGTGTTCAAGCGTCGCTTATTCTAGCGGCAGGCCAGGGTGAATGTCCCGGCTGTTGCCTATGGTGACGAAGCCGGATTTGAGGCTCGGCATCGCGTTTTCAGCAATGGTATCAACCGTCCACCCGCCATGGCGATGCGCCATGCGGACAGGCTTCATGTCGCCGTAAAGGGAAAGCTCCGCACCGCGCTGGTGGAACACCTGGCCGGACACATAGCTGGCCTGTTCGGACGCCAGGAACACGCAAAGCGGGGCGATAGCGTCCGCCGGGCTCAAGCGCAGGCGCTCTTCGCGGACTTCCGCTGCGTTTGGGTCTTTCGGGGTCGGTACAGAGCGTGTCATCCGCGTGTCTGCGGAAGGCAGGATCGCGTTGGCGGTAATGCCTTTATTCGCGTTCTCCATAGCGACGATCCGCATCAGCGCCACGATGCCCATTTTGGCGGCGCCGTAGTTCGCCTGCCCCACATTCCCCAGCACGCCGGAGGTGGAGGAGACCATAATCATCCGCCCATATTCTTGCTCGCGGAACAGGTTGATGGCCGCGCGGTTGATGTTGTAGTGGCCGTTCAGGTGAACGTCGATCACGTCTTTCCAATCATCGGGGGACATTTTGTGGAACATGCGGTCCCGCAGGATACCGGCTGGGTTAAACACAGCATGGCAACCGCCGAACTCATCCCGCGCCTGGGTGATCATGTCCAAGCAGTCTTCGTATGACGTGACGGAGCCGAAGTTCGCGGCAGCGTCGCCGCCAGCCGCTTTGATTTCATCGACAATCGCCTGGGCCGGTGTTTGGTCGCCACCTTCGCCGCCACCGCCAACACCCGGGTCATTCACGATGACTTTGGCCCCGTTAGCCGCCATCAGCTTCGCGACTTCAGCCCCGACGCCCCGGCCAGACCCTGTACAGATCGCCACGCGACCATCCAAAATACCCATAACGCTTCTCCCTTGATTTATTGCTTCGGGGAATTGTCAGGCGTGGTTGGGGTGTTTGTCAAAGTGCTCTCGCTACCTCGGTTGCGTCCAGGATTGCGCCATGTCGCTGACCTGCGGCATCGTCGCCGACTTGGCGGGCGTGGCTAACTGCCCATGTATGGATCATGTGCAGTTGCGCCGGAACAGCCTGGGTGGAGGGCTAAGACATGAGCAACGAGATTGAAGCCGGAACCAATGTGGACCTGACGCTGCATCGCGAGCCTGAAGGTGCGAGCGATAAATTCGCGCATGGCGTTGTGAAGTTTCTACGTTTTTTTTGCCGACAAGTTCTTTGCAAACCGCTATGGCAATCGTGCCGTCGTGCTTGAAACGGTCGCTGCTGTCCCAGGTATGGTGGGGGGACTGCTGGTGCATTTGAAAGCGCTCCGGTCAATCAAGGATGACGAAGGCTGGATCCGAGAACTGCTGGATGAGGCAGAGAATGAGCGCATGCACCTCATGACATTCATCAAGATCGCCGAGCCGTCCTTATTAGAGCGCGCTTTGGTGATGGGCGCTCAGGCGATTTTCTACAATTTTTACTTCTTCCTCTACCTCCTTGCACCCAAGACCGCGCACCGGGTGGTGGGGTATTTCGAAGAAGAAGCCGTCATCAGCTACACCCACTACCTTGCGCAAATCGATGCTGGTGAAGTGGAAAATACGCCGGCCCCATCCATTGCCATCGAATATTGGAACCTAGGTGAGGACGCGCGCCTGCGTGACGTCGTCATTGCAGTCCGCGCCGATGAGGCCGGTCACCGCGACGCCAATCACAAGTTCGCCGATGCTTTGGTCTGATCTGCGTTAGGATTTCGAAGGAACCCAAGAGTTTATTGGCACGCCGAAATCTTCGAGACAGAAGGTTTGTGCCATTGCTAAGTCATCTTGAAGATAGTCACGTTCTGGATGTTTGGAGGCGGCAGTCTCGTACACAAAGATATAGAAACCGACACTGCTATCCTCTTCCAGAATTATCTTGAAGAAACCGCATGAATTCTCTGTGCTTTCGACGATTTTGGTCATTGGCGAGGCTAAGTGGTCAAGGTGGACTGGAGGTCTTGGACCGTGTTTTCAAACACGGCGTGATCGCCGAGGCTTATTGCGATCATCATGGCACCTTGTAGCGCTGCGAGCGCATGGCGGGCTTTTCGTTCGCGGGCGTCTGCCGAGAGGTCTTCGAGCATCGCAGCCGCTAACCATGTGGTGTTGCGTTTGAAGAATTGCGCGACTGCCGCGGCTAGGGCAGTTGGCAAGCCAGCACTTTCCGCCCCAAGCATGCCGCATAAGCAAAGGCTGCTGGAACTATTCAGGGCGAGGCGGTAAACGCCCATGAATGCCGCTATCCGCTCAGTTGGCGTTGTGGCATCGGCCGTGGCCGTTTCAACAGCGGCAAAGAATCGATCCTCATAGCGCTTGACCAAGGCTAGGCCTAGATCTTCTTTTTGGCGGAAATAATAATGGACGCTGGAGCTTTTTATGCCGAGCGCGTCCGCCAGCTCGCGAAAACTGACTGCGTGATATCCCCGCAAGCGGACACTGTCTTCTGCGATATCCAGCAGCTTTTCTAATCTGTCGCTCATCGTCAAATCATCTCCGCGCAAAGCCTGTTTGGACATGCATAACATATCTATCGATAGAGAGGCTTGACAGAGTGTGTTTATTGGTCGAGTTTGTGTCTATCTACTGATAGGTAAATATGGAGACTAAAATGAAAATCTATGAATTCGAAGGCTTCCCGAACCCCGCCCGTATCCGCATCGCGCTAGCGGAAAAGGGATTGATGGATCAGGTGACATTCGTCAGCGTGGATGTTCCTGGTGGTGAACATAAACAGCCGGCCTATCTGGCTAAGAACCCATCCGGTGCCGTCCCAGCGCTTGAACTCGATTGCGGCACTGTCATTGCTGAATGCACTGCTATCACCGAATACCTAGACCATATTTCAGGCGAGCCTGTTCTGACTGGCCGAACGCCGAAAGACCGCGCCATTATCCATATGATGCAACGCCGGGCTGAAGCCAGATTGCTAGATGCCGTCGGCGCATACTTCCATCACGCAACGCCAGGGCTTGGTGCTGAGATTGAAGGCTATCAATGCGCGGAATGGGGTGAGCATCAAAAAGAAGAAGCGCTTACCGGCATGGGTTACTTTGATGGCGTGCTGGCGGTTCAGCCATTCATCTCGGGCGATACTTTTTCGATGGCTGATATCACGGCGTTTGCCGGATTAGGCTTCGCGGATTTTGCTGGCATTGCGATACCCGATACTTACAAGAATTTGCAGGATTGGCGTGAGCGTGTCGCTACAAGGCCAAGTATCGGCGGATAACAGGTGACGCCTGAATGCGTAACCCTTCAGAATGTGAGGCAAAGACATGGATTTGAACGCAAACTTCACCAAGCGCGCCGTGATGCACGGTCCCAGCATTCCTTGGGTCGCCTCACCAATGAAAGGCGTAGACAGGCGCATGCTGGACCGGATCGGCGATGAGGTGGCGCGCGCAACCACAATCGTCCGCTATGCGCCGGACAGCCATTTCTCCCCCCACGTTCATACGGGCGGGGAGGAATTCATTGTTTTGGAAGGTGTTTTTCAGGATGAGCACGGCGATTTTCCGGCGGGCAGTTATATTCGTAACCCGCCGGAATCCAGCCACACGCCTGGGTCTGCGCCGGGCTGCACCATCTTTGTAAAGCTCTGGCAGTTTGACCTAGCGGACCGGACCCAGGTTCGCATCGAAACGGAGAAAATGCCGCTAACACCTGATGCCGAAAGACCAGGCGTCGCCATTATGCAACTCTTCAACGATGGCCGGGAGGACGTCCGGATCGAAACCTGGGCTCCGGGGGCAGACGTGGTGCTAGATGCGCCGGATGGTATTGAGATGCTGGTCCTTGCTGGCGGATTCTCTGAAGCTCGTGAAACCTTCGCAACACAGTCCTGGCTGCGGTTGCCAAAGGATACGCGAACCCGTGCGACTGCTGGCCCAGATGGCGCCCGTGTGTGGGTTAAGCGGGGGAACCTGCCAGAATAGTATCCGCGATCTTTTCTGCTGCCATAATGGTTGGGAAGTTGGTGTTGGCGCAGGGGACGACGGGGAAAATGGAGGCGTCGCAGACGCGCAGTCCCTCCATGCCGCGCACACGGCCTTGGTTGTCCGTGACGGCCATAGGATCGTCATCTGCGCCCATGCGGCAGGTGCACGAGGCATGCCATACACCAACTGCTGTCTGCTTGATGAAGCCTTCCATCTTTTCGTCTTCTGTCAGTATGTCCTGCATCGTCAGGCCATCTGTCACGAATGTTTTCATGAACCAACGCCTTAGAGGTGCTGGCCCATCCATCACTTTGGCGGCAATATCCGTCATGAGTCTGTTTTTGGTGGTGACAGCGCTGATCTGGCGGACTTTATCGCCCCAACTGGCCGGGAATGGGTCTGACGTGACGCGCTGTAGGGCTTCAGATGCATAGGCTGCAGCCATCATGCGTGCGCCCTCTTTCAGTCGGTCCAGGTCCCTGCTGTCAGATAATAGGTTGAACGCGACATCTGGCTCTTCGGCCCAGTGCTTGGAGTTCAGGCGGACATAGCCTGTTTCGGAATAGGTCTTGTTGACGAACAGGATTTTGGAGGCGATTTGCTCGCCCACAGCATGCCAGCCTGATTTATGAGCAACGGCCACAAACATATCGCCCTGGGGCACGCCCGGCGTGGAAGACGTATAGCGAAGGCCAACAACTAAGTGCCGCCTGGATCCTTCTTTCTGCCGCCTGGCATTGGGTTTCATGAAGCTGGCGAGTGCTATCGAAGGATGGTCCATCAGCTGATTGCCAACGCCTGGCAGGTTATGGCGCACCTCAATGCCCATTTCCCGAAGGTGCCCTTCAGGGCCAATGCCCGCACGCAGTAGGTGGGCGGGCGAATGGACGGCACCACTGGAGAGAATGATTTCCCGACCCCGGAACTCCTGCGGTTTGCCTTCGACCAGTGCCTTTACGCCAATGCAGCGACGGCCTTCAAACAATAGCTCTGTCATGGAGGTTAGGGTGGATAGGGTTAAGTTTGGGCGTTGGCGAACGTCTGCATTGAGATAGCCGATGGCAGCAGATACGCGCTGGTCATTGGCGTTGGAGATGGTGATCGGGAAGTAGCCATCCCGAAACTCACCGTTCTGGTCCTCGAGATACTCAAAGCCTTGGGCAGCGAAGGCTTCAGCGGCAGCTTTGCCAAGGCCGCTCCAATCCTGCGGCATGATACGGCGGACAGGAATATGTCCTTCTTGGCCATGCCATTCGTTGTTGAAATCAAGGTCACGTTCGATTTTCTTGAAATAGGGCAGGACCCCATCCCAGTTCCAGCCTTTGGCACCGCGAGCCTCCCAATCGGCAAAGTCTGTTGGTGCGCCACGATTAGCCATTTGGCCATTAATAGAGGAACCGCCGCCGAGCACACGCGCTTGCTCATATTTTCTGAGAGGTGGTTTGGGGGCGTCTGGTTGGTTATGTGAAATATTTTCCGTTGTGACCTTCAACTCATCCCAGATGAAACGGCTGTTGAGATAGGCACGGCCGGGGTAGCTGTCCAAGATTTCTTCAGGCTCGGCACCCGGTGGAGTATCTTCGCCAGCTTCCAGTAGCAGAACTTGGTTGGCGCTGCGGGCAGAAAGACGGTTCGCTAAGGTTGATCCAGCCGATCCGCCGCCCACAATAATATAATCGTATTCCATAACCATTCCCCGCCGTATCTGTGCCATACAAGAACTATAGAAGCGGTTTTGGGTTTTTGGGTAGAGACATTTATGACTGAAAAACACTACCTGGAAGCCGAGCTGGAAGGCTTGATCCAGAAAGATCCAGAAATGTGGCGCTTCCTCCAGCATGGTTCGCTGGACGGTGTTTGGTATTGGGACTTAGAAGCGCCGGACAACGAATGGATGAGCCCGGAGATGTGGCGCTTGTTCGGCATCGCTCCTGAAACGAAGTCTCACGACCTGGCTGAATGGCAGGACATTATTTTTGCTGAAGACTTAGCCGTCGCCCTCGATAACTTCAACGAGCACTGCGCCGACCCAAACCATCCCTATGACCAGATCGTGCGCTACCGCCATGCCGATGGTTCAACGGTTTGGGTACGCTGCCGTGGCATTGCGATCCGTGATGAAGCGGGAAAGCCGATCAGAATGCTGGGGGCGCATAATGATCTAACTGCAATTAAGCGCCTTGAGGAACAGGCTGATTCAGGTCGTATTGCTGCGGATGCGGCGAATGAGGAACTTCGGACATTCGCTTACTCAATCGCCCATGACATGAAGGCGCCGGCGAATACGCTCTATTCTTTGCTAAACCGGCTTTCCATGATGATGCCGGTAGATCGGCAAGCACCACAGCGCCAGCTCATGAATATGAGCTTGCAGACCATTGACCGTATGCGGGTCCTCGTTGACGACGTTCTGGAATATACACGCGTGGTCGGGGCTGAGACAGCGTATCAATCAATCGATCTGACGAATGTCGCTAATGATGTCGTCAGTGTTCTCGCTGGTGATATTGAGGCTACGGGTGCCACAGTTACAATCGATCCGCTGCCAACGATTGATGCAGATGCAATGCAAATGCGGGCGCTGTTGCAAAATCTTGTTAGCAACGCCATCAAGTTCAATCGTGATAGTGTGCCGCCTGAAGTGCAGGTGTCTTCTAGTTCAGGCAAGCAGCGCGGTGTTATTGTACTTTCTGTGCAGGACAATGGTGTTGGCATCCCACTGGATATGCAGGACCGCGTGTTCGCCATGTTTTCGCGGTTACATTTGCATGATGAATTTGCCGGCGCTGGGCTGGGCTTGGCGTTATGTCGGCGCATCGCTGTCAATCATGGTGGCAACATCAAGGTTGTTTCGACGCCGGATGTCGGCTCGACTTTTTCTGTGGAACTGCGGATTAAGCAGCCCAGATCAGAGACTGGGACTGAGATATGAACAAACATTCTGATGCCCAAATCCCGCCGATCAGCACCGCGATATTGGTTGATGATGAGCAGGTTGATCAAATTCTCTACAAGATGGTGATTGATGAATCTGGTCTCGTGCAATCGCTCATGAGCTTCCGGTACGCCCAGGAAGCGCTCGATTATCTGCTGAAGCCTAATCGGCCCGAGATTGATGTGATCTTCCTGGATATCAACATGCCGCGCATGACAGGCTTTGAATTTCTAGAAGCCGCGACGGCGGAGTTGGGTGAAAGCTTTGCGAAGATTGTCGTCGTCATGCTGACAACATCCATGAACCCGGATGATGAAGACCGGGCGCGCCAGTTCCCAGTTGTGAAGGAATACATCCACAAACCACTGCAGAAAGAACATCTTGAGCGCGTGGTTGAACTGCTAGCCGAACACAAGGGCTAAAGCATCTCTCACTTCAGTGCGGTCGGTAAATTCTCTAGCTGCTTAGTTGATTAGTCGGATCAGCGATCCTGCTCCGCAATCCGCTTGCGAACCGGGCCAAAGGCGCGCCATCGATAATGTCATGATCGGCTATCAGGCAGAGCGATACGATATCTCGTGAGATATATTCGCCGTCTCGTCGCGTGATTTTCTGCTCGATGGAGCCTATGGAGAGCGTCAACGTCATGGGGGACAGCGGCAGAAGCGTCAGCCCGCCTTTGCTGAACATGCCAACAGAGGTAAGGCCCACAGTTCCCATGTATCGCTTCATGAGGAACGGGCAGTAGCGTGGACCAAGCCAGACCAGGCGCCTGATCGGCCGCGGCAAGCGCATCAGTCGGGATGCCATCCGCCAGGTTTGCGTGCCTTCGACCGGCGTTGTTTTAGCGCGCTGAAGGGCTGTTTCAATCTCGCGGATTGGTTTTTGGCCTGCATCCCGGACCATATAAGCCCAAGCTGTCGGCTCGCCGTCTATCACTTTTTCAACGGTGTAACTGACATCCACATCATCAAAGATAATCAGTTTACCGCCAAACGCTGATCTGTAAGCCTGCATTTCCGGCTGATCACGGACTGCGCGGGCAAGGCATGCCAGTATAAAAGATGTTACAGAACAGGCTTGCGGTCCCGCTTCAGCGCGCCATGCCATGAAATCCGTTATGTCGGCTTCAAAAAACTCATGAATGTTGTTCTTGCGGCGCGCTTCATGCAGCAAGTCCGTGATGAGGCGGCGGACTTTCGGGTAAGGCGCTTTCGTGTGAGGCGCAGACCGTGCGGCACGCAGCAGCTTCAGCGGTGAATTCCGGAGCGAAGTGCAACACCGCGGGCAGATTTGGTATCTGTCTGATGCACAACGTGAAACGGTGTCGCCATGTCGAACTATACGCATCTCACGCCCAGCGAGAGAGATCAGATCGCTGCCTTGAAGGGCGC
>JBDQJI010000117.1:0-11115 GCA_040263875.1 Alphaproteobacteria bacterium
GAGAGAGAGAGAGAGAGAGGGAGAGAGGAATGTAAGAGTGTAAGAAGGTGGCACGTAGCTCGGATCGTTCATTTCAAGACTTTTTCGCGCCAAGTTAAGGTTCTCGTGCGGGACGTGGCTCTTGCTCTTGAGGTGTGCTTTGTTGTTGCTGCCCCTGCAACATTGTGAGCATGGCGTCCATCTTCTTCTCCACAATGGCCTCCAGCTTGCCCATTCTGCCCTCAAGGCGAGCCACAGAAGAGTTGAGAATTTGCAGCTGTTCATCGGCGTTTTGTGACATCACGCTGTTGCCGGGCCAACTAATGGCTTCGCCAGTCAAACTGCCTCGTCGCCTAGACTGCAGATTGAAGACACACTCAATGTGTTAATTTGCAGCACCTCAAAGCGTGCGGTCGCAGAAACGGGGACAACTGCGAAGCAATCAGGAGTAGCACCAAAATGCGAACGGACTCGTCGACGCCGACTTGCTGATGCTCACTACGCTGCAAGCAGAATTGCTGGGCGATCTTCTCACCGGTTTAAACCCTGGCGACGGGCTGGCTGCAGGTATCATCGTCTTGCTCCTGGACCGCCTGTCGATATCGAGATTGCCGGGATCGTCGCTGCCAACTCCACTGCTGCCACGTGTGGTGTCCTCACCGTGCACCGATGAGGTTGGATGCGACGGCGACGGTATATTTACTGTGCCAGGCAGAGGAACAGGTTGTTTTCCGCCAGCATCAAAAGACACTGTATTCGTCGCTGCACCCTCCGAGGCCTTGCCTTTCAAGTTGCCAGCCCTCGCGCCAGGGGATTTCGAGCCAGCAAGCGCGGCAGTTTGATGTTTTTGGTGCTTTTCTAACTTTTGCATCAACTTTTTCTTCATAGTTTCTGCAATCTCCACCGTCACTGCCTACAAACACGCAGTCAAATTTCATGCAAACACTGCGACGCATTACCAGCATTGCCCACTCGAGCTTTGCGAGCTCGATCATCGAAGCGACAATGGTGCCTTGACACCAACCTTTTGAACCGCATGAGTTCACAACTGATTTGCTTACCGAGACGCCACTGTCTCCCTCGCCGGTTGTCCCTTCTGCCGCATTCCAGTGGTGGATCTGAGCCGCGAGGCGGTTCCGATGGAATATATCAACCATCAGCCACATCTCTGCTCGCGCAGAGGGGAATTCGCTGTGCACATCGCAACACACGAGGTCAGTTCACAGTGCAACATCAATGGACCACGCCGCCTTCACAGCAGCGCGGAGCGATAGGCAAAACAAGCGAGAATGAAAGAAAACAAGGGGAGGGGACGCAGGGCAAAACAATCACGGACAGACCTGCAGACGTCTCGCAAGTTGTCCAGCGTCAAGAACTTGAGGTCGCAGTCGGTGCGGGCGACAGCTGTATCCTCGCGCCTAAACGGCTCCCGTTTCGCTTCATCTTCGTCGTCGTACTCGAAGAGCTCTGATGCACACCCCTCTCCAAACGTTGCCCCAGCCTTCAGTTTCTTCATCTCCGCCAGCGACGCGGTATAATTCCCGGTGTATTGTATCTCTACAATGCCCTCGATTATGATATAGATCTCCCGGCCTACCTCGCCGTTTTTGTAGATCATGTCACCTTCCATAGCTTTCAACGGCTTGATTAGAGCACAGATCTGTGTAATTGCGCCCTCCTCTAGGTTGTTGAACATTGCAACCTGACCAAGAATCTTCTGGTACATGTGCGAGAGCAGCTCCTGGGCCATCGCAGGCGGGAGCTGGGACAGCACCTCTGATTCATCGAATCCGCTCTTGCTTTCGTACAGAGTCTCCATGTAATGCCGGATCTTGACACGTAGGTCCTTTGGGATGCCCTTCGCCTCCATGAACTCTCTAAGCTCACATACTTGTTTCTCAACCTTCTCTTCGAGCAATTTCTGACCGACCATCATACTCCCAAGCGAACCGATCAACACTGCGAACATCAGGCAGCCGAACATCTCTGCGATGATCGAGTACAGGCGCTCTGAGTCAGTCTTCCCAGTGATATCGCCGAAACCTGCCACACCGAAAAGACCCAACTTAGACTGCACGGTCTGCCCGTGGCAAGCTGGTGCTACGATGCACGTATTGCGCTTAGTGTTAGACAAAACGACAAGATACTCAGAGACGACGCACCCACTGTGGAGATCGTGGTGATCGCCCAGTAATACGAGGTGATATAACGTGTGCTGAAGCCAACTTCTTGCTGGTCTCCTGTGGCATTCCATACATCATTCATTTGACCCTTAATCCAACCTAACTCCGGATTCGTAACGTCATCTCCGATAAAATACCAGCCGCAGGCCACGAGGTGGCAGGTATAACCCATGGCGACGATGGAGCCCCCCACCTTGAAGACTCCCATCAGATTTTCAAACTCCTCCTCATGCCGCTTGATAATCTTCTTCAGTCGCCCGAGCCGCAACAGCTTTGCGAGTCGCAGCAGCCGCAATATTTTGAAGAGTTTCGTGGTACTGCCTTGTCCAGACGCCTCGCCATTCTCTGACATCGAAGCTATGATCAGCGTAATGTATGGAATTGGCAGGCAGGACACCACGTCCACCGACAACCACTGCTTCGCGTATGAGCGCGCGATGCGATTCGGACGCATCTCGAGGACCCCATCGTCGAAGAACCCCGTGCGAACTGCCGGGAGCACAGCAGGCGGGTGTCAGTACGGAAGGTACAGTTTTGGCGGCGAGAAACAGCATGGCAGTGCCAGGCGTACAGTTGACGAAGATGTCGCCTATGAAGTACACGTCTACGCAGAGCTCAAGCCACCACGTCCAGCTGCCCGGCTCCAGATCGATGGCGAACCCTGTGCGTGCCGGCACGAGAATGGCAACATACAGCAAGGCGACCACTTGTACCATGTCCCATCTCTTCCGGTAGACGTGATCTGGGTGCAGTACCCATGCCTGCTGCTTGGCTTCGGCCAAGCCGTCCGCACTGCACGTCCGCGCTGGCGACTCCATCGCCATTTCCGCGGCTGTATCTGCTACAACGCGAAGGGTCGACGGCGAATCCATGGCGGAGCCCGTGGCTCTGTAGCTCGTTTCCGCCGCGCCCGCTCCTCCTGTCGTGCTATCCGGTGTCATCCGACACCCAGCCTCGGTCGTCAGAGTCCGCGGCGGACGCCGCACCCGACGGGCTGCACGCGCGCACTGCCACTGCGAACTCAGGCCGCCCCTACCTGCACGTGTGGACGCTCCCGCTTACACACCAGCCGCACTCCCGCCTGCAAACTGCCACCACGCCGCCCGGCGCACCTGGATGATCCACCAGATGAAGCGCCAAACACAGGCACGCGACAAATCGCAGAAGCGCCCCAGAAGGCCACCGGTAAGAAACCTGCAAAGCAAGATTTCTTTGCGTCCATGAAATCCAGCATTGGTGCCAAGCCAACTGCGGGCGGTCTTGATGGCGTGCGCAAAACGCTTGGTGTTGGCATTGCTGGCGCGCGTGTGAGCGCATCAGATCAAGCGGCATTGGCGAAGCGACTTGGCGGTTGCTGGTACAAACCTGACGGGCAGCGCAATGCACGTGACCTGATCGTCGAGCTCTCCGTTGAGTTGGACACCAGCAGCAACCTTATCGGCACACCGCGTGTTCTTAAGAAACCGCCCGCATCCGCAGGCGCGCCGGGACGCGTGGCCGTCGCCCGCGCTATTCAAGCAGTACAGAAATGTGCGCCGTTTAACGCCAATGGCCTCGTGCTTCCGCCGAATTCCTATTCCAACTGGCGCACCATGCGCATCACGTTCGATCCAAGCTGACCTTTTGCCCGAACTACCCCCAAGCCAAACGGACTGGCTAAAGAGGACTGAAATGAACCAAGCCCGAAGCTCCATACTCTCTGGCGGTATCTCCAGCGCCATCGCCATATTGGCCCTGGCAGCCTTCGCCCTCGTTATCAGCACAGCGCAACAGGCCCGTGCTGAACTTCAGATCAACGTGACCGACGGCATTGCTGAACCGCTCCCGATCGCGCTGGCGCCATTCGTGGATGCGAGTGGCCAGGAAGATAAGCTTGGCCGGGACATCGCTGCTGTCGCTACAGCAGACTTAGTTGGATCGGGCCTATTCCGCGCGATTGACGAAAAAGCCTTTATCCAGAACCCAGCTGCAGCCGTACTGGCACCACGCTTTCCTGATTGGCGGCAAGTCAATGCCCAAGGCCTCATCGTCGGCGCGGTCAAACGCCAAGGGGATGGCCGTATCCGGGTAGAATTCCGGCTTTGGGATGTTATCGGCGAGCAGCAGCTTGTCGGCCAAGCATTCGTGACCGAACGCAGCAATTGGCGCCGGGTCGCACACCTGGTCGCCGACGCTGTTTACACGCGGTTGACGGGTGAGGACGGCTATTTTGATACGCGCATCGTCTACATCGCTGAATCCGGCCCTGCGAGCCGACGCGTAAAGCGGCTTGCGATCATGGATCAGGATGGTGCGAACCATCAGATGCTTTCAGGCGGTGGCGACCTTGTGCTGACCCCACGCTTTTCACCCTCCCGGCAGGAGGTCGCATACCTCTCCTACGATAACGGTCTGCCGCGCGTGCACATTCTGAACGTTGACACGAACCAGCGGGAAACCGTTGGTCCGCTTGACGGCATGACCTTTGCGCCGCGCTTTTCTCCCGATGGCGACCAGCTGTTGTTCGCGCGGGAGCAGCGCGGGAATTCCGATATTCACACGATGGACCTGCGCACTCGGCAAATCCGCAAATTGACCAAACATCCCGCCATCGACACCTCACCATCTTACGCACCGGACCAGAGCCGGATCGTATTCAACTCGGACCGTGGTGGTGCCCAGCAGCTTTATGTGATGGACGCCGACGGCGGCAATGTGCAACGCATTTCATTCGGCGAAGGCCGGTATGCAACGCCGGTATGGTCACCTCGCGGTGATTTGATTGCCTTCACGAAAATCAAAAGCGGTCAGTTTTCCATCGGCGTTATGCGCCCGGACGGATCGGATGAACGCATTCTCTCAACCTCATTCCTGGAGGAAGGCCCCACTTGGGCTCCGAACGGACGGGTGCTCATGTTCTATCGTCAAACAGCGACGAACCGGCGCGGCCAAGGCGGCACCAGCCGCCTGTATATGGTTGATGTCACTGGGGCCAATCTCCGTCAGGCCAAAACACCAGGCGGCGCATCTGATCCGGCATGGTCGCCTTTGGCACCATAAAACACCGCCTGAATTCCACTAACAGAGTTTGGACATGGACCTTGTGAACCGAGTCCTGCTCAAGTAAGACCACCGCAACTGAAGCGCCGCACCGTCTTTCATGTACCTTAAACCGCGGCGCAAACACTCTTGGGGGTACCCCTGCTATGTCTATGAAGATCCTTGCCGTCGCCGCACTGGGCCTTGCTTTGGCCGCATGCTCGACCAATGAAGACAAGCCCGCGACCAGCGGTTCTGCGCAAGCTGTGACCACCACAACAGCGCCGCCGCCTAAGGTCGTTAACAATACAGTCGCCGTGAACGCTCCGCGCCCTGGTTCCCAGGAAGAGCTGAACGCCACAATCGGCGATCGCGTCCAGTTCGGCTTCGATCGGTATGACCTTTCCCCAGAAGCACGGGCCACAGTCGGCTCCTGGGCAGATTGGATGAAGCGTCACCAGAATGTGGCCCTCAACATCGAAGGCCATGCTGATGAGCGCGGCACGCGTGAATACAATCTGGCGCTGGGTGCTCGTCGCGCCAATGCCGTCAAGGATTACATGACCGCGCTTGGTGTCGCCTCTGGCCGCCTGCAAACGGTTTCTTTTGGCAAGGAACGTCCAGCAGTGCTGGGCTCCAACGAAGCCGCATGGGCGCAGAACCGCCGCGGCGTCGCGGTCGTTCGCTAAGTCAGACTATTCGAAAAATCGGCGGCGATCAGTCAGACCGCCATGTTTAGGCCGCATTCCGGGGGCAAATACCCGTCCATGCAAAGATTGATCGCCGCTACACTTCTCACTACGTTCTTAACCGCAGGTGCTGCATCTGCGCAGACTAGGCCGCCGCAGCCTGTCGATTCAGACCTGGCTTACCGGCAGCGCTTAGAAGAACGCCTTTCGGGCGTTGATTACCAGATGCGGGGCTTGACCGGTCAGGTCGAGCAGCTCCAGTTTCGTCTCCGCCAAGCCGAGACGCGCATCAAGAAGCTCAGCGCTGAGCTGGCAAAGGTGAAAGCGGAGCAAGCCGCCGCACCGACAACCGTCATGCCAGCACCAGACACAAGCAGCCAATCCACGGCTCAAGTTGGCTTGCCTACGGGCGACGCACAAGTGAAATATGATGAGGCTCAAGGGCTTCTTCGGGTCGGGCGCTTTGAACAGGCGGAGAATGCGTTTGTCGCGTTCCGCAAGTCCTTTCCAGACCATTCACTGGCTGCAAATGCGCATTACTGGACGGGTGAAGCGCAATATGCCCGCCAACGATACCAGGAAGCTGCGACGACATTCCTAGAAGCCTGGCAGAGTGACATGCAGGGGCCGAAAGCGCCTGATAATCTTTACAAGCTTGGCATGTCGATGCAGGCGCTCGAGAAGAAAAACGAAGCCTGCGCCAGCTTCGCCAAACTGTTGAGCGATTACCGCGGCGCGCCCAAGCGCCTTCGCGATAAGGCCGTGCGGGAACAAGCGTCTCTGAAGTGTAGCTGACGCATGGCGGCCATCGCCGCACCGGCTACTTCCGCCATCACCGACGATGCCTTTGCGGCTGCCATGGCGCGTCTTGGCGTGTTTGAAAGCGCGCCCACGCTTGCCGTTGCCGTCTCAGGTGGGCCGGATAGCATGGCGCTTGTCTGGCTGGCGGACAGATGGGCGCGGGCGCAAGGTGGCAGCGCATTCGCCATCATCGTTGATCATGGCCTTCGCTTCGAATCAGCAAGCGAAGCCAGGGTTGCTGCCGAACAACTTCGTGCCGCTAACATTGCTGCCTGCATCCGCAAAGTCTCAGGCATGCCACCAGAAAATGGCGTGCCAGCATGGGCGCGCAAGGCTCGCTATGACCTGCTGCGAGACGCCGCCGTCGAACGCGGTGCGCTTCACTTGCTGCTAGCACATCACCAGGATGACCAAGCCGAAACATTGCTGCTGCGGCTCGCACGCGGCAGTGGCGTGAAGGGGCTTTCAGGGATGCGCGGTGTCCAACCAGGTGCCGACCTGCGCCTCCTCCGCCCATTGCTCGACTTCCCTAAAGCACAGGTTGCCGCAACGGCAGAGGCAACAGGTTGGACAATTGCTGATGACCCAAGCAATCGCGCCATAAAGTATGCTCGCACCCGCATCCGCAACGCCCTCGCAACCTCAAGCGGCGACACCACTCGGCTGGCCAAAACTGCGGCCACGCTCGCGAGCGAAGATGCTGCCATCGAGCAGGAGGTCACGCGCCTGGCCGTGCAGGCTACTACAATTGCGCCATACGGCCTGATCCGGCTGGATCGAAGCCGCCTCGCAGCGGCACCCGCCGCCGTCAGCTCGCGCCTGCTAGACCGCGTCGTTCGCATGGCAGGCGGTGCAGACGGCCCTCTCCGCCATAGCCGCATCGCCCGCTTACTTCAGGATATTACCAATAGCCCGGATACACGCCGGACCTGCGGCGGGGCTATTATTCAAGTCAAAGGCGCAGAGGCTCTCCTTTGGCGTGAGCCAGCCAAACTGCCCGACTTTGTGCCTTTGCAAACCCTCAAAGCTGGACTTTGGGACAATCGGTTTAGGCTTAATCCCAAAGACGCTTCGTCTCATCAGGGCGGTGACGTACTGATTGGGCCGCTCGGATATGCCGGCCTGCGCGACCTTGAAACTATGCTCGGCAAAAACCTTGATCGCATGCCGCCCTACGCTTTCCGGGGCAATCCGCCGCGCCAAGTCATCACCGGCCTGCCGGTTCTCAGAAAAAATGGCCGAATTACAGGGTTTAGTACTTTCGCGCCGCACAAAGCGAATGATGGACCAAACGCATCAATTTGTGATATCAGTCTCTTTCCTGTGCGATTTGCGCCGCCAACGGCTTTGACTGTCGCAAACGCTTGTTAACTGTTCTCGTCGCCTTATCTCTTTGAGTAGGCGACGTGAGCCTGTGGTTCGGCTTTTATGATTGTGAGGCGGTCTTGAACGGCATCTCAAAAAATATGCTCATTTGGGCGGCGATTTTTCTGGCGCTGGTTCTTCTGTTCCAGGCGTTCCAGGGTGGCTCCATGGGTGGTTCCGCCCAGAAGATGGACTATTCTGAGTTCGTAAGCTCTGTTGACGCAGGCCGGGTGCAATCCGTTGAAATCACTGGCCGCACCGTTACGGGACAGACAAGTGACGGTCGGAGTTTCACGACATATACCCCTGAAGATCCGCAATTAGTGGGTCGATTGATTGAAGCTGGCGTTAAAGTTTCGGCTGGCCCCGTTAAAGAAAACCGTCTGCTGAGTGTCCTGCTGAACTGGTTCCCAATGCTCCTGCTGATTGGTGTGTGGATTTATTTCATGCGCAATATGCAGGGCGGTGGTGGTCGTGCGATGGGCTTTGGCAAATCCAAAGCAAAATTGCTGACGGAAAAATCCGGGCGCGTGACGTTTGAAGATGTCGCAGGCATTGAAGAAGCAAAATCTGAACTCGTTGAAATCGTAGAGTTCCTGCGCGATCCGCAGAAGTTTCAACGCTTAGGCGGCAAAATCCCGAAAGGCTGCTTGCTCGTTGGCCCGCCCGGAACGGGTAAAACGCTGCTGGCCCGCGCCATTGCTGGCGAAGCAAATGTGCCATTCTTCACGATTTCTGGTTCTGACTTCGTTGAAATGTTTGTCGGCGTCGGCGCCAGCCGCGTGCGTGATATGTTCGAACAGGGCAAGAAAAACGCTCCCTGCATTATCTTCATTGACGAAATTGATGCCGTTGGTCGCCATCGTGGTGCCGGTCTTGGCGGCGGCAATGATGAGCGCGAACAGACCCTCAACCAGCTGTTGGTCGAGATGGACGGTTTTGAGGCCAATGAAGGCGTCATCCTGATCGCCGCTACCAACCGCCCAGATGTACTGGACCCGGCGCTGCTACGTCCGGGCCGCTTTGATCGTCAGGTCGTGGTGCCGAACCCAGATATCCGCGGCCGCGAGCAGATTTTGAAAGTGCATATGCGCAAGGTACCCCTGGGGTCTGACGTAGATGCGCGGGTCATTGCACGGGGCACGCCTGGTTTCTCTGGTGCTGATCTTTCCAACTTGGTGAATGAGGCTGCATTGCTGGCGGCACGGCGTAACAAGCGCACCGTCAACATGTCCGAAATGGAAGATGCCAAAGACAAAGTCATGATGGGGTCGGAGCGCCGCTCCATGGTCATGACCGACGACGAAAAGAAGCTGACCGCCTATCACGAAGCGGGCCACGCCATCGTCATGCTGCATGTGAAAGGCCACGAGCCACTGCATAAAGTGACGATTATTCCGCGCGGTCGCGCACTTGGCCTCGCCATGTTCCTGCCGGAGCGGGATCGTTTATCACAGTCGATCACCCAGATCCGTGCACTTATCGCAAGCGCTTTCGGTGGCCGTGTTGCGGAAGAGATCATCTTTGGCGCTGATAACGTGACGACGGGTGCTTCTCAGGACATCAAAGTCGCCACGCAATATGCGCGCCGACTGGTAACGGAGTTTGGCTTCTCAGATAAGCTAGGGCCTCTGCGCTATGCAGACAATGAGGAAGAGGTATTCCTTGGGCACTCCGTTGCACAGCGCAAGAACGTGTCTGACGCGACGGCGGCTGTTATCGACAGTGAAACCCGCCGCTTCGTTGAGGATGGCGAGGCCGAAGCCAAGCGCATCCTGGAAGAGCATCACGATCAATTGGTGATCCTTGCGGAAGCGCTGCTGGAATATGAAACGCTTGACCGGGCGCAGATCGATGCCCTGCTGCGTGGCGAAGATATCCAGAAGCCTGAGCCACCAGAACCACCTGTTGGCGCAAATCCTGGCGGCGGCCCACGGGCCTCCATCCCAACCGGTGGACGGCGCAAGCCAACAGCAGAACCAGGTGGCGATCCAGAGCCTCAACCTGGTTCTTAAAGAACTCAGCGATATGAGCGACATGAACAGCGGCACCTTCGGGTGCCGTTTTTCTTTAAGCGTAAGCGTCCGGCGCCCCCCCCTCTTGTTCAGTTTTGCCTGAGGCGGATGGTGTGTCTGGATAGTGGGGTTAAGTGTCCACTATCGATAATGGACACTAAGCGGTGCGGATATGGGACAGCAGCGGCGAGCGAGACGGTCTTGGTCGGATGATGAGAAGCGGCGGATAGTGGCGCAGACGAAGGTTCTGGGCGTATCGGTTTCCGAAGTGGCGCGCCGCTACGATGTGAACGCCAACCAAGTGTTCAATTGGCTTCGTGATCCTCGTTTCCAGCCGTCGGAAGCGGCAGGCGAGGCAGCCAGGTTCCTTCCGGTTGAGGTTATCGCGGAGGATTTTCCGGCGGGGCCTGAGCGTCGAGGCGATTACGGCTCTATAGAGATTGATTTGGCAAACGGTCATCGCTTGCGGGTGAATGGGGCGTTCGACCCTGATGCGGTGGCGCTGTTGGCCCGGACCCTTGGGACATGATCCCGGTTCCGGCGCATACGAAGATTTGGTTGGCCGGCGGTGTCACGGATATGCGCAAGGGCTTTGTCGGTCTGGCGGCGATGGCGGAGCAGGTCCTGGAGGCTGATCCTTATAACGGCCATCTGTTCGTGTTCCGCGGTCGGCGGGGCGATTTGTTGAAGGTAATCTGGTGGGATGGTCAGGGTGCGTGCCTGTTCTCGAAGCGGCTGGAGCGTGGCCGGTTTGTTTGGCCTTCAGTCGCGGACGGCAAGCTGCATGTTACGCCGGCGCAGCTTTCGATGTTGCTAGAGGGGATCGACTGGCGTGCGCCGCTTCGCACCTGGCAGCCTCTAACGGTAGGCTAATAAAGTGAGGTGTTGCGCCACTTTCCTGACATTCAGGGATTCCCTCGGACGGTTAGTTTTGGTAATCTCTGGCCATGATCGACGACGCCCAGACGCTGCCCGACGACCCTGTTTTGCTGAAGGGCCTGATTGCGTCGATGGCATCGGAGTTGACCAGCCGCGACGTGCTGATCGCGAAGCTTCAGCATCAGC
>JBDQJI010000118.1:0-11074 GCA_040263875.1 Alphaproteobacteria bacterium
GCGCCCTTCAAGGCAGCGATCTGATCTCTCTCGCTGGGCGTGAGATGCGTATAGTTCGACATGGCGACACCGTTTCACGTTGTGCATCAGACAGATACCAAATCTGCCCGCGGTGTTGCACTTCGCTCCGGAATTCACCCGCCCTATCGCAGCAGGTCGACAAACTGGCGCAGCCAACTTGCCGCCCAATGCTCGGCCCGGCGAATGCTATGCCCGCGTGCTGATCCCGGCAAAGTATCAGGCCGCAACCGAACGCCTGCTTGTTCAGCCTGAAAGCCAGCGCCTTGAAACAATTCCGGCCCGCTATGAAAGCGGCACCGAGCGCGTGCTCGTACGCGAAGCATCTGAGCGCGTTGAGGTTATCCCTGCCACATATCGCACCGTAACGGAGCGCGTGTTGGCCCAGCCAGCGCAGGAAGTCCTGACGCCAGTGCCGGCCACCTACCGCACGGTGACAGAACGTATACTCGTCAAACAAGGCTATACGACCTGGAAGAAGGGCCGTGGACCGATTGAGCGCCTGGACCAGGCAACCGGCGAAATCATGTGCCTTGTTGAAGTGCCGCCTGAATACCGGACAATCAGCAAGCGCGTTCTTGACCGCCCAGCTGCAACAACCCGTTCTACGCAGCCTGCCGTGTACAAGACCGTAACCCGCCAGGTGGTTCAACGCCCGGCAGCCACACGTCGTGTCGCCATTCCGGCGCAATATGACACGGTTCGGGTACGCAAAATGGTGCAGCCGCCTGCAAGCCGCGCCATCGCCATCCCAGCACGCTACGAAAACATCACGAAGCGTGTGAAGGTTACAGACGAGCGGCTCGAGTGGCGCTCTATCCTGTGTGAAACCAACACAACGACGGATGTCGTCGCTCAAATCCAACGGGCACTGCGGTCAGCTGGCCACAACCCGGGTCGGATTGATGGCGTCTACGGTCGTCAAACCAAAGACGCTGTCGCACGCTACCAGCGCTCCAAGGGCCTACCCACAGGTGGCCTGACGATGGACACGCTACGCCGCCTCGGCGTTCGCCATAGCTCCATCCGCGGCGCCTAAGCGAGACTAAACCGCTCGCCACATCGGCGGGTTTTAGAAAGGCCCGGGCGCAATCCCGGGCCTTTCGCATTTCTGGACTCACGACCAACTCCAGCCTCGCTGCATTGTGACCAGCTGTTATAGCGGTTTGCATTGATTATTCTCGCAATACGGCCATCTTGGACTGGACCTGCTTAGAATTAAATCTGGAGATCACCGCATGCGATTATCCCGCCGTCAGGCCCTACAAGGTGCTGCCGCCGTTGTCGCCGCCAGCGCAGTCTCAGTTGGCGCTACCGCCTTTGCCGCAGCGCCACCACGTGGGCTTCGGTTGCTGGATAGCCGTGACCCGATGCCAGATGTCGCCTTCAAGAAGGGTGACGGGCAACTAACAGGTTTCGTTGAATATCAAGGCGCCCCTGTCGTTGCCTTGTTCTGGGCCACATGGTGCACCGTGTGCTACGACGAAATGCCCAAGCTGGATGCGCTGCAGGCAAAACTTGGAAGCCGGGCGCACATTGTGCCACTATCAATCGATCAAGCAGGCATGCCGGCCGTTAAGGCCTATTACCGCCGCCGCGACCTAAAGGTGCTGAAGCCATATTTAGACGACGAGCGGATTTTCGCGTCCATCATGGGCATTCGCGGCGTACCTACAGGCTTTGTGCTGGACCGCCAAGGCAACATGGTTGCCGCGTCGGAAGGCCCTGTTGATTGGGACAGCCCGACCGCATCGCAATTCCTGACGTCGCTCTAATCGGGCTAGGCCTAATTGTACTCTACAGTGCCGCCTGCCCCGCCAGCCGGGGCGGCAGCCGTTGTTTCTGCAAGGTCTTGTAAATAGGCATCAACAGCTGCGACATGGGCCGGCTGCAGCATTAAATGGATGGCGTCCGGCTTGCCGGTTCTAGCGGAAACCCAGCCCTTGGCGCGCATGACGTCCGCAATTGCATGGGTATTTTTTTGGCCGTGATGTATAGCGATCAGGCCAAGTTTAGGATCGCCTATTGTTTCAAAACCGAGCGCGCTGGCACCCTCTTGAATAGCTTGGCGCGTGTTCATGACATCTGCTGCTAGCCGCTCATAGCCAGACCGCCCCAGATGCCGGAGCACCGCCCATGCACCAGCAATGGCACCGCCGGGCCGGGTGCCGTTTAGCGTCGGCGTCGACATGGACCCGCACGCCCAAACATCAAACGTATAAGGCTGATGGGCAAATAGGTCTGCACTGCGATACAGCACCGTCGAAGCGCCTTTTGGCGTGTAGCCGTATTTGTGAAGATCCGCAGAAATAGACGACACATGCGGCAACCGAAAATCCCATGGGTCAATCGTAACACCTTGCGACTCCGCATGCGGAATAAAGTAGCCACCGACACATGCGTCCACATGCAGCCAAAGCCCTGTCCGTGCTGCAACAGCATCCAATTCAGCAATCGGATCAATCAAGCCATATGGAAAGCAAGGCGCAGACCCTACCAGCATGATGGACTCATTTGAGATAGCCGCCTCCATCGCCTTTACATCAGCTAAGTAATCTGGCCCGACCGGAACCCGCGTCACTGTGAGGCCAAGCGTGTGAGCTGCCTTATTGAATGCCGGATGCGCCGTTGCGGGCGCCACGACTTCACAGCCGGTTCGCCCGTTCGCCCGTGACCAGTCCCGCGCGGACTTCATCGCCATGAAGATGCTTTCGGAGCCGCCCGCCGTCATGCACCCAGCCCCATCAGCCCCGTGCATTAGGCCAAGGCCAAAGCCAACAACCTCTTGCTCCATCCGGTCTAAGCTAGGGAAGGCTTTAGGGGCCAGGCCGTTCTCAGCCATGAACATCGTATACGCTTCACGACCAACCCGGCGGACTTCTTCACCGGCATTAAATACATAGACGGCAGTCTTCAATCCGCGCCAATCGGCATCGCCTGCGGCCATGGCCTGCATCTCGATGGCCAATTCGTTCCAGTTTGCGCCATTGTTCGGCAAAGGGATTGCGGGCATTGCATAGACCTTTCTTAGGGTTTCAAGGTAAGTATCCCTGAAGAAACCATCCGTCGCCAAGGGGGGCTCATTATATGCGCCGCTGGATCACCATTATGCTACCGCTCGTGGTGCTTGCCGCGGCCGTCTATATGCGGGTCGAAAGCCCTGTCATCGTGCACGAACTTCGCCTGACATTGTTTGATGCATACCAATCCATCAAGCCCCGCGAGTTCAAGCCGGACGAGACCCCCTCCCGCATTATCGACATCGATGAAGAAAGCCTACGCCGTTTCGGGCAGTGGCCATGGCCCCGCCCCGTTTTGGCAGAACTAACGCAGAAGCTGACCAACGCCGGTGCTGCGCTGATCGTGTTCGATGTGGTATTCGCAGAACCAGACCGCACATCGCCTGCACGGCTGATGCAAGACTGGAAACGCATCGCCGACCCCGCCAGCCTCGATAAAATCCGCACTGTCAGCGCCAGCCTGCCTGACCATGATGATGTATTTGCAAAAACCTTGTCGCAAACCGCAGCCATTCTGGGCTTCGTCATGTTCGATGAGGAAAACGAGAAGCGCCCGGCCAAAACCTTTGGCATGGCAATGCTTGGCGACAACGCTACCGAATTTGTGCCGACATTCAGCGGTGCCGCCGTCAACTTGCCTGTCCTGTCCGCGAACGCCCTTGGCGAGGCGAGCTTCAACAGTGTCCCAGATTCGGACAATATCGTGCGGCGCGTCCCGCTATTCGTTGGCCTTGGCGGCCAAATCTACCCGACATTGGTGGCGGAAACGCTGCGCATCGCGCAGGGTGCCAATACATTCCGCATCAAATCTTCTGGTGCAAGTGGTGAGCAGTCTTTCGGCGAGAAAACTGGCGTTACAGCGATTTCCATCGGCGATTTTGAAGTGCCAACAGACAACCAAGCGGCTATCTGGCTTTACGATACCGGCCACCAACCGGGCCGCTACATTCCCGTATGGAAGGTCATGGAAGGTGAGGTTGGGCCAGCCGAATTAGAAGGCCGCGTTATCTTCATCGGCACCAGTGCTGAAGGCCTCCGTGATATCCGGTCCAGCCCACTTTCTACAGCAATTCCCGGCGTTGAGCTGCACGTGCAGGCGCTTGAGCAGATATTCTCCGGCGAACTGTTGACCCGGCCTGATTGGGCAGACGGGGTTGAGGTGCTTGGCATGCTCGTGCTTGGCCTGATCATCTTTTTCGGCGTGCGCTGGAAGCGTGTTGGTGCGACCGCAACAGCGGTTCTTGGCGGCGCAGCGGCGGCGGCGGCGATTTATGCATCCTGGTACATGTTCGATACCCAGGGGCTGTTGCTTGACCCGATTTATCCGATGTTCGCCGGGTTTACCGTCTATCTGGTCACAACAATCCAGTCTTACATGCAGACCGAGTCTGAGAAGAAGCAAATCCGGGGTGCTTTTGCTCAATACATGTCCCCGGACATGGTCTCGAAATTGGCGGACAATCCTTCACTGCTGAAGCTTGGCGGCGAAATGCGCGACATGACGTTGCTGTTTTGTGACGTGCGCGGGTTCACGACGATTTCGGAGCAATTCAATGCAGAGGAACTCACCGCCTTCATCAACAAATTCCTGACCCCCATGACGGACATCATCATGGCGCGGAACGGCACCATTGATAAGTATATGGGCGATTGCATTATGGCGTTCTGGAATGCCCCGTTGGATGACAAAAGCCACGCTGATCACGGCGTTGAATCCGCAATGGCAATGATGGCGCGCCTCAAACCATTGAACGAGGAAATCAAGGCCGAGGCTGACGCTGAAGGCCGGAAGTTCATCCCGCTGGCAATTGGTATCGGCCTAAATACGGGCGTTGTCTGCGTCGGCAATATGGGATCAGACCAGCGCTTCGATTACTCCGTGCTTGGCGATGATGTGAACCTTGCGGCGCGCTTGGAAGGCCAGTCCAAAACCTATGGCGTCGATATTGTAATTGGTGCCAACACATTGGCGCAGTTGACCGATAAAGCCACGCTTGAACTCGACCTGCTCCAAGTGAAGGGCAAAACAGAGCCGGTGCGCATTCACTGTGTTGCGGGCGGTAAAGACCTGCTGGAGAGCGACAAGTTCCGCACCCTCCGCGAGACCCATGACAAAATGCTGGCCGCGTATGCAGGCCAGCGCTGGGACGAAGCGTTCGAATTACTAGATCAAGGGCGGAAAGATATGGTCGACGTGATTGACCTAACGGTTCTGTATGAGCTTTACGACGAACGCCTGACAGACTTCAAAGCCAACCCGCCAGGCGAAGATTGGGATGGCGTCTTCATCGCAACAAGTAAATAACATGTTTGACCCCGACACCTTCATGGCCCGCCTCGCCGGGCCGCCGTTACTCATGGGCATTTTGAATGTCACCCCGGACTCATTCTCCGACGGCGGCCAATTCGATGCCTCAGGCCCAGCGATCGCCCATGCCATAGAGATGGCGAACGCCGGCGCGGACATCATTGATATTGGCGGCGAGTCGACGAGACCCGGCCATACGCCCGTCGATGCTGAAGCTGAGCAGCGGCGGATTATGCCTGTCATCCACGCCGTCGCCGCTGCCGTCGAAACGCCGATATCTGTGGACACCTATAAGGCCGCCACAGCGCGTGCCGCATTGGATGCTGGCGCACACATCGTCAATGACATCTGGGGCCTGCAGCGGGATCCCTTAATGGCGAGGGTCGTGGCGGATGCCGGATGTCCCATCATCTGCATGCATAATCGTGATGCGATCGATCCAGATATCGACATGATAGCCGACATTAAGGCCTTCCTGGAAAAGTCTCTTGAGATCGCCCACCAAGCGGGCATTCAAACCAATCGCATCATCCTTGATCCCGGCTTCGGCTTTGGAAAATCCTTCGAACAGAGCCTGGATGTTCTGGCACGCGTTGGCGAATTGCAGACAATGGGTTTGCCACTGCTGATCGGCCTATCCAGAAAAGGCTTTATCGGTCATTTCTCCGGCAATAAAGAAGTGGGTGACCGGCTTGCCGGAACGCTCAGTGCGAACATGGCTGCGATCAACCAAGGTTCCGCACAGATCATTCGCGTCCACGCTGTGAAGCCGCACCGTGAGATGTTGGATTTTTCCGCCGCGCTCGCAGCCTTTCAGAAATAGGCCGCGTAACGTTACCGCATTTCCGCTAACCGTTTTCGGCGCTACAGTGCGCATCAAATAGGCATTCACTCTTGCACACAGGAATAGATTCATGGCGTCAAATAAGAAAGTATTGGTGCTGCCGGGCGATGGCATTGGCCCCGAAGTCGTTGGCGAAGTCCGCCGGGTCGTAGACTGGATGGACAAGCGTCGGCATGTGTCCTTTGACCTGTCCGAAGGCCTAGTTGGCGGTGCAGCGATTGATAAGCACGGCATCCCGTTGACCGATGAAACCATGGCCGACGCTATGCATGTGGATGCAGTGCTATTTGGCTCTGTCGGTGGACCACAATGGGAAAAGCTGGACTTCGGCGTTCAGCCAGAGCGCGGCCTGCTGCGCCTCCGCAAAGAAATGCAGCTTTATGCGAACCTCCGCCCGGCCATGGTGTTCGATGCACTGGCTGATGCGTCCTCCCTCAAGAAGGAATTGGTCGCCGGTCTCGATATCATGATCCTGCGCGAACTCACGGGCGGCATCTATTTCGGCGAGCCGCGCGGCATTGAAACCATGCCTTCCGGTGAACGCCGTGGATTCAACACCCAAAGCTATACGGAGAGCGAGATTGAACGCATTGCCCGCGTCGGGTTTGAGCTTGCGCGCAAGCGTAGCAATCGGGTCATGTCGGTCGAAAAAGCCAATGTGATGGAATCTGGCGTGCTCTGGCGCGAAGTCACCCAGCGCATCCACGACGACGAATTCCCGGATGTTCAGCTAAATCATATGTATGCTGATAACTGCGCCATGCAGCTGGTCCGCCAGCCAAAGCAGTTTGACGTGATCGTCACCGACAACCTGTTCGGCGATATCCTCAGCGATTGCGCAGCCATGCTGACAGGCTCGCTCGGCATGCTTCCATCCGCGTCACTTGGCGCTGAAGACCCCACCACGGGCGCTCGCAAAGCGCTCTACGAACCGGTCCATGGTTCTGCGCCCGATATTGCTGGCCAAGGCAAAGCCAACCCAATCGCCGAAGTGCTGAGCTTCGCGATGTTGCTCCGCTACTCGTTCGACATGGGCGAAGACGCGGATATGGTCGAAAACGCTGTTGCCAATGTGCTGGCAGCTGGGTTCCGCACCGGTGATATCGCTGGGCCGAACGATAAAGTCGTCTCCACCAGCCAGATGGGCGACGCATTGCTGTTGGAACTGGATAAGCAGTCCGCCTAAGCAGGATTTGGAACGGCTTTGGCGCGAAGGGAGGCAACGGCGATGAACGTCGTCACCCGCTTCGCGCCAAGCCCGACCGGCCCACTCCATCTTGGCAGCGCCTATGCTGCGTGGTTCGCATGGAATGCCGCCAAGGAAGCCGACGGCCAATTTCTGTTGCGGATCGAAGACTTAGATCAAGGCCGCGCCCGACCAGAATTCGAAGCCGCTATTCTGGACGAGCTGCGCTGGCTTGGCCTGGATTGGGACGGCCCAATCATCCGACAATCGAACCGCAGCGCGGCCTACCAATCCGCGCTAGACCACCTCAGCGCAGACGGCCTGACATACCCGTGCTTCTGCACCCGCCGCGCCATCGCCGACGAAATCGCCAATGCCGGTGCCGCACCCCATGGCCCCGATGGACCGATCTATCCGGGAACCTGCAGAACCATTCCCAAAGTTGATGCTGCCGCCCGCATCCACGATGGGGAAGCGTATGCTATCCGACTAAATACAGCCGCAGCCATCGCCCGGACCGGCACTATCCAATGGCGCGAAGACAACGATGCGATCACTGCAAACCCGTTACAGTTTGGCGATATCGTGCTGAGCCGGAAGGATGCGCCCGCCTCATATCATCTAGCCGTGGTGATCGATGACGCTGCATCTGGCGTGACGTTGGTGACACGCGGCAGTGACCTCAAACCAGCGACAAACATCCAAGCCCTCCTGCAACGCCTTCTTGGCCTCCCAACGCCTGCTTACCGCCACCACCGCCTCGTCCTAAGCGCCGACGGCCAACGTCTCGCCAAGCGCGCTAAGTCCGCCAGCATCGCCGAACGCTGCGGAGCAGGCGAAACGCCGGATATGGTGCTAGACGCAGCAAAACGACAGTTGGGTGAATACTGACGTGCGCTTCTTTGGGAAGACCTAGGGTCAAGCTCCGGCTTGATCATGGTTTAGGGCGGCGGCATGATCTTAGAAAGGGCTGAAATTGCTAGCCCTGAAAGGAATATGAAATTGAGCCAAGCAGCTGCGTATCACGGCCAAAGCCCGCGTTTCTTTGACGGCGTCCTCGAAATTCCCGTCTACCATATGCGCGGCGGCACCTCGACTGGGATCGTTTTATACGAGCCACATTTGCCGGAAGACGCAGCGCTGCGAGAAGAGCTAATCCGTCATATTATGGGCGTACCGCTTGAGGGCGAGGTCGGCAAGAATTCACAAATTACGGGGCTTGGGCGTGGCATTCCACAAAGCTGCAAAGTGTTCATCGTCAATCATGCAGATAGCGCCGACGCCGATATTAGCAGCACGCTGGCACAACTAGCACCGACCAAAGCAGCAATAGATTGGAGCGTGAATTGTGGAAATATGTCCGCAGCTCTTCCGGTCTTTGCGGCACAAGTCGGCTTGGCACCCCTAGAGCCAGGCGTGAACCGTGTGCGGATTTTTAACACCAATACTAGTGTCGTGACGCACACACTGATCGACATGCCGGAACCCAACCAGCCGGTTGCCTCAGAAACTGAAATCCCGGGCGTAATGGGCCATTGGCCTGGCGTTCAGCTCGCGATGCTTGATCCGATTGGCGCGAAGACGGGCCGTCTGCTGCCAACTGGCAAAGCGACGGATGTGATGGATGGCCTTACCGTATCCTGCGTTGATCTTGCGGTTCCAATGGTGATTGTCCGTGCCGAGGATATGGGCAAGACCGCGGCAGAGGCACCGGAAGCGCTGGATGCCGACCCAGAATTCAAGGCCCGTCTACAGCGCATTTGGGTTGAAGCTGGCCTGAAAATGGGGCTGACGGGCAAAGGCGGCCTGCCGATGACGGAAGCAGAGTTAGCCGCCAGCGAAACAATCCCGAAGATTTGCATTGTTGCACCACCCAGCGATGACGAGCGCGCGAAAGGCGCCAATATCCGTGCCCGCTATTTCACGCCCCAGGCTGGCCATAAATCCCTGGCGGTGACTGGCGGCGCCTGCCTTGCGGCTTGCTGCCTCATTCCTGGAACTGTGGGCCACGGCATCGTCGAAGGCTTGGATGGACTGGGGCCGGATGAAGCGGACCATATTGTGCGCATGGCAAACCCGGCTGGATTGCTGAAGGCGACCATCACGGGATCTATCCGCGATGGCGACATCCAAATGCCAAGTGCCGCCTACGAGCGCAGCACCCAAGTTCTATTGCGAGGGCATACGCCGATCTACAACGCATCCCAGGGCTTGCTCGCAGCCTATGCAGAAATGGCGAAAGCAGCCTGACCGCTTACCGATTTAAGGCCAATGCCAGCCCGTCAACGACGGCGGTGAAGGCTTCGGACCGCAGGATTTCAGCACCCGGGCAAAGAGCGCTCACTTCGGCGGAAACGAAGCCCATCAGGCTTGACCCGCCGACCAGGATCACGCTGCCAATATCCCCCTGCCCAACATCAGCCATCGCCAGAGTCTCACTGATAGCTTTGCTCAGCTGACTACGCGCATCACCAAGCGTTGCATCCAAGCTGTCTTGCGTAACTGTCGCTGCCAAGCCAGGCTCAATAAAGTCCATATCGAGGGGTGCTGAACCAGCGCCTGTATTGGCAGCGATCTTGCCGCGTTCAACGGCGAATGCCAGTTCGTGACCAAGCTCTAACTCAAGGACTGACACGAAGCGCGCCAGCTTTTCTGGCTCAACCGCGAGCCTCGCCATGCCCGCCGCCATTCGCCGCGTTTTGGCGGTGTAGAGGAATGGGATCGTGGCCCAGGTCGCCAATTCAAAATAGGGCGCACGGGGGACTGGCAGCAGCCCTTCCCCCATATCCCGGCGCAATTGCCCGCCAAGGCCAAGCGCTGGCATGGCGTGGGTCATCGCGACGGCGCGGTCGAAATCTGTGCCGCCAAGCCGTATGCCGTGGCTCGCCAATATTTCAACGCGCCCAGGAACATTTCGGAAGACAGAGAAATCAGACGTGCCGCCGCCGATATCAACAATCAATCCAGTCGCATGAGCCGCCCCCATGCCGCCGCATGAAATGGCTGCGGCTTCAGGCTCCGCCAGAAACGTGATGTCCTCAAACCCAGCGGCATGGTAGCAAGCGCGCAGGTCTGCCTCCGCCTTGGCATCTTGAGCCGCATTGTCGGAATGAAACCGTACCGGCCTGCCAGACAGGACGCGCCGGAACCGCTGGCCAGATGTTTGCTCAGCCCGCAGCCGCAACTCGGTCAGGAAGTCTGTAATGATCTCAGCAATGGTCCTTTGCCGACCACCGATTGGTCGCAATTCATGGAGCAACGATAAGCCGAGCACGCTTTTGAGCGACCGCATATAGCGCCCCGCCTCTCCCTCAACCAACGCATCAGCAGCGGCCGTGCCAATGCGCATCGGTGTCTTGTCTATTGGAAAGAACACAGCAGTCGGCAATGTCTCCGCGTCCTGCTCGATGGGAATACGAACCACAGCGTTTCCATTGAGCGCAGCAACGGCGGAATTGGAGGTGCCAAAATCGACGGCAAGCGTATCTCTATGCATGGCCCACTCCCGCGTAAAACAGCCGCTGTGGGTAGCGGAAAGTCAGGGCAAAAACAACTAGCTCGGGCAGATCGATCACAGGAGGTCATTCATGATCTATTTCTGGCGATCGACCACGCAGAGTATTAGGTGCGGTTCAACCCTATCTCACGAAGCCTTGGAGAACCCGCAGTAGAAGCGTTTGTCTATGCACACATGAGCC
>JBDQJI010000119.1:0-11011 GCA_040263875.1 Alphaproteobacteria bacterium
CCGTCCTGGAGTGGTTTTTGGGCTTCATGCCACAGGGGAACTTCAGCCATCCTGGCCTCCACACCCCACCCGGTTGAAGCATCAAGCTTCCGCAGGCAATTCATTCCCAGCAATCTAGGCGCCAACTGCAGGGTAAGTTTTTAAGCCCCTCAAATAAGACAGTTTCCGTTCCAGCCTTAACGATCATTTATGCCCACGCGGCAATTCTTGCCTGCATATTTTGCCGGGCTACGAGCCATTTCAGGCGCCTTTTGCCGCCCTACCTGCAGATATTGCCGGATTCCGGTCTGAGGCTGACTGGTTTAAGCTTGGTTCATGAGCTTATTGACTGAACTGGACGCCGCTGCCACGCGGATTGAAACGTCCCACGCCCATGGCCGCACCATTTGCCGCTTATGGGGCGACCCCGCCGCGCCCGCGATTGTGTTGAGCCACGGGAGCTTCGGCGCGTGGTCCCATTGGGTGCGCAATATCGGCCCATTGTCGGAGCGCTTTCACGTTATGGCGCTGGATCTGCCAGGCATGGGGGAGAGTGATCAGCCACCGGAGCCCATTTCTGCAGAGTCTATGGGCACGATCATGGCTGAGGCTATTGATCAGGCGTTGCCGTCAGCAAAGCGGTTCCAGCTTGTTGGTTTCCCATTTGGCGGCATCGTTGGCGGGCAGGCAGCGCTTATTCTAGAGCACCGGATTGACCGCTTCACGATCATCGGCTCCAACGCGCTTGGTTTGCCGCTGGCGGAACGGGGCGAGATGGCCCGGCCAAACCGGGATATGACGGCAGATGAAATCCGCGCAGTGCACCGGCAGAACCTTGGTGTGATTATGTTCGGCGACCATAGCCGCATCGACGACATGGCGCTGGACTTGCAGCAACAGAACACCCGCCGAGCCCGTTCCCGCAGCGGCGCCATTCCGCGTGGTGACAGCTTGGCGCACGTGCTTCAGAAGCTCACCATCCCCGTGCGCGGTATTTGGGGCGAAAAGGATGCCACCGCAGGGCCTTTCTTGCCGGAACGTCAGGCGCTCTTTGCAGCACTGCCGAATTGCGAAAGCTTCACCATCATCCCAGGTGCAGGCCATTGGGCCGCATATGAAGCGGCGGATGAAGTGAATGCACTGTTGCTGGAAAGATGGAACTAAGCGGTCGCAGCTGCAATCTCCGCTTCATCTAATCCTAGCTCGCGTAGGACGCATTCTTTGTGTTCTCCGACCTTGGGCGGGGGCGTGGTGATTGCAGGACCGCCGGATGCAAATTGGAACGGCGCGCCGACCAGGCTGTAAGCCTTGCCGATACCGCCGTCATCCGCACTGAATTCACGCAGCAGCCCCCGATGGGCCACCTGCGGGTCCGCCGTAATGCTTTGCATGTCGCGGACGCGGGATGCAGGGACACCTGCTGGGTCCAGCTTGCTTTCCCAGCTTTCGCCATCAGCGGCGGCAAGTGCGGATTCGATGACTACGCGGAGGTCTTCGGCGTTCGCACGACGGCTATCCCAGTCTTTGAAGCGGGGGTCTGTCAGCATGGCATCTGCGCCGATAGTATTCGCCAGCGCCTGATATTGCCGATCATTATTCGCGGCAAGCATCAAATACCCGCCCCTGCAGCGGAACAGATTTGCTGTTGGCCTGCCTGATGTGCCTTGGTTGCCGGAAAGGCCCGGCACGGTTTGGCCAACAGTCCATTCGGCGACTGTCGGTGCCATGAAGGACAAGATCGAGTCCAGCATCGCAACGTCGATATATTGGCCTTTGCCGGACATCGCCCGTTGACTGAGTGCAGCGGCGATAGCGAATGCGGCTGTCATGCCAGTCGCGGTGTCTACAACAGCGAACCCAGCGCGCGTCGGCCCGGTTTCGCCATGGCCGGTGATAGACATCATGCCAGACATTGCCTGCAAGCGGGCGTCATACGCGGCTGCACCCATGCGCGGCCCTGTTTGGCCGAAACCAGAAATCGCACACCAGACCAGCTTTGGATTTGCGGGGCGCATGGCTTCGTAGCCGAGGCCAAGCCGGTCGATCACGCCGGGCCGGAAATTCTCCACCACAACATCAGCGCCCTCGATGAGCTTGGCGGCTGCTGCTTGCGCGGCAGGGTTTTTCAGGTTCAGCGCCACGGAGCGCTTATTCATGCCGCAAGCCATGTACATTGGTGCCATATCGGAGGCAGCCGTTGCTGCATCGGTCGACATCTGGCGCGCTTCGTCGCCGGGGCCAGGGCTTTCAATCTTGATGACATCGGCCCCCAACATCGCCAATTGCGATGTTGCGTAGGGACCGGAGACGACACGGGTGAAGTCGATCACGCGCATGCCGGCAAAGGGTTGTTTATTTTGTTCCATGAAGGCGTTTCCAATCGGGGCAAAGCATGGCTATCCTGCCCGTTGAAACCATTATCCGCTAGGGAGCATTGCGCGCCATGGGTCCGCTTGAAGGTGTTAAGATTGTTGAATTCGCTGGCATTGGGCCAGGTCCGCATTGTTGCATGCTGCTGGCCGATATGGGCGCGGACGTTGTGCGCGTTGATCGCGCGGGCAATGTTGGCAAGCCAAGCGCCATCCCGGACAAGTTCAATAACCTGACCCGCAGCCGCCCCAATATCGCCCTGGACCTCAAAAATCCTGAAGGCGTTGAGACGGCGCTGAAGCTTTGTGAATCCGCCGATATCGTCATTGAAGGCTTTCGTCCGGGCGTGCTAGAGCGGTTGGGCCTTGGCCCGGATGTGCTGATGGGCCGGAACCCCGCGCTCGTCGTCGGGCGGATGACGGGCTGGGGCCAGACGGGGCCGGTCTCACATACAGCCGGGCATGATATCAACTACATCTCGCTCTCTGGCGCGCTTTCCTGCATCGGCCCGGTTGACGGTCCGCCGGTGCCGCCTTTGAACCTAGTCGGGGATTTTGGCGGCGGGTCGCTTTATCTGGCGATGGGCGTGCTGGCAGCATATATCTCCGCCAAGAACACAGGCAAAGGCCAGGTGGTCGATACTTCCATGGTCGAAGGCTCGGCCTCGCTGATGGCGGCGATCTATGGCGCATTGGCGGCAGGCACCTGGAAAGAAGATATGCGCGGCCATAACCGGTTGGATGGTGGCGCGCATTATTACGGTGCCTTTGAAACGAAGGATGGTCGCCACGTCTCCATTGGTTCCATCGAACCGCAGTTTTATGCGCTGCTGAAAGAGAAAACTGGCCTTTCGGATGATGATCTCTATCCGCAAGGCGACCGGGACCGGTGGCCGGACAATCGGGAGAAACTGGCCGAGGTCTTCAAAACCAAAACCCGCCAGGAATGGGTTGATCTGATGGAAGACTCAGATGTGTGCTTCGGCTCCGTCCTCACTATGACGGAAGCAACGCAGCACCCCCATAACGTAGCGCGTGGCACATTCGTTGAGGTGGACGGCTTCATGCAGCCTGCCCCCGCGCCGCGTTTCAGCGCTACGCCAACCAGCGTTGCCAGCGGGGCCACAAGTGCGGGCGAGCATACGCGTGCGACGTTGCAGGCCTGGGGCTTTGACGCTGCAGAGGTCGAACGGTTGGAAGCCGCCGGTGCCGTGAAGCAGGCCTGAGATTATGGGCGGCGGTAAGTACTCCTTTCTCAGCCTCGCGAAGAATGCGCTTTCGGGGCACAAAAACTGGCAGCCGGCGATCCGGCATCCAGAACCGAAGGCGCGTTATGATGCGGTGATTATTGGCGGTGGCGGCCACGGCCTCGCCACCGCGTATTACCTCGCCAAACTGCACGGTATGAAGAACATCGCCGTGCTGGAACGCGGATGGATCGGCGGTGGCAATACAGGCCGTAATACAACAATTGTGCGCTCAAACTACCTGTTGGAGCCAAATGCGCATTTCTATGAGCATTCATTGAAGCTTTGGGAGGGCCTGTCGGCTGACCTGAACTTCAATGTGATGTTCAGCCAACGCAGCGTCATCAATACCTGCCACACACCGGGTGAGGTCGAGGCGACGATGCGGCGTTACAACGCCATGCGCCTTAATGGCATCGATGCTGAATTCCTCTCTGCCGACGAGCTAAAGCGCCGTGTCCCGGACATCAATCTTGGCCGGGATGGTTCCATGCGTTGGCCGATTATGTGTGCCGTCAGCCAGCCACGTGGCGGCGTCGCCCGCCATGATGCGGTGGCGTGGGGCTATGCGCGGGGGGCGGATAGCCTTGGCGTTGATATCCTGCAGAATTGTGAGGTTACGGGCTTTAAGCGTGGGCCTGATGGGGCGCTGCAAGGTGTCGAGACCTCTCGCGGCTATATCGAAACGCCGAAAGCGGGCGTGGCCGTTGCCGGGCATTCCGGGCATGTGATGGCGATGGCGGATATTCGTCTACCAATAGAAAGCCATCTGTTGCAGGCGTTTGTCTCAGAGCCGGTCAAGCCGTTCCTGGACGTTGTGGTCTCCACAGGTGCGCTACATTTCTATATTTCGCAGACGGATAAGGGCGAGGTGCTGCTTGGCGGGGGGCTGGATGGGTACAATTCCTACAGCCAGCGCGGCACAATTCCCAATATTGAAGAAGTGACGGAAGCGGCGGTCGAAATGTTCCCGAATATCAGCCGCCTTAAATGGATGCGCCAATGGGCCGGCGTCATGGACATGACCATGGATGGTAGTCCAATCATCGGCAAAACGCCTGTGCAAGGCCTCTATTTGGATGGCGGCTGGTGCTATGGTGGGTTTAAGGCGACCCCAGGCTCCGGATGGTGCTTCGCCCATACAATCGCCCATGACGAACCGCACGAATTGAACGCTGCCTTCACATTAGACCGGTTCGGCCGCAGCGCCGTCATCGACGAAAAGGGCGCAGGCCCCTACGCAAAGGCGCATTAGCCATGATGCTCATTCCTTGCCCTCATTGCGGGCCGCGTCCGGAGACGGAATTCGTTTACGGCGGTGATGCAAATGTGAAGCGGCCTGATCCTACTGCGCCCGACGCTGAATGGGCGGATTTCATCTATTTCCGCGATAACCCAAAGGGCGCGCATCGTGAACTTTGGCTCCATGCCGCTGGGTGCCACAGCTGGCTGACGGTTGAACGGGATACGGTCACCCACGCGCTTGGCAGTGTCTCATACACTAAGGATTCCGCAGAATGAGCGCGCGGCAACCGAACCGCAGCGATACGGGCGGATGGCTCATTGACCGGAGCCGCGTTGAAATCTTCACGTTCGATGGCCGTGAGATTCCGTTCCACCCTGGTGACACTGTGGCCTCCGCGTTGTTGGCCGCCGGCGAAACCCTGGTTGGGCGAAGCTTCAAGCTGCATCGGCCACGCGGGATATTCGGGCTTGGTGCTGAGGAGCCGAATGCGCTGCTCACTTTGGGCGCTGGCGCAACGCTAACACCGAATGCGCGGGCAACGATGATCCCTGCCAAGCCTGGCATGCAAGTGTCCTCACAAAACCGCTGGCCGTCGCTCAAGCATGATGCGTTTGGGCTGCTGGATAAAGTGAAGGCCGTCCTGCCGGCTGGATTCTACTACAAAACGTTCATGTGGCCTGCTTCACGCTGGATGACGTATGAGAAGTATATCCGCCGCATGGCTGGGCTTGGGCCTGCGCCGCGTGAGCGAGATACTGAGCAGTATGCGCGTCGCAATATCCACTGTGATGTGCTGATTGCAGGCGGCGGCCCGGCTGGGCTTGCGGCGGCGGAAGCGGCTGCTGCGAAAGGGCAATCCGTGATTTTGGCTCATGCGCGGCCAAGCTTCGGCGGCGGTGTTCACAGCATGCCGCAAGGGCCACACAGGCGCTGGTTCCGGGATACGCTGGCACGGCTTGAGGCCATGCCTAATGTCCGGCTAATGACCTCAACGACAGTTGCTGGATATTACGAACACGAACTACTAACCCTTTCGGAACGCGTGCGGGACCGCGATAGCGCGGCTGGCACAGCACCGACGGAACGGTTCTGGGAGGTCAGGGCGGGCCGGGTGATTATCGCTACGGGCGCTATCGAACGCCCATTATTGTTCGCGAATAACGATAGGCCCGGCGTTATGCTGGCAAGCGCAGCCCAGGGTTATTTATGGCGCTTTGGCGTGCTGGCAGGCCAAGCACCTATTCTATTCGGTGGCGACGACAGTCTGTATCCCTTGGCGCGGGCGCTTAAAGATGCAGGTGCCATTGTCCGCGCGGTTGTTGATCTTCGCTCCGACCCCGGGCTTGTCGCAGCAGCCTATGTCGCGGACGGCGGCAAGGTGATTGCGGGCGCCATGGTGGCGAAAGCGCATGGGACGAAGCGGGTTTCTGGCGCTGAAATTTGGCGCATTGATGAAGGAACGCCCCATGTTCAAGAAACCATCCCGACGGACGCAATTCTAATTTCAGGCGGGTTCGGACCCAGCTTGCAATTGCACGCACAGTCTAAAGGCGCACTGGATTGGGATGAGAACCTGGGCTCCTTCGTGCCGGGCACGCCCAATGGTGCCAATTGCTCTATTGGCGGCGCTCGTGGCGTGTTTGATCTGCCGAATGCAATCGCTGACGGTGTTGCTGCAGGCAAGGCGGAACCATTGCCTGAACGAGACCAGGCAGACCGATCAACAGCGCCACAGCCCTGGGAATTGCTGAATCCAACCGGCGGTATCCGGTTCGTCGATCTGCAAAATGATGTGGCCGACAAGGATATAGCCTTGGCCGCCCGCGAAGGTTGGCATTCGATTGAGCATGTGAAGCGCTACACCACGCTTGGAATGGGTACGGATCAAGGCAAAATTGCCGGCCCAATCGGCTTGGCGCTGCTGGCTGCGGCTACGGGCAAAGAAGTCGCTAAGACTGGCCTCACCACATTCCGCCCGCCCGCGACGCCGGTAACGTTCGGCGCTGTTGCTGGCGGCCATCTGGGAGAGGTCGGCCACGCTATCCGGCGGTCTGCGGCAGATGCTTGGCATGAGAGCCAGAACGCAGTGTTCATCGACGCCGGGCTTTGGCGACGCCCACAATATTATCCGTCCAATGGTGCCACGCTGGGGGAGGCGTACCGGGCGGAAGCGGCTGCGGTGCGCGCAGGCCTGGGGCTCGTCGATGTCTCCACGCTTGGCAAGATTGATCTGGCGGGGCCTGACGCGGCAAAACTGATGGACCGGCTTTATTGCAACACCATGGGCACGTTGAAGGTTGGCCGCGGACGCTACGGCTTGATGCTCCGTGAAGATGGCCGGGTGTTTGATGATGGTGTCGTCTTCCGCTTGGCGGACGACAGGTTCCATTTGACCTGCACCACTGGCGGTGCAGGTGCAGTGTACCAACACATCGAACATGCATTGCAGGTGCTTTGGCCTGATCTGAAGGCTTATGCGACGCCGGTATCAGAAGAATGGTTCGCCGCCGCAATTGCTGGGCCAAAGGCGCGGGAATATCTGGCTGCTTTGGCACCTGAATTGGACGTCTCGAATGAAGGCCTGCCGATGATGCGTCTCGCTGAGACCATGATTGCAGGCGTTCCAGCTCGGGTTATGCGAATGAGCTATTCCGGTGAGCTTTCTTTTGAGATCAACGTACCGGCGGATTGGGGCGGCCATGTATGGGCGCACATGATTTCCACTGGTAACTCTTACGGCCTAACCACCTATGGCACGGAAGCCATGGGCGCGCTGCGGATCGAGAAGGGCCACGTGACGCATTCAGAAGCTGATGGCCGTACGACGCCAGACGATCTTGGGCTTGGCCGCATGGCGTCCCGCAAGAAAGATGCGATTGGCGTGCGCGCGCTTGATCTACCGGCGCTGCAGGAAAGCGGGCGGAAACAGCTTGTCGGGCTTGTAGCAGATGACCCTGCAGCGGCATTCCCGCAAGGCGCGCAAGTGACGGCAGAGGCGCTCGGTGACCAGCCGCGTCCGTCGCTCGGTCACGTTTCGTCCTACGCCTATAGTTCTGAGTTGAAACGGATGGTGGCGCTGGCGCTACTTAAGGATGGCCGGGCGTTGCATGGCCAAACGGTCCATGTGGTCTCGCCGATTATGGGCGTTGCGGCTGCAGCAAAGGTGACCGATCCCGTGATGATTGATCCAGATGGGGAGCGGCTCCGTGGCTGATATTGGACCAGATACAGCCCGCATCAATGGCTTTGCCAGCCTGGGCACCGAACGACCAGCGGGCGATCTCGTGGCCTATGCCATGCCAGCCGCGGGGCAGGCCGCAATCCGTGGCGATGCGGCGGATGCCACATTCATGGCGGCGGCATCAGCAGCACTTGGTGCTGGACTGCCAATGGAATCGCGAGCTGCATTCACCGATGGCCCGCTGTCAATTATGCGTCTGGGGCCGGACAACTGGCTTGCGGTGCATGATGTTGATGCCGAATTCGGTGTGCGCGTTGAGCAGGCCGATGGTTTCCACGGGATCAATCTGTCCTCATCACGGGCGCGGCTTCGGGTAGAGGGCGCTGCGGCGCGCGACCTGTTCAGCGTAGGCAGCCGGTTAGATCTTCGGTCACACACATTCCCGCCGGGTGCCTTCGCCCAGATGCCCATGGGCAATGCGACGGCGGTTCTACATTGCCGGGACGCTGACGCATTCGATGTTTATATCGCCCGGAGCTTTGCCGAGTCTTGGCTCGTCTGGCTTCGCCACGCTGGCCTGGAATTTGGCCTGATTACGGCTTAGGAGGCCGCGCCCATGAGTGACGCATTTGAACTCCGCATGTATCGGGACATTTATGCGCCCGGCGGAGCATTGGCGCTGCCGCTGAAGTCGGCCCACCGGGTCATCTATGTCTTTTCCGGCGCCATAATTGCCCTTGGCGATAAAGCATTGAGCGCTGACGAGGGGCTTTATGCAAAATCCGCGATGCCAGTTCTAGCCGGGCCTGCGGGCGCTGTCGTATGGCGGTATGAAATCGTGGCGCAAGATGCGGCGGAGAGTTTGGCGGACGGCGCCCAGTCAGAGCTGCTGCTATCTGGTCCACTAACAACGATTGATGTGGCAGATGCAGCCGAAGATTGGTTGCTAAGACTCGATAGTGTTGCGTTTCCAGCGGGGGGGTGCGCGCTTCGTCATACCCATCGCGGCCCGGGCATCCGTTGTCTCGTCGAGGGGGATATCCGGATTGATGCAGAAGGCGCGTCCCATCCATTCGGCGTCGGCGCGCCCTGGTTTGAAGCAGGCCCGGATCCTGTTTTTGCGCAGGCAGGCGATCAACCGACCCGATTCGTTCGTGTATCCGTACTGCCTGCCTCATTAAAAGGCACCTCATCGATCCGCTATGTTGATCCAGAAGATGCGGCACGGCCCAAGGATCAGAGCTATCGGGGCTATATCGACCAAGTTATTGGCCGTCCATTTCGCTAACTACTGCCAGAGCCTTGAGCATTCAGCGGATTGCGGCGCCTTCAAAACGGGCTTAAGGTTCCGTTAGCTTATTCAGAATTCCGAATTAGCCTGACCTTGAGGGAGGAAACTAAATATTCAAGAAAACCCTGCTTGGCGCTGTTGCGCTTGGCATGGCGACGGTCGCCGCTTCGGCTTCCGCGCAGACTGTCCTGAAACTGCAGACATCGTCCGCTGCCGGCAGCTTCTCGATCAATTACATGAACGAGAACTGGGTGCCGAAGCTGGAGCAGATGACCTATGGCAACCTGAAGGTTGACATTCGTCCGTCCAAATCCGTCGTACCGCACCGTGAAACGCCGTAGGCTGTCGCCGCTGGCATTCTTCAGGGTGACCTGAACGCTGTTGCATACTTCGCTGGCCGTGACCCTGTTTTCGGCATCATGGGCGATTTGATCGCTGGTTATGATACCCCTGAGCAGAAGCAGATGTTCTTCCGCTTTGGCGGTGGCAAGGAAATCCTGCAGAAGGCTTATGACAAGCACTACGGCGGGAAGATCCACGTTGTTGGCGCTGGGCCATTCGCTAAGGAAGCCTTCGTATCCACGACGCCAATTCGTACGGTTGCGGACCTCAAAGGCTTGAAGCTGCGGTCACCAGAAGGCATGGCGGCTGAAGTGTTCCGCCGCACCGGTTCGGCCCCAACGTCAATTCCGTTCCCAGAGCTGTACACAGCGCTTGAGAAAAAGGTTGTGGATGCGGCAGATGCCTCCTCCTATACCAACAACTCTTCGCTTGGCTTCAACAAGATCGCTAAATACCCGCTGTATCCGGGCATCCACTCGATGGCCGTTATCCAGTTCGTGATCAACAAAGCCGTATGGGAGAAAATTGGCGTTAATGGCCAGGCTGCACTTGAGACCTGGTACGCCGCATCCTGGACTGATCTGACCCGCGCAACTGACGTGCGTGACCGTGAGCTTGTTGCTCGCGACCGCGCGAACACGGATAGCGGCATTGAGATCATCGATTGGTCCCAGGAAGAGCGTGACAAGCTTCGTGCAATCGCTCAGGGCGCTTGGAAAGATGTCGGCGCTCAGTCCGAACTTGCTCAAGAAGCTTATGACGCCCACGTGGCGTTCATGAAGAAGATCGGCTTGCTCTAAGCAAAGCTGATCTACTTCTATCCTACGGCAACGGTCGTGGCGGGTGCGAAAATCATCCGCCACGACATGTTCCCGGCTTTGATTGCGTCGGTGGCAGACTTTTGTCGCAAGTAGTCTAATTTCTGTTCCAGTTTTTCGAGGGGGGAGGGAAGCCCGATATGAATGGGTTTTTCCGCATGGTCGACCGGACCAACCAGTTCGTCGGCCTATCCGTATCGCACCTGTATTTGATTTGTGCGTCTGTCACGACCTATGAAGTTTTCATGCGTTACTTCTTCAATGCCCCCACTCAGTGGGCGTTTGAGGTGGTCATGGTCGTTTGTGGCGTCGCATGGGTTATGTCCGGCGGTTATATTTCCATGCGCCGCGGCCACATCGCCATTACCGTTTTGTATGACAATGTGAACGCGAAAGTGGGTGGATTCCGACGCGAAGCGCAACGCGATCAAGCAAACCTGATTTGAACGTCATTTCCAAGCTCGGCGAGCATGGCCTCGATGGGTGTTTTGAATCCGAGGCACATTCGCGGCGTTGAGTTCAGGGCCATGGCAATCTC
>JBDQJI010000120.1:0-11009 GCA_040263875.1 Alphaproteobacteria bacterium
ACAACGCATCAAGCGAAAGACCATCGACCAACGGCGCTTGCTTCACCGCAAAGCCGCAGCATAATCATCAACAATCAGATGAGGCCAATCCTCCGTTAAATCGAACCCAATCCTGTCTCAAATGATTTGATGACGGACAGTGAAATACGCAGCACACTCTCCTAAATGCCGAAGCATAGTGCCGCGACAGAATACAAACCGGTTTGATGCTGCAAGATAGCATGGATGCCTGCTCCCAACCAGGAGGATATCCTTAGGAACTGCGTTGCCTAAATGCTGAGAATGACAATGACGACAATCGCGGTATCTTCAGATGACTGGGGCGAGAGGACCGACTGGTGACAGTGGTCGGCCGTTTATAGCGCGCCTGCTGCTTCCATTTCTGCGATTTCAGCATCGGTGTAACCAAGGCCGGTAAGAATATCCCGCTGATCTGCGGCTATCGCAGGTGCTGCTTCTGCTCTGGGTGGCACGCCGGGCTGGCGGATGGCGGGACCGATTGCCTTCACGGCCATGCCAGACGGCGTATTCAGCTCCACGATCTGGCCGGTTGATTGAGTGAATGCACTGTCGAGCGCCTGACCGACATCATAAACTGGTGCGCCAGGGACCACACCTTCGAACAGCGCCATCCATTCGTCCGTCGTCTTTTCAGACAAAGCCTCGTCCAAATAGTCCGTAATAAGGTCACGGTTGGCGAGGCGGGCTTGGAAATCTTTAAACCGTGGGTCCGTACCCCATTCGGGGTGCCCAATTTTGTCACACAAGATGGGCCAAAATTTCTCCTTATTGCACATAACAAAAATCCAGCCGTCCTTGGTTTTATAAAGCTGGCTTGGCACGAGATTGGGATGCGCGGACCGCTTCTCCCGTCCAACTGTCTCGCCAAGCGTCATATGCCAAGCGCTGACATAGCAAAGGTTGGTCATCGCCGTGTCATAAAGGCTGACATCAAAGTCGCCGCCCTGGCCACTCGCGCGGGCACCTAATATGCCAGATGCAAGTGCGAGTGCGGCTTGAACGCCGGTGGAGAGATCGACGATCGATAAGCCCATGCGCGACGGTGGCCCGCCTTTCTCGCCGGTGACGGACAGATAGCCACACTCGGCCTGCATTAGGTAGTCGTAACCTGGCCATGCTGCACGTTCATTGTTCCGGCCGTAAGCCGATAGATGGACGCAAACTATCTGTGGGTTGACTGCCTTTAAATCTTCGTATGTCAGGCCAAGTTTATCCGGTAAGTCCCCACGCAGGTTATTGAAAACACCACCGGCACCCGCCGCGAGCTTTCTCAGAACTTCTTGCCCATCAGCCGATTTCAGATTGAGCTTGATGGAGCGCTTATTGCGATTGAACGACTGGAAAAACAGGCTATCGCCTTTAGGCAGCGTTTCATTGGGATGACGGACATGCCTTCCGACATCACCGCCATCACCCGCATTTTCGACTTTGATGACCTCAGCGCCCAAATCCGCCAATTGCATAGTGCCGTGCGGGCCAGCGCCATACTGCTCAACGGCGATAATGCGAACACCTTCGAGGGGACGCTGCATTTAGGCGGGGTTCCGTTCGACGAGCTGCCGCGCGATTAGAATTTTCTGCAGCTCGTTGGTGCCTTCGCCAATAACGAGCAGGGGCGCATCCCGGTAGAAGCGCTCAACTGGGAACTCTTTGGAGTATCCGTAGCCGCCGTGGACACGCATAGCCTCCATGGAGTTATGAACCGCAGCCTCCGTGGCGAAGAGCTTGGCCATGCCAGCCTCCATGTCGCAGCGTTCGCCGCTATCGAACGCCTTAGCTGCTGCCATCGTCAGGTGACGCGCGGCTTCGACCTGTGTCGCCATATCGGCAAGCTTGATCTGAATGGACTGATGTTCGCAGATTGGCTTGCCAAAGGTTTCCCGCTGCTGGCTATATTTAACGGCCTCCTTCATCGCAGCTGATGCAACACCAACGCCGCGCGCTGCCACGTTTATGCGACCAAGTTCCAGGCCGCCGAGGGCGTGGCGAAGGCCTCTGCCTTCCTCAAGGCCGATCAGCCGGTCTGCTGGAATGCGGAAATCTTCAAACAGCAATTCAGCGGAATCAATGCCCTTGTAGCCAAGCTTTTCCAGCTTGCGGGACACAGTGAAGCCTGGCCCTTTTTCAGCCAGGAATAAGCTGGTGCCAGCGTGGCGGGGACTGGCGTTCGGGTCTGTCTTCACGAGCAGTGCGAAGAGGGTGCCGTGGATGCCGTTGGAGATCCAAGTTTTGGTGCCGTTGACGATATAATCATCGCCATCGCGCTTGGCTGTCATACGGATAGCTTGCAGATCAGTTCCGCAATTGGGCTCAGTTAGCGCTAAGCCGCCACGGATTTCGCCGGTCGCCAGCTTTGGCAGCCATTCACGCTTCTGGTCTTCAGTGCCGTGGCGAATAACGGCTGAACACATGATCAAGTGTGAATTAAAGATGCCGGAAAGGGACATCCATACTTCCGATACGCGTTCGACGATACGGGCATATGTGGATGTTGGTAGACCAAGACCACCATATTCTTGTGGGATGATTGCGCCAAATAGGCCAAGCGCCTTCATGCCTTCGACCATATCTGTCGGATACTCGTCCGCATGCTCGATATCCATGACATATGGCCGGACATCACGGTCCAAAAACTTATCAATCGCATCCAGAATTTGCTGTTCATCTTCAGCGGTGATTGAGGTAATGGCGGCGCTATCTGTCATGGTGAAAGGGTCCTGAAGCTAAAGGAATAGGAATATTTTGATAATGGCTTGTCGTGGTCATTCGTCAAGCTGTGACTGCGAGCACTAATCAGAAATCAGGTTCATGTCGATGATCCGACCGAGGTCCTCAAGCGCTTTCTCAGGCTCAACAACTTTGATCGTGGCCATGCCCATTTCGCGGGCGGATTTCAGGTTTACGCCGAGATCATCCAGGAACACGGCTTCGCCAGCTTCGACACCAACCGTTTCAAGCGCATATTCGTAGAAGCGTTTTTCAGGCTTTCGGCTGCCAATTTTGCTGGATTCGATTACATGATTGAATAGGCCCATGATCCGCTCAATTTCGGCTTCTTGTGGCGGGGGGCGTTGCATCCGTGCGACATTGTTCGTGAGGCATGCGATGGGATAGGTTACCTTAACGCGTTCGAGCGCGCGCACCATTATTGGTCGCGGCGCGCCCATCAGGCCCGCCAATACTGCTTCTCCTGATACTGTTTGTCCCAACGCTTTAGCCTCTTCCTCAAAGGCTGCAATGAAGCCCTCGCGGTCAATCTCACTTCTCTCAAAGCGAGCCCAGGCATTCGCGTCCGGGTTGATGGTGTTCACCTTGCGAATGAAGCCTTCAGGCAGATTTTCTGCTTGCTCATAACGGGCAAACCCTTCAAAGGGGCTTGCTGTTATGACACCGCCGAAGTCCCATAATATTGCCTTGACGCTCATCGCGATAACCTTTCACAATGTAAATGATTTTCGATACCTACCGGTTATGGCCCGACAAGCCGCCCAGCACTCACGGTAAAGGTTGCATAATGCATGTTTTGGACGCCGTAGCCACGCGGAGGACCGTCCGGTCCTTCAGCGCGCGCCGTCCGACAAGGGTGCAGATCGAGAGCATTCTTAAGAAAGCCTGTCTGGCGCTGAGCATTCGCAACAATCAACCTTGGCGTGTTCAGGTATTTGCTGAAGATGCACTCGCCGATCTTGTGAATATCGCGGCGGCTGGTGAAAGTCGCGCCGCAAAGGCGACGCCACTTTGGGCGCCGGGTGTCCGTGCGGCCCGTACTGATGATGGTGCTCTTAGGGGCCGCGGGTTGCGTTTCTATGAAGGACCTGTCGGTTTGTTGTGCACGATTGATCGCAATGCCACTCGGGAGCGGTGGCTTGACCATGGCTGTTTCGTGAATAATATCATTCTGGCGTCGAGTGCGGTTGCTATGAGTGCATGCGTTATTGGCGACCTCCAGGGACTTTAAGCTCTTATTGCACCGCGCTTCGCATTGGCACCGGATGAAGAAATTACTGTTGGCATTGGCATTGGCATTGGCATCGGGTATGACGACCGGGCGCGTGAACGGATGATAGACCGTCGACCTCTTGAAGCTTTTAGTCAGTTTCATTGGGATTGAACCTTGCTGGGCTGAGTGCCGTTAGATTGACCCCCCGTTCCTGCAATTGCCCTGGTGCTTTTTGGCCATTGATCAGTGCAGCAGCGAGCATGCTCATGGCAGGAGACGTCTGAATTCCATAGCCTCCTTGACCTGACAGCCAAAAGAACCCTGGCGCATCATAATCAAAGCCGACGACAGGTGTTTTGTCGTCTGTGAAGCAACGTAATCCCGCGCGGCTATGATTGATTTGGTTGATCGGAATGCTTGCCGCTGTTTGAACGCGGTCGGCACCTATGGCGATATCAATTTCTTCCGCGAACGCATCATGAGGTTCAACGGGTGTTTCATCGGCTGGGGAGAGCAGAGCCAATCCCGCATCCGGCTTGAAGTAGAATTGCTCGTCGACGTCGATTGTTGCTGCAGAATTGGCAAAGCCGGAAATCTCGGGCGCAGCCACCAGAAAGGCCGTGCGCCGCTTTGGTGTAACTTGGATCGCCAAAGCGCCGGCCATTGCAGCGATCGGGGTGGCCCATGCACCTGATGCATTGACGATTATGCCAGCGTCGACTGGACCTTTGGCTGTCTCCAACCGCCAACCGCTATTGAGCTGGGCGAGGTCGCGTACTGCAGCGTCTAACCATACTTCAACGCCATTTTTTCTCGCACCTGCAAGATAGCCTTGCATCATGGCATCAACGTCAATGTCCATTGCGTCTGGTTCGTAGCAAGCGGCATCTATGTAGTCTGGCTTAAGGGCAGGGGAGAGGGCGACGGCCTCACTTCCTGATACGAGCCTCGCGTGCGGTGTGAGCTTTTGCGCTGCCGCCACTTCGCGCTCGACTGCCTCCCGCTGGTCCGTCCTGCCAATCAGCAAGACGCCTCTTGGCGTCAGCAGTGGGTATGACGCAAACCCAGCTGGCGGTGCATCAAAGAATGCTTTTGAGGCAACCGTCAGGGCGCGGATTTCGGCATTGCCATATGTCTGTGTATACAGCGCGGCTGATCTCCCTGTCGTATGTGTCCCCAGCGCAGATTCCTGCTCCAGCAGCACCACGCGTTGGTCTTGCCCAAGGAAGTAGGCGAGGCCAGCGCCAGCGATGCCGCCGCCTATGATTGCGACATCAAACTGTCGCGCGGAACTGCCTGCCATTCGTTAGATCGCGCCTTCTTCCTGGAGTATGCCGAGAGCAGTTCGGAATGCTGTTAGGGTGTCAGCCAATTCCACATCGCCGTGGGTGGCAGAAATTGTGCCACCGGGCCAGCCAGTCATATCCACACCATTGACCAGCATTGCGAGTCGGAGTTTCCGCACAGCTTCCGCATTGTTGCCTTTAAGCTCCATAAACGGCATCGCCATAGGCTCAAAATTGTCGGGGGAGGTGTCGCCCCGACCTTCCGGGTCTGTGAAGACGTGGACGGCAGAATATTCGCCATATGCAGCCCAGGGGATGCCAGCCTCACGGATGATTGTGTTCAAGCCATCGCGCATCGCATCGCCATAAGCGTTTGCTTTTGCGCAGGCATCGGTTTCGGCGATAATCGTGAGTGCGGCGATGCCAGCCGCGGCTGCTAAGGGGTTGGCATTGTACGTGCCTTGATGGCCGATCTTCTCGAAGCCGCCAGCACGGGCTTTTTGAAAGTCCAGCAGGTCAAAAATTTCCGCCTTGCCGACAACGGCGCCGCCGGGCAAGCCGCCTGCAATAATCTTCGCGAATGTTGCAAGGTCTGGCGTGACCCCAAGCGCCGCCTGGGCGCCGCCGGGGGATACTCTGAACCCGGTTACGACTTCATCAAAGATCAGGAGAGCGCCCGCGGCACTGGTCGCTTCACGCAGATATTCTAAGAACCCGGGTGCTGCAGGAATCATACAGGTGGAGGCACCTGTTGGCTCTAGGATGACGCCGGCAATGTCGCCGCCGGCCAATGCTGCGGCAACACCGTCCCGGTCATTCGGGTCAACCAATACAACACCATCGGCGACGCCTGTGAGGACGCCTGCAGTCGCTGTTCCATCGAAGTGGTTGGCCTGCCCCGGTGCCATATGGTCATTCCAGCCATGGAAGTGAGTCCGAAAGCGGAGAATTTTTGGGCGGGTTGTATACGCACGCGCTAGGCGCACAGCCATAAGGGTCGCTTCAGTGCCAGAGGAGGTAAAACGGACCTTCTGCGCGCATGGGACCATCTGGCGAACAATTTCTGCCCATTCGATCTCCAGAGCATGGCTGGCCCCGAAATGTGTGCCTTTCGCATAGGCATCCTGGACAGCGCTGGCGACGACTGGATTGTTGTGGCCTAGCAGCAGCGCGCCATGACCGCCGAAATAGTCAACATATTCATTGCCATCAACATCCCATTTTCGCGGGCCATTCGCCCGGTCAATGTAAAGCCCATAAGGCTCCAAGAAGCGTGAGTCATGGGTGATCCCACTCGGAAAAGACGCGGCAGCGCGCTCGGCCAACTTTGCCGAACCTGGCGTGTGCTCACGGTAATGGGCTTCGATACGGGAATTAGTTAGGGCGCTATCGGGCATTCGGCGTCTCCTGGCGATGATCAGCCATTAGCATACGCGTTCCGATCCGCGCACCCAAGCGGCTCAATTTGGCTTATGGGTCGTTGCGATCATCAGAGTCTTGTGGCGTTTCTCCTGATTGTTTGACCGGTGCAGCATCAAAGATTTCACGGAGAATACCAGGTGCCAGGGCGGAGAGCGCATTGATTTCAAAATTAGGGTCATCGAGTGATCCGGTAACGCGGTAATTCGCAGCGAATACGCCTTCCTTGCGTGACCCTGTTAGCAATGCGCCTAATATCGGGATAGACCCAATTGCGCGGGATACGCCATAGGCAGGGGAGGCCGCACCCTTGAGATTGATCTGTTCAGCATCAACATCCACCACCCCGGATGCCGTTAACCCAAGTGCGTTGCCGAATGCCCTGCTCTTGGAGATGTTCAAAACGCCAGCGCGCCATTGCCCCAGGATATCCATGCGCTGAAATTCTACGCGATCACCCTCACCAAGCATTTGCAGCATGGGGGATGGTTTTCCATCGCCAGAAATCTTTGCAAGTTCGGACTTAAGCAGTGCGAACTTCTTGGCCTTGAACTCCATATTTAGCGCACCAGATGCTGCCTTACTTGCGATTATCTGTGCAGTTCCCTTTTCGGCCGCGGCCGTGGCACCAGTGGCCCGCATAAGGGCCCCAAAATCGCTTGCACCAACACGAATACGTCCTTCGCTATCTGCAAGTGACGCAGCAACGAGGCTGCCACCGTCGTATCGTGCAGAGGCATCAAGGCCAGTGGGCCAAGAGTCGGTCAATGTCATTCGGCCCTGCATGTCCTGGAGCCAGAACTTCTTGGCGACCCGTACACGCTGCACATCCACGTCCACGAATACGGGACGCATTGGGGTTGCATCTGCTGCTGCATCTGCTTTTGCTTCTGCTTCTGGCTTGCCCCGATCGAGATCAAAGAGCTGGCGAAGATCAACCTGTTTGCCGCTAAGGCGAATCTGGTCGCCCTCTGCCGCTGCCGCATATTGCAGGCGAACATCATTTCCGACACCAATCAGCTTATTGACCTGTACACTTTGAATTTGGTTGCCTGTAGGATCAAAAAGAACCGTAGCCGTGGCATCCATATCACGGGCTTTCAGTGCGATATTATCGATCTGTGTTGGACGGCCTTTCACAAGTGTAGCCTGGGCGCGGAGTCGCGCTGACGCGCCTTTCGGCTTCAACCAGCCGATTTCTTGGGCCAAGAGTGTTGCTTGGGTGAGATCGGCATCAATATCCATAACGTAGGTTTCGCCGGCTCTGGCGCTGACGATAAACCGGGTAGGGGTTGTTCCGGTTAGCCGCCGCCGAATAGCCGTATTGCCAAGGCCAAGTGACCGGCGAACATCCGGTGTCAGACGCCAATCGCCCGTGAAGCGCGCTTGCTCTTCCGCTTTTGCGAATTGGATAGATCCATCGAAATTGATGGGCTGATCTAAGAGGTCGCCTGTGCCAGAGACCGTTAGCTTCGATTTGTCGATGCCAATATCCAGCTTGCTGGCAGATAAATCCCAGCCATTAACGACGCCCGGTAAAACAGCATTCCGCACAGTACCTTGCGCGTCGATGCTAATGTCATCAAGCTTCAATGCATCAATCAGCGGGAAGGCCAGTTTCAAGCGTGCGTTGACCGAACCACTCGTTTGATTCGGCGCGACGCCCAACCATTGCGCATAACGGAGCGGAGGGCGGTCCAATAGCGACAAAAGGGCAGGTGCTTCACTGGTTATACGACCATCAATCTTGATGCGCTCGTTCTTGGCACCAAGGTCAATGAAGTCGATGGCGACTTTTTCGACCTTTAGCCCAACAGATGTGCCGCGCGTTACATCGATATGGAGACCGTTCGCATCGAAACGTCCGATCCCAGTGACACCCGTCGCCTTCGGCATTTTGTCCCAATAGACAATGTCCAGGCCACTTCCTTGGAAGGTGCCGGTCGCGTCTAGCTGTTTACCGGGCTCCTTCTTCAGCTTGATATCTGCTCCGTCTACAGCGCCATTGGATAGGTACTTGCTCACCCATGCCCATCCGCCCTTTGAAAATGTGACGGGCCAGATTTTGGCCAGCGTCTCACTCGGGAATTTGCCGATACGCAGGTTTGCTGTCAGCGCCTCTAAGCCTTCCGCGCCTTCCACGGTTTGCGAGCCAAGCGTGGCAGTTCCTTCACCGGCTACCGGGATGTCATCGAACATCATGTCGAGACCGTTTAGTTGGAGCTCGGCTGTCATTGGATCATAAGAAGCGAACAGGCTGAGGCGGCTGACATCGAGTGCTGTGCGAAAAATATCCGGGCGATCAATCGCGATCTTAGCGCTAAGTTTTGCCTCAATCTTTCCAAGGCCAAGATCGCTGAAGCCAGCGTCAAAATCGGCCCTGAAGTCGGCATCTACTCCCTTTACGGCATCTGAAATCTTTAGAACGCTGGCCAAATAGCCTAAGTCGGCATGATCAATTCGGCCTTTTGCGACAAACGCTCCTGGGCGGTTGGGGTCGCTGGCCGGTTCAAAAACACCAGCGCCTATCAAGCCAGCGCGGACGCTGCCAAGCCGAAGCCCAGTGATTGTGATCTGTTGTGCGACCGCATCTGCTTTGGCGTCCACCGCGATATGGTCAAGCGCTATCCGGGAACCGCCCGCAATGGCAGCTTCCAAGCCATCGGCTTCGAATTTAATGGTAGCGGTGGCTGGCTTCAAATTTCGGTCCAGCTTGATCTCCGCTGTCCCGGTGAACTTTCCATCGACGGGCGGTAGTTTTACCCCGAACAGGCGAACGGCCCGCGCGAGTACAGCAAGATCAGCGTTCTCTGCCGTCAGATCAGCAGCAGCCCCTACCTTCCGGTCGAGCGTGGCTGAGATCTTGAGCGGGAGGGCCTTCTCCAGGTCATTGAAGTCCAGCGTGCCGCGCATCAGCATAACCCCTGGGGTCAGCGTCGCGGCTGCATCCAAATGTCCGCGCCAAAGTTCTTCCCCCGTGACGCCATCTTGAGCGATGACGACAGCGTCAATAACTTCCAGATCGGGTGGACCTTCGCCTGCCGCATCTGAGTTCAGCCAGGTGCGGGCGAGGGCGAGAATATCCTCCGCTTCGTCATCTGCAGTTTCGCTAGAGGATTCATCAGGTTTGTTGAGTTGCTCAATTGCACGAAGCGTTAGCTTGCCATTGCCGTCACGAACCGCGATGAGGGCAGCACCTGTAATGGTCAAACGTGTCGCCTGCACATCGCCGCGCAATAATTGCTGAATGCTCAGCCGCACCTGGGCGCTATCCGCGCGTGCAACTAGGCCGCCCGTCTCTGTCCGCGCCTCTAAGCCAGAGGCAATAACCCCAAGCTTTCCGTTATTTGCCTGAAGTGAAAACCCCTGTGCCGAGGCTTCGAGTGTGCCTGTCGATTGGGACAGCGCTGCTGAAAGCTGGGGCTCTAGAAAAGTGAGGTTGATTGGCCCTTGGCTTAACCGAGCCGCAAAAAAGACTGCGACGACCGTCATCACCGCCACGGCGGCCAAACTGCCGCGCAACAGCCATTTCAGTCCTCTAGGTAAGCTTTTAGTGAGCGGGCGATCAGACACGGCTTAGTTTTTCACTCCGGTGTACTGCGAATCAATATCCCTAAAGCCAGGGAATATCGTAGTATCTTGCGTATTATGCAGTTCCTGAACCTTATACCATCCGACGGTACTTCGTTGCCACTTCCAACAGATTTGGCCCAGGCAAATCTAGCGTTCGCTGCGCTGGCCGAAACACCAGCTGCGGACGCGCTCAACGCTGCAATTGCTGATGATAAAGGCCGTGCGCTGTTAGAGGGCGCGTTTGACGGTTCGCCCTATTTGGCACGTGCGGCAGAGAAAGCGCCGCAGGCTTTCATAGACTGCTTGAATATAGGGCCGGACGCTGCATTCGCCGAGGTCATCACTACATTGGAGAGCGTGGCCAGTGCATCCAGCCAGCCTGCCGCCATGGCAACGCTTCGGCAGGCGAAGCTTGGTGGCGCATTGATTATTGGCCTGGCTGATCTTGCTAGCATTTGGACCTTAGAACAGGTGACAGGTGCCGTTTCCGAACTTGCGCGCAGGTCAGTTGATGCGGCCCTCGGGTGGCTTTTGGCGGACGCTGCCAAGCGCAATGTATTTCTGACAGACGACCCGACCGGTGAAACCCTGCTGCGTCATGGCGGACTGATCGTCCTTGGAATGGGAAAGCTTGGCGCGGAGGAATTGAATTATTCAAGCGATATTGACCTGATTGTTCTATTCGATCCGGAGAAGATTGAGGCCAAGCGCCCTGACCGATTGCAGCACGAAATGGTCCGCCTAACGCGCGGACTTGTGACGATGATGGA
>JBDQJI010000121.1:0-10909 GCA_040263875.1 Alphaproteobacteria bacterium
GCACTTCCTGGCCCCCCTCAATCTCGACGCCCGGTGGAATCGGGTCTTCCTCCTGCTCGATGGACCAGTTCGCCTCGCCAGCTTCGTTTTCCTCGAGCAGCACGGTGACATCGTTCGGAAGATCGCCGGACGCTATATCTGCAGCTTCGCCACCCAAATTATCATAGCTGTCGGACATGATGCCGATGGTGATGCCTGTGCCGTCTAGCCCATCACTGGCGCGGATCTGGTCGGCTTGTTGTGCTGCGTCGGCTTCATTCTCGACGCTGCCGACATTCGTGCGGGATTGGGCACCGCGCGCGAAGTAGAGGTTTTCAATGGCGGATGCGGCTTCGAGCGATGCAATGGGCATCAATCCGCTGACTATATTGCCCCAGGTCGACCCGCCTTCCAGGCCTAGCGCCTGTAAGTCAGCCAGCAGGCCCTGAATATCACCGTCTATGGACGCAGCGTCGATGACCACTTTGTCGCCAATGACGTTGAGTTTGGTGGCATCAACAAAGTTAAAGCCGATGTTCGTGAAACCAGAACTGCCCGCTGGCGCTGCTGAAGTTGAATTAAGTGTCAGTGCGTTGGCGGAAGGGATTGCCAGATTTGCCAGGGCACCGCCCAATTTCGCGGCAGCTTCTGTAAAGCGCTCAGATTGCGTGGACATCCTGGTCTCCCGAATCAGACTGGTGCAAGGCGATACCTAACGAAACGCTAAGCTTAATGCTTAGTAAGCATGCGCCTCAGTCAATAATTATGTCACCATCGCCCGCCCACGACGAATAACGCCTAGCACGGCGAGGATTAAGCCTTCAATGCGAGAAGCTGACAAAACGCTCATTTTATTTATGTACTCAAGTGCGTCGCCGGATCGCTTCCCGACGAAAAATGTATAAACCAGCGGCTGCAACAATGACTGCGCCGATAAAGGCATTGATTGCAGGCATTTCCCGCCAGATGAAGAAACCCAAGGCCGCCGTCCAGATCAGTTGCATATAATCAAAGGGCGCGATGATGGTTGCCGGTGCCTTAGTATAAGCTGCGACCAAGCAATACTGCGCTGCGCCGCCAATCAATCCGGTTCCGATCAACAGCATCCATTCTTGCGGTGTGGGCGTTTTCCACCCGAAGAAGCAGGCAAACCCGGCAACTACGGCGGAGACGGCTGTGAAATATACTGTTGTTCGAAGCGCTGGTTCGGTCGAGCCCAGTTGACGCATCGCAATTGCTGCCAGTGCATAGAAAAAGGCTGCGCCCAACGCCACCAAGTAGGCGATATCCAGACTTCCGAACCCAGCGCCCGACGGGCTTAGCATGATGATCACGCCGCCGAACCCCACAAGTGTAGCCGTCGCCCGTCGCCAGCCTACCAATTCACCTAGCAATGGGGCGGAAAGCACGGTTAGAAATAAGGGCATGGTGAATTGGGTCGCTGCGGCATCCGCCAAGGGCATGCGTGTGATTGCCCAATAAATCATACTCATAGATGTCAGCCCGGCAGCAATTCGGCCTACGTGACGGAATGGCCGGTCTGTCTTCAGGACCCCCTTGGGTGCGCGCATGAGCAGCGGTGCCAAAGGGATCAGCCCAATCGCCATACGAAAGAACACCACTTGCTGAGTTGGCATGTCGCTGCCGAGTTCCTTAATCAGCGCGAATGACAAACTAAAGCCGAATCCCGCAGCCAATGCAAAAAACACCCCCTGCATGACGGTCGCACGCGTGAGTTCCGTGGAGGGCTGCGCAACAATGCGCTTTGGCACAGACACAGGCATCGGCGTCATGCTCGCTTGGCAAGCGGCAGGGCGGCAAGTACCGTCCTTGAACCACTGTTTTTGAATCGAGGTGATATCATGGCTGATCCAGTGCTTTTGGAGAAGGACGGCGCAGTTGCGGTCATAACGCTGAACCGCCCGGAGGTGCTGAACGCACTCTCCATGGAAATGTCTGAACTGCTTTGCGAAATCTGCTGGCAGGTGGAGGCCGACGAGAGTGTTCGGGCTGTACTCGTTAAGGGGGCAGGTAAGGGCTTCCAGGCGGGCGGAGATATTGCTTCATTCCATAAGGAAATTGACCGAATTGCTGTTCACGCTGGGCGCATGATCGATACCTACCATGTCGCTGTCCGCACGTTGGTGCGGATGCCAAAACCGGTTGTAGGCCAATTGCATGGGGCGGTCGCTGGCGCGGGCATGAGCTTGGCAATGAACTTGGATTTGGCCATCGCCGCTGAAGGCACAATGTTTACGCTGGCATATGCCAACCTTGGCACCAGCCCAGACGGTGGCTCAACATTCTTCCTGCCACGCCTTGTGGGCCGTCGCCGTGCGATGGAAATTGCGCTGCTCTCGAACCGGTTCGACGCCGCGAAGGCCCATGATCTCGGCCTGATCAACGATGTCGTTCCGGCTGCTGAAATCAGTGAGAAGGGCATGGCGCTCGCCCAAAAGCTTGCGTCCGGCCCAACGCTGGCATTTGCGCGAACGAAGGAGCTGATTGATCAGTCGTTTGAGAATGATTTGGCGACGCAGCTTGAAGCGGAGCGGGTGAATTTTGTCGCGTCCACCTATACAAATGACTTTAAGGAGGGCGTGCAGGCGTTTGTTGAGAAACGGAAACCGGAATTCAAGGGCGAATAATGGGCGCGCTTAAAGGGAAGACTGTATTCATTACCGGTGCCAGTCGTGGCATCGGCGCTGAGATTGCAAAACGGGCAGCAGAAGATGGCGCTAATGTCGTTCTCGCTGCAAAAACGGTAGAGCCGCACCCAAAATTACCGGGTACATTGCCTGAGGTCGCGGCTGATTGTGAGGCGGCTGGCGGCTCCGCATTGCCTATCCGCATGGACCTCCGCCTGCCAGAAGCAATTGAGGCAGCGGCAGAAGCAGCGGTCGAGCGGTTTGGCGGGATTGATATCCTGGTGAATAATGCGAGCGTTCAAACGTTCAGCAAAACGCCAGACACGACGCCCAAGCAGTTTGACCTTCTGTTCGATATCAACGCGCGCGGCACGTTTTTGATGACTCAGGCGTGCTTGCCGTATCTGCGCGAGGCAGAAAACCCGCATATTCTGACCATTGCGTCGCCTGTAAATTTGGACCCACGTTGGTTCGGTGAGCGCTTGCCCCGTACGATCTCCAAATACGCCATGTCGATGATGGTGATGGGCTGGGCGGATGAATTCCGTGAAGCTGGCATCGCCTCCACCGGTCTCTGGCCGCGCCATGCCGTGGCGACAATGGCCGTTAAGGTCTTCAACCCTGAAACTTACGAAGGCTGCCGTGACCCAAGAATTATGGCAGACGCCGCGCACTGGATCACGACACAGCCGGCAATGGATGTGACGGGCCGGTTCTTCCTTGATGATGAAGCTCTGACGGAGCGCGGGCTACCCCAAAGCGAGATCGATAGATATTGGATGCATCCGACTAAACGCTCACGGACATCCAGCTTTCTGGACTTTGATGCGCGCAACCCTGCTGGAGAGAGTTGATGAGCGAGACCCAAAGTAGCGCCGAGCTAGAAGCTACGGCGGTTACGTCTGTCCGTGCGGCACACGCAATCGATGAGGGGCGGCTGAAGGAATATCTGAAAGGCGTCCTGCCTGACACTAACGGTGAAATGCGCCTTTCACAGTTCGCCTATGGCCAGTCTAATCCGACATATGTAGTGGCGTTTGATGAGGCTGAATATGTCCTGCGCAAGCAGCCACCGGGCGAGCTTTTGCCGTCTGCCCATGCGGTCGACCGGGAATATCGGGTACAGAGAGCGTTGCATGGTGCCGGGTTTCCTGTCGCCGAGCAGCATCATTTCTGTGAAGACCGCGCGATTGTCGGAACCCCGTTCTATGTGATGGAACGGATGGCGGGACGTGTTTTCAAGGATACGAGCCTGCCGGGCTGTACACCTGAACATCGCCAGGAAATGTATCGAAGTGTTGCGGAAACGCTCGCGCGATTGCACACCGTTGACCATGCCGCCATCGGCCTAGAAGACTTTGGCAGGCCGGGTGACTGGTACCAACGCCAATTCCGCCGTTGGTCTAGGAATTTCGCTGAAACGGGTACGCAGGCCATTCCAGCAATGGATAAGCTTGGCGAATGGCTGCAAGAGAACATGCCGGAAGATAACGAAACCCGGATTGCCCATGGCGATTACCGCATGGGTAATGTCATGTTCCATCCAACGGAACCGCGGATCGTCGCTGTGTTTGATTGGGAAATCTCGACGCTGGGTCACCCGCTTGGCGACTTGGCCTACTGCGCCATTTTATATGGCACGACGCCTGAGCAGTTCTATGGGTTGGAGAGCCTGGACCGGTCCGCGTTGGGCATTCCGTCATTCAATGAATTCAATTCAGTGTACTGCAAAGCTGCTGGGCGCGCATCAGGGCTAACGGCGGCACATATGGCGCATGCATTTTATCGGTTCGCGGCCATTCTAGATGGGGTGAGGGCACGTGGATTGGCAGGAAATGCTGCGTCGTCTGACGCGGCTGACGTCGGCTTAATCGCGCCAGACGTCGCCGCGCGTGGCCTTAAATATGCGATGGAAGGTCTCCCAGAATGAATGATACCGGCCCGCCATTACCGCCCATGCCGCCGCTTGCTGGTGTATCGCTGGCGACGGTTCCAACAGCCATCGGCTATGAAGGCCGGGATGATATCCTGATGGCATCATTTGCGCCCGGGACAGTCGCTGCGGGCGTGCTGACCCAAAACAGCGCCGCTGCCACACCTGTTCTCTGGACGCGGCAACGGTTAGCGAATGAGGATGCACCGGCAGCGCTGCTCATTAATGCTGGGAATGCGAATTGCTACACAGGGCAGGCGGGTCATCGGATCGTGAAGGACGCTGCTGCACGCGCAGCAGCGCGTCTGGGTGCAAAGCCTGAGAATATCTACATCTGCTCAACAGGCCGCATTGGGCAGAAAGTACCGCCGCAGGCAATGCTGGATGCGATAGACGCATTGGTGGATCAGCGCGGCGACGATAACTGGCACGCTGCTGCCAGAGCGATCATGACGACAGATCGTTGGCCAAAGGCTGCCGTTGTAAAGGTCAGAACCAGCAATGGAACGGCCACGCTTTATGGCTTGGCCAAAGGTACCAGCATGCTGGCACCGAATATGGCGACGACAATCAACGCTGTATTCACCGATGCAAAGATTTCACGGGCGGACCTGCAAACTGCGTTGGATGCAGCAGTCGTGACGACCTACAACAGCATTTCCGTGGATGAGACGACCTCTACCAATGACAGTTTGCTGGTTTTTGCGACAGGAGCTGAAGCGGCTGTTTCCAAGGATGATTTGGGCGCTTTTCAAGCCGCACTGACGGACCTATTGCATAAAATGGCGCAGGCGCTTTTGGCCGATGCGCGAAAAGACGGGCGTTTGGTTGAGTGCCAGGTTGTTGGCGCTGAAACTGATGCAGCGGCGCGCAATATCGCCCGATCTATATCACGTTCATTGTTGTTGCGACGTGTTCTGGCGACTGGTCAGCTCTTTGCGGCAGATCAGTCTAGCGCCGGGCGCATCTTGGCGGCGGCAGGCACGTCGCTTGAGGCGATGGAGCGGGAAAGGCTGACTATTCGTGTTGGCGGAGCCTTAGTGTTACGGGATGGTGAGGTGATTGCTAACCCTGGCGACGCTGCCAGGAACGGGTTTGCCGGCGAACGGGTCGAGATCGTGTTCAACGCCGCGGTCGGACAAGGGAGCGGGACAGTATGGACAGTCGTTCCGCCTGCGACCTGAGCAACACTATTTGAGGACTGCTGCCATGCCCAACGATTACGGGATCTACGCCCTGCACAGCTTTCGTGCCCAACCCGTTGGCTGGGAGGCCGTGGCCGCGGCCGTGGATGACGCAGGCTGCAAGGCAGTGACTGCCGCTGGGGGAACTATTTATGGCGCATGGCGCAGCCAGATCGGGCGACCGCGCGATCTTGTAACTGTGATAACTCGCTGGAATGACCTCCCAGGTGCCATTGGTGCTGAGCACGTACTTGGTGATCAACTCCCAAGGCTGCGGGAAACACACACGACCGTTATGACCCCAACGCTTCGCCCATTAACGGCTGAGCCACCAATCCGCCAGGGCAATTTCGCGTTCCGGTCCTTCACATTGCCAGAAACCAACCTCGATGAGTTTCTTGAGCTATGTGCAGGCGCGTGGCCCGGCTTTGAGAGCGCCTATGACAGCCAGATCATTGGCATGTGGCGTCACCAAGGTGGTTTGGAGGGGGAGGTAAAATGCCTATTGCTAACCCGCCGACCGAATTTGGCGATGTGGGAACGCTCCAAAATACCGGAGAACCCTGAGGAGGCCGAGGTCCGCCGAAAGCTCAGCCGACGCTATGACCTTTGTACAGATACGGATGTGTTTACGACGACACTACTGACTGCCAAAGATACGCAAGATATGGCCCGCTGGACCTGATTGGCCGCATGAGCGATCATGCCCATACAATTGCAGATGGAGAGCGCCCAGATGTCAGATTATCAAACCATTACTGTCGAGCCTGTAACGCCGCGGATTGGCGCAATGATCTCGGGCGTCAAGTTGAGTGGTGACTTGGGCAATCAGCAATTCCAGGAAATCCATGATGCGCTCATGCGTCATGAGGTGATCTTCTTTCGTGATCAGCACATGACGCTGGAGCAGCACAAGGCATTTGGCGCGCTGTTTGGTCAGCTCGATGTGCATCCAGGCTCACCGGGGCCTGAAGGCCATCCTGAGATTTTGGTCATTCATGCGGATGAGAATTCAAACCATGTTGCGGGCGATAGTTGGCACAGTGATGTCTCCTGCATCGCAGAGCCGCCAATGGGGTCCATCCTGCACTTGAACACAATCCCCGAAGGCGGTGGCGGCGACACTTTGTTTGCAAGTGCTGGTGCAGCTTATGACGCGCTGTCTGATACGCTGAAAGCCTTCCTGGAGCCGCTTACGGCGATCCACGCGGGGGAGCAGGTATATCGCGGCCGTTACAAGCACCAAGGTATTGACGATAGCGGAAAAACGTATCCTGAATCCGAGCACCCGGTCGTCCGCACGCATCCTGTATCTGGCCGGAAGTCGCTTTACGTGAATGAAACTTTCACGACGCGAATTCCGCAGCTGGCGCAGAAGGAAAGTGACACAATCCTGAAATTGCTATGCGATCACATCAAGCTCCCGCAATTTCAGGTGCGCTTTAAGTGGCAGGAAAATTCGGTCGCCTTCTGGGACAATCGATCCGTCCAGCACCACGCGATGTGGGATTATTTTCCTGAAGTGCGGTCTGGCTACCGGGTAACGGTAAAGGGCGATAAGCCTGCCTAAATCCGGTACACGCGGGTCGCGGTGTCGTGGTAGAGCGCTGCTTTTTCAGCGTCTGAATAGTCTGCCGTCAGGCGCTTGAATGCGTTCCAGCAGGTATTGTACGTCCCAGCGATCATATCGACTGGGAAATTGCTCTCGAACATGCAGCGCTCGACGCCGAATAGGCTGATGGTGGTCTCGAAATAGCGACGGGTGCGCTCCATCAGTTCCTGACTGGTTGGCGGCTTGGGGAGATCTTCCCAATGATGGCCGTTCACTTCCATAACGAGGCCGCCAAGCTTCGCCATAACATTTGGACATTCGGCGAGCGCCGTAACACTTTTCCGCCAAGCCTCAAAAACCTCATCTTCTTTACCGGCATATGGTCCGAGGCCAAGCGGACCACCAAAATGGTCGAGTATAATGGTGGTGTCAGGAAAGACTTTGGCCAAGTCCGTCAGATAAGGGATTTGTGGGTGATAGCACCAGCCTTCGAACGTAAGGTTCCTGGAGGCCAGATGCTTGAAACCCGCCCGGAATCCAGCGTCGCCATAGAGGTTGGGCGGCGGGTTGGTGCGGGCGTTAGGCACATCCGGGCTTGCATCGTGTGTAGCGCCGCAGCGAATGCCGCGGAACCGACCATTGCCGGCGAGCAATTGGGCGTCCAGTACTTCACCGGCAATCTTGTCGCCTTCCTGTAGAGGCGCGGTGCCGATAATCCCGGCGGAGATACGGCAATCGCCATACTTGCCGGTTGCACTCATGGCAGCGATGCCGTTCACGAATTCGGTCTCGCCAATGCATTTCATGTGTTCCGGCCCATCCGCCCGGTACATGGAGCCGCATTCGATAAAGACAGTCGAGACGATATTGTGGCCAGATGTTACGTCGCGCACAATTTCCGGCAGCAGATAATCAGGCTCAACAAACCGGCCCGGATGCATATGCCAGAGATGGTGATGCGGATCACAAATCTTGAGATCCGGCTCCAGCGTTTCTTCTGTATGCAGGGCCAGCCATGCATCCGTATGGGCCATGTCATCTATCCTCTTTGAATATCGTGTATGCGCTTAGGTAGCTGAATATTAGGGCAGGGTGTCCGCCCGTTCGTAGCGCCGCCATGCGCTCATCTGAATGGCGGACGTCTTGCAATGGACGACAACTGGCTTGGTCTGGACGGCAAATGCAGCGGCAATCCCGTCCGCGACTTCGGACTCATCGCTAATGGTGATGCCTTCAGCACCGAATGTACGTGCCCATGCAGCGAAGTCTGGGTTGGTTAGGCGCGTACCATCCATGATCGGTCGTTCGGGGTAGCGGACGTAGGAATGCATGCCGATGGTGCCATACATTGCATTATCAGAAATAATGATGATCGGTGCGGCACCATATTGCATAGCGGTCGCGATTTCATTGCCCATCATCAATGCGCCGCCATCGCCCATAAAGGCGACCACCTGTTTGCCGGGGCGTCGCATCGCTGCTGCAACGGCCATTGGCATGCCAGAGCCCATGGCACCTACGACAGATGATAAGAACACTTGGCTCTGTTTGAAGCCGATATAGCGGTGCAGGAAGCTGCCGAAATTGCCAGCGTCGGAAGTGACCGTGGCATCATCGGCCAGGTGCTTATCGACCTCGCAGACAATGGCGGCAAAGTTCACGCCATCGCTCGTCGGTTCCCATTCTTTCGCGAGCAAGCCCCGATGGATTTTGTGCAGACCATCAACCCAACCCTGGCGGCGGGCGGAATCAGAAGGTGCGCCACGTTCCAGCAGGCATTTGATGGTCTCGTGCGGACTTGCTGGAATGCCAAGATCAGGCCGCCAAACCCGACCAACCTCATTTGGATCAGGCCAAACATGGACCAGCGGCAATTGCGGCTCGGGTGCGGTTGGGAAGCTGTAGGATTGGCTGACAGTATCCGTCATCCGCTCGCCAAGAGCGATCATCAGGTCCGCGCGCTTCATTTCATCCATAAGCGCAGGTGGGACCCGAATGCCCATGTAGCCGCCATAGTTTGGATGGTTCGCATCAAAGAGTTGCGGGCGACGATGGGTTGGGCTGATCGGAAGGACCCATGTTTCAGCAAGTTTGTTGAGATCGTTGAACACGGCTGGATCACGCACAGCATCCGCCATCAATCCGCCACCAACGAGGACCAGCGGACGTTCAGCTTTGTTGATCATCTCCATCAGACGATCGACGTCCTGGCGGCGCGGGGCCGCAGCTACATGAGGACGGGGCGCATCAACCGGTACGTCCGTCGTGTCATCGAAAATGTCCTCAGGCAGCACGACCGCTACGGGGCCAGGGGTGCCGCTTTCAGCCAAATGGAAGGCGCGGGCCATGGCTTCTGCTGCCATCTCTGGCTCATTCACTTCAATCACTTGCTTTGTGATGTCGCCGAGCAGCACTGAATAGTTCTGCTCCTGCAGAGCTAGGCGACCAAAGTCCTTCCGCTCGACTTGGCCGACGATCATCACCATCGGCGTCGCATCGTGGTAGGCAGAATGGACGGCAACAAGGCCGTTCGCTAAGCCAGGTCCGCGGGAGACCATTACGACGCCAGCCCGATCACGGAGGCGTCCATCAGCGGCTGCCATAAAGGCAGCGCCTGCTTCATGGCGGCAAACGACAACCCGCATGGAATTGCGTTCGACCATGGTGGAAGTCAGGCCGATATAGCTTTCGCCAGGGACGCAATAAACTTGATCAACGTCATGTGCCTCTAGGCTCTCAACGAGTGTGCGGGCGACGGTTTTGGACATGGGAATGCGCTTTCAAGTGTTTGGCTGTAGCCAACACGGTATCGGCCTAGGCAGCTCTTGAAAAGCATTTGGTACTAACGACCAAGTTGGCGGACAGCGGCTGGGTACTTCGCAAGGAGTCCCGCCCACTGTTGCGGTAGGTCAGCATTGTCGGACTGCAGTGTGATCTGTCGCCATTCCAATGCCGCGACATCAAGTGCTGCTTTAGCAGACATGCTGCCACGAAGAGCGCGCTGCAGGTTTTCGCGCAGAACATCAATGTAGAAACCGTGCCCGGAGACGTAAAAGTCTGGAATGCAATTTGCCATGCTGCTGCGATGGACATCTAGGAACGGTCGCCCATAAGCGCGGATAATTGCTGGATCATCATAGTGGTTGTCGAGGAATGGATCGAAGAACCCATCTGGTTCACGAATGGCCATCACTGAAGCATCAGGTGAAACGGCATAACAGCAGAAAAGATATGCTAGTTCGGGGACAGCTGTTTGGCGGGCAAGAGTGTAGTTCCAACCCCAATTGAAGTAAGGCGCTGGCTGAACTGCGCCATCCGCCACCCCACCGGGCGTTGGACCAAAGACAAGGTCTTCGCGGATGGGAGAATTCGGTTGATTAAAATACTTCTGTGACCCGCCCCAGCCAATATTGCAGTAGATTTCGCCCTCTGCGAACGCTTTCCAATTCTCAAATAAGCCGTTCGTTTCAGCGCCTGGGTGGATTCCGACGCGAAGCGCAACGCGATCAAGCAAACCTGATTTGAACGTCATTTCCAAGCTCGGCGAGCATGGCCTCGATGGGTGTTTTGAATCCGAGGCACTTTCGCGGCGTTGAGTTCAGGGCCATGGCAA
>JBDQJI010000122.1:0-10806 GCA_040263875.1 Alphaproteobacteria bacterium
CCCTTCAAGGCAGCGATCTGATCTCTCTCGCTGGGCGTGAGATGCGTATAGTTCGACATGGCGACACCGTTTCACGTTGTGCATCAGACAGATACCAAATCTGCCCGCGGTGTTGCACTTCGCTCCGGAATTCACCCCGCACTATCAGACTGTGCTTGACCTGCATGCCCAGATGCATGTGGATGGCGACGCAGGTGCTGGCATTCAGCCTGCGGACATGTTCTCTGGCGTTCAATTGCCAAAGCGCGCGGCTGAAATATCAGAACTGATCACAGCCCATAATGCCCAGACGGTTTTGGACTACGGCGCCGGCAAGGGCGCTGCCTATGAACCAATTGTGGGCCGTGCTTCTGATCCAGCGTGGGGCATGCTGCCAGCTTGGGGTGATGGCGTTTCAGTTCGTCTGTTCGACCCTGGATATGCACCATTTTGCACTGAACCGTCTGGCTTGTTTGATGGTGTGATATCGAATGATGTGCTGGAACATATTCCTGAAGAAGATATTCCCTGGACGCTGGACCAGATGTTCCGCCGGGCGAAGTCATTCGTCTACTTGGTTGCGTCCTGCTACCCGGCGCGGAAGGTGCTCGGCAACGGCTTGAACGCCCATGTCACCGTCCTGCCACCGGCATGGTGGCAGCAGGAAGTGGAAGCCGCTGCGCGCCGAACGCCAGGGATTGCCTGGGTGCTGCGCTGCAGGCAGAAGGACATGCTAAAAAGGGATGTTTTATATCGCTCGGATTAGCGCTTAGCCGGACGTCGCCACGGCTTGCGCTGCCGGGCGCCTACGAGATGCATCAATCGCTGTAATCAGGCTGGCGTCTCGCTTGTAAACATCATCCCGGAATTGGATGACGCCTTTCCGGTCTACCCATGCGGTCAGATATGTCAGGTGGACATTGACGGCGCGCGGCAGGCTGACAGAGCGGCGCTTGCCGTCCGCAATTGCCTGATTAAAGTGGGCCTCGGTCCATCGCGGATCATCGGACAGCAGCAGCTTCGCCAACCGGAACGGGTCCTCGACGCGAATGCAGCCATGGCTAAACGTGCGAACGGTGCGGTTGAACAGAGACTTCGACGGCGTGTCGTGCAGGTAGATATTAAATTTGTTCGGGAACATGAACTTGACCCGGCCAAGCGCATTCCGACCGCCTGCGTCTTGGCGGAGCTTATACGGGAAGCGGTTTGGATTGACGGCATGCCAATCCACTTCACCAGGATCAAGTTCAGGTGCCGTAGCAGCCCAGCTTGCGAATACACGAATGCCCTTGCGTGCCAATGAATAAGGATCAGCGCGGAGCTGCGGCAGCATTTCCTTTTTTGCGATACTCGGTGGGATGTTCCAGTACGGATTGATGACCAGATAGGTCATACGATCGCTGAAAACAGGTGTTCGGTCGGCATCTGACCCGACAACGACCCGAGTTTCGTAGACAACTTCCTTACCGAATACGATTTCGAGCCGGAAATTCGCTAGATTGACGAACGCATAGCGCTCACCCAGATGATCCGGCATCCAGCGCAGCCGTTCCATATTGATCATGATCTGCTCAATCCGCTCATCGACAGATTGATTGAGCGCTAGGCGGGAATTGGGGCCAAAAGCGCCGTCTGGCGTGAGGCCATGGCGGCGTTGGAAGTCTTTAACGGCACCGACCAGCGTTAGATCATAATGATTGCTCTCGGCGTCAATATCTTCGCCGCGCTCCGCCAGGATACTGCGTAGCTCCGTAATCCTTGGGCCGCGCATACCAGGGCGCAGAATTTTGCCGTTGGAGAATTCAGTCCAGCCACCGAGCCGCTTGATTTCCCGATATCGCGCCAGCGCCATTTTCAGGTTGCGGTAGGCGTCCGTCTGCGGTGCCAGCTTTTTCAGGACTGGCTGGATGTCATGGGCAATAGCGACGTCCGTCAAAACCTGTGCGGGGTCAATGTCGTGGGGGTGAACGAACGTTTCGGGGTCAACTTCGCTCGGCACTGTGCGGCCAGACGCCAGATCACTCGCCAATTCGACGAAGGCCCAGGTCAACGCTGCTTCCAGCTTCGCCAAGCCAACCTCATCCTTGGCTAGGAACAGCGCTTGAATGGCCGGCGTGATGTAATTGGCTGGCTCAAGCCCATCTTGTGTGGAGTTCAGGACCGCACGAACAAGGGAAGAAGCCCGTGGCAGCGGCTCCCGGCTATTCACCCATACTGGCTGGTATGCGCGCGTCGCGTAAAACCGGCGGACCGCGACAGCCACGGGCTCGCCTGAGTTATCTAAGGCCTGTGGGGCGCTGGTTTCAACGGCCTCGCGCACCCTGCCAGCAATTCCCGTGAGGACCGGCGGTGCCAGCAAAGGAATTGTGACCACAGCACCGCCTGCCCCAGGGGCTGCCCCAGGGGCTGCGCCAGGAACCGCGTCTAAACGGGAAGGCGTTGGCCGGAGCGCTGATGGTGGTTCTGATGTTGGTGCCAGGGCTGTTGGCGGAGAGGTGAGCGCTGCCCGATCAATCGTCGCGTCGGCGGGATCAGGGGCAGCATGCGCGGCACTTGCTGCCAAAATTGCAGCTGCTGCAATGCTTCCAAAAATCCCTCGGCGATACGTCATGGCGCGACAATTACCTTTCCGAAGACCTCACGATCTTCAATGACCCGCAGCGCTTCACCGGATTCGTCCAGCGAATAGATGCGATCAATGGGCGGATCCATCCGCCCGTCCTGGATCATCGCCATCAGGCTTTCCAGGTCTTCCACGGTCCAAGAATTAGACCCCAGCAGTTTCAGTTCAAAAGTCCAGATATACCGGATATCCGTTTTCGGATCGTAACCGGCAGTCGCACCGCAAGTCAGCAATTTGCCGCCTCGCTGCAAGGCTTTCAAGCTCGGAACCCAGGTATCGCCGCCGGTGAAGTTCACCATTACGTCAACACCGCCATCGAACGAGCGACGATGGGGCTTGCCATATTTAGCAAAAAGCTCCTTCTCGAACGCCTTCTCAATGTAATTAATGCCCCAATCGGCGCCCAGTTCCTTAAGACGGCCGATCTTTTCTTCACTCGACGCGCCAACGACCACTTCGCAGCCCGCCATTTTCGCCAAAATCACGCAGCATGTGCCGACGCCGCCAGATGCACCGAGCACCATCACTTTGTCGCCCGCTTTGATGCCGCCATTGGTGAACATCATGCGATGCGCTGTTCCGTAAGCCACTGGCAGTGCCGCTGCCTGGGCGAATGAGACGCCATCTGGCATGCGGATAAGCTGTTCTTCAGACGCGAGGAAGTATTCCGCCAAGCCGCCGTTAAACATTTCGCCGGTCAAGCCACGTTTTTGGTCAATCGGGTTGATCAGTACCCGGTCGCCAACGGACCAGCCTGATACGCCCGGCCCTAGCTCTGCCACTTCACCAGCGACATCCAGGCCAATAATCACAGGAACCGGCACTTTAATGCCCGGCATGCCCCGTACAGTGAAGACGTCATGATAGTTTAGCGAGCAAGCGCCAACTTTAATCACGACCTGACCTTCGCCGGGTTTTGGATCTGGATAATTGGCGTCCATCACCAATTTGTCCAAGCCACCATGTTCCGTCAGCACCATCGCACGCATACCACTAAGCTCCTTGAAGAAAATCTTGGCGGGAAAATGCCCTACCGCCGTATTAACACCCTATTAATCACATATTTGCAGTGGCGGAAATGCCTGCGTGGCATTGGCCTGACAAAGTTGTAACGGTGGTTATTCCGCAAAGCTGCCAGGACTCGCGGGGAAAACTACCGTCTTGCCGCCATTGATAAACACCCGATGATGGATGTGGGCATGGATTGCCCGGGCTAACACTTGGCTTTCGACGTCCCGGCCCAACGCAACATAGTCCCTCTCGCTCTGGGCGTGGGTGATCCGCACCGTATCCTGTTCAATGATCGGGCCTTCATCGAGGTCCGCCGTCACGTAGTGTGACGTCGCGCCGATCAGTTTGACACCGCGCTGATAAGCTTGGCGGTAGGGGTGAGCGCCCTTAAAGCTCGGCAGGAAGGAATGGTGGATATTGATGATCCGGCCAGACATTTTCTGGCACATGCCGTCCGATAAAATCTGCATATAACGCGCGAGCACGACCAATTCAGCACCGGTTTCTTCGACAATGCGCATCTGCTCGGCTTCAGCGGCGGCTTTGGTGTCTTTATTCACGGGGATGTGGTGATAGGGCAGGCCGTGGCCTTCTGTGATTTCTCTGAAATCCGGGTGATTGGAAATCACGCCAACAATATCCACCCGGAGCGCGCCAATGGACCAGCGATACAATAGGTCATTCAGACAATGGCCAAAGCGAGAGACCATCAAGATCACCTTCATCCGCTTGGATTCGTCATAGAACTGGAACTCCATCCCAAATTGGGCCGCGATGTCTTGAAAGCCGGTGGTGAGGCGATCAATGCTTGCGCCGGTTTCGCTGATGAAGCTTAAGCGCATGAAAAAGTCGCCGGCTTCTTGATCATCAAACTGGGCGCTGTCGGTTAGGTTACAGCCAGCATCGGCCAGGTATTGGGAGATCGCAGCGACGATTCCACGGGTCGAGCGGCATTTAACGGTCAACGCAAGTTGGCTCACGGGGGTATGTTTCCTCAAAGCGGGGGTGCGGGCAGGCCTTCTGGCCGTTATATACCGTTCGACTTTATAGATTGAAAACATTGGAGTGCGTTTTGCCTGCAGACCCAGCGCCTCGCGAGGCTCGAAAGACTGAGTCCGTAGACCTTGGGTCGGCGAAGCATCCCTATGACCTGCTGATCGTTGGCGGCGGCATCAATGGCTGCGGAATCGCGCGCGATGCGGCGGGGCGTGGACTTTCTGTGAAGCTCTTGGAAATGGAGGATTTGGGGGCCGCCACGTCTTCAGCGTCCACCAAGCTTATTCATGGCGGGCTTCGGTACTTAGAGCATTTCAAATTCCGCCTGGTCCGCGAAGCTTTGCAGGAACGCGCTGTGCTGCTGAAGGCCATGCCGCATATCGCCTGGCCGATGCGGTTTGTTCTGCCCATCGGCCCTGGCCAGCGCCGGGCTGGATGGCTGCTGCGGCTCGGCTTGTTTGTGTACGACAGGCTTGGCGGCAAGGGCAGCTTGCCCGGCACCCGTACTTTGAAATTAGGCGCTGATCCAACAGGTGTGCCGCTCAAGCCTGAATTCACGAAGGCATATGAATATTCTGACGGTTGGGTCGATGACGCCCGCTTGGTCATTCTAAATGCCCGTGACGCCACCAATAACGGCGCAGATATCTGCCCGCGCACCAAGCTCAACCGCGCCGCGCGGGTTGACGGCCTTTGGCAGGCGGAGATATCAGGCGGCTCTGTCGTATGCGCACGCGGGCTGGTGAATGCCGCCGGGCCTTGGGTGGCGGACGTACTGAATGCGCGGCTGGGCGCAAATAGTGCAGCGGCGGTTCGGCTGGTTCGAGGCAGCCATATTGTCGTCCGCCAGATGTTTGCTCACGACAAGTGCTACTTCCTGCAACAGCCGGACGACAGGATCATCTTCGCCATTCCTTATGAAGGAGGGTTCACGCTCATCGGTACGACCGATTCGGATCACGATGGTCCAAAGGATCAGGCTATGTGCACGCCGGAGGAGCGGGACTATCTGTTAGAGGCTGCAAACCGCTATTTCGCTGATCCGATCACTGCAGACGATATCGTGTGGACCTATTCCGGTGTGCGCCCACTCTATGACGACGGCGCCAGCTCAGCCTCCTCCGCCACACGGGATTATGTGTTGGAGGTCAGCGATGCCAACGGTGCCGCACCTTTGCTCTCCGTATTCGGCGGCAAGATCACGACCTATCGGCGCTTGGCGGAATCCGCGCTGATGAAGCTGCAGCCATTCTTCAAAACCATGGGGCCTGCATGGACTGCCGAGGCACCTTTGCCTGGCGGTGAATTCCCGGCGTTCGAGCTGCCGAAGTTGATTGAGCGGCTCCACGAATCTCATCCGTTCCTGGACGAACCCTGGGCAACCCGCCTGATCCGCGCGTATGGCCTAGACGCCTTCGGTATGTTGGACGGGGCGATGACGTTGGAAGCGATGGGGCAAGTCTTCGGTGCCACGCTAACCGCGCGCGAAGTTGATTGGCTTAGGGAGCATGAATGGGCGCGGACGGCGGAGGATATCTGCTGGCGGCGTAGCAAGCTTGGCCTACGGATGTCTGCGGCGGAGATTGAAGCTTTGGCAGCTTATCTGGCTAAACAGCCAGGTTGAACCCAGGCACCTGGTTATGCTGGCGTGCTTCCGCATCATTGGCGGCGGTCATCTGGCGGGCCTCACCGGCTGCGCGATAGCCATGGGCTGCGGCGGCGTAATCGGCGGAGGAGGGCGCTTGTGCAGACATTGCCGCTGCGGCCATACGCTTGCCTTTACGCTCCATTTCCTTCGGATCGCCAGAAAGAGACTCGCCTTCGATCGAAACCGAGCCGTTGACCACATAGCGTCGGCCATCGGGACCGGTCGCATATTCGTATTGGATGGCACCAGCCATGGACCCGGCAGCGGCGGCATGGGCTTGTTCTTCCCGGCGGACTGATGCATCCCGGCTTTGCATTTCCTGCACTTCGGCCCGTTCAGCCGGCGCCATTTCTTCCTGCTGGCGAACGCCAAACGCTAGGCCGGGGCCATCTTGGGGCGATAGGCCCTGGCGCACTCGGTCTGCGACATCATCGCCGGTTTCGGCACCGCGCCCATCGGTCGGCTTAACTTGGACCTGCAGGATGAGGCCAGTTGGGGGCGCACGGCCAACAACAGTCGCGGATACAATGACGCCAAGGCGGCCATCGCTGGTCGATTCAACATTGCCGATAATGTCAGTTGGGGCCGAACGCGCTTCAGGCAGCACGCCCTGGGATTCGCCCTTGGGGTCTGCCTTGCTATCTTCGGCGATCTTGGAGCGGGATATAGAATGGCCCCCGCCTTCGATCAGGGACATCGAGCCGGGTGAGCCGATCTGCATACCCGTAAAACTCCGACAGTCTTTGACTAAGAGTTATGTAGAATGCCGGACATATATTTTGCATTAATCGGAATGCATTAAATTGTATGTATTGCGACAGGTCATGGCATCCGCTATGCCCCGCGCTTTGTGGGCGGCTTTGCGCGCCGCCCAAGATTGTCCGCAGGATGCGATTACATGAATGAGTTGGACGAACTCGAAGCCACCAGCATTTTTATTCTGCGGGAGGCTTATAACCGGTTTGACGACCTGGCAATGCTATGGTCGCTGGGCAAAGATTCAAACGTCATGGTTTGGCTTGCCAAGAAGGCGTTTTATGGCCACGTACCGTTCCCGGTCGTTCATGTTGATACGGGCAAGAAGTTCAAGGAAATGTACGATTTCCGGGACCGCTATACGGACGAATGGAACCTCCGGCTGATCACAGGCGATTGCCCGCCGGTGGAGGATATGGACCCGACATTGCCGCCCGCCGCCCGGTCCGCCGCGAGGAAGACGGCTGGCCTGAAGTCTCTGCTGGAAGAATACGGCTATACCGGCGTTATCGCTGGCATTCGGCGGGATGAGGAAGCGGTGCGGGCCAAGGAGCGGGTGTTCAGCCCACGCGGCGAGGCGGCGGAATGGGATTTCCGCAATCAACCGCCAGAGTTCTGGAACCAGTTCAACACAGATTTCCCGCCAGGAACCCATGTGCGTATCCATCCGATCCTGGGTTGGACGGAGCTGGATATCTGGCGCTATGTCCGCCGTGAAGGCATTCCGCTAGTGGACCTGTATTTCGCCTAGGACGGCATGCGCTATCGCTCGCTGGGTGATCAGGACATTACATCGCCCGTTCCCAGCAATGCTGACACGCTGGATGCGATCATTCATGAATTAGAGACGACCAACACATCTGAACGTGCAGGCCGCGCCATGGACCATGAAGCCGAAGATAGCTTCGAACGCCTCCGCCGCGATGGGTATATGTGATGGGAAGCGATGTTATGACGGCACCAGAGCCGCAAACTGATCCCGTTAAGCTGGTCATTGTTGGCCATGTGGATCACGGAAAATCCACACTTGTGGGTCGCCTGCTACATGAAACCGGCGCGCTTTCAGCGGAAAAGCTGGAGCGCTTGAAGGCGATTTCCGCCAAGCGCGGCCAAGCGCTTGAATGGGCGTTTTTGCTGGATAGCTTCCAGGCGGAACGGGACCAGGGTGTGACGATTGACGTTTCCCGCATCCGTTTCGATACGGCGGCGCGCCCCTATGTGGTGATTGATGCGCCGGGCCATGTGGAATTCCTCAAAAACATGGTCACTGGTGCGGCAGACGCTGAAGCCGCATTGCTGATGGTCGACGCCAGCGAAGGCTTGAAAGAGCAAACCCGCCGCCACGCATACCTGCTGCGCTTGTTGGGCGTGGAGCAGGTCGCAGTTGTCGTCACGAAGATGGATCTGGTGGATTATGATCAACAGCGGTTTTCCGAAATCGCGCGGGATGTTCGCGCATATCTGCAAGAGCTTGGCGCTGACCCCCAGGTGATCATTCCGATTTCTGCCCGTGAGGGTGAGAATATTGCTGCAAAGTCCGACAAAATGGCCTGGCATAACGGCCCGACCGTGCTGGAGGCGCTGGATACGTTCACGCCGCGCCGCCCGCCTGCATTCATGCCACTCCGCCTGCCAGTGCAGGATGTCTATAAGTTTGATGAACGGCGGATCATTGCTGGCACCATCGCTGCTGGCCAATTGCGCCAAGGCGATACGCTGCTGTTCTCCCCATCCGGCAAAACCGCACGGGTCGAGAGCATTGAGACCTGGAGCGCGCCTGAGAAACTCGAAGCCAAGGTTGGCGAGGCCATTGGCGTCACGCTGGACCGCCAGATATTTGTTGAGCGCGGTGAGCTGGCGAGCCACATTGAAGAAGCGCCTGTTCTAACCAATGTTTTCCGGGGGCGCGTCTTTTGGCTGGATGATCAACCGCTGAAAGTGGGTGATGCCGTAAAGCTGCGTATTAATTCCATGGACGCAGAGGCGCGCGTCCAGGCGATTGAACGGGTGATCGATACAGAAAGTCTGGCAGGCGGCGGTGCTGTTGCTGTGAACCGCAACGAAGTCGCAGAAATCGTTCTCCGCACGCGCTCAATGTTGGCGTTGGATGAAGCCAGGGCGAATCCGGAAACGGGGCGTTTCGTCATCAGCCGCAATTTCCGCATTGTCGGCGGCGGCGTCATTTCCATGGAAGGCTACCCCGATCAGCGGGAAGCCATCACCGTGCGCTCCACCAACATTACGGCCAGTGAGAGTGAAATCGATCGTTCGGCCCGTTGGCGTCGTAACGGCCATCGGGGCGGCGTTTATTGGCTGACGGGATTGTCTGGATCCGGCAAGTCTACAATTGCCCGTGAAACTGAACGCCAGCTCTTTTTGAAGGGCTTCAACGTTTATGTGCTGGACGGGGATAATGTGCGTACAGGCCTGAACGCCAATCTGGGTTTTTCCCCTGAAGACCGGGCGGAGAATATTCGGCGGGTTGGTGAGGTCGCTTCACTGTTCGCGGATTCTGGCACAATCGTGCTGGCCTCTTTCATCTCCCCATACCAGTCAGACAGAGATCGGGCGCGGCTGGCAGCGGGTGATAGCTTCCATGAGGTTTATATCAAAGCGGATTTAAGCGTCTGCGAAACGCGTGATCCTAAAGGGCTCTACAAGAAGGCGCGGGCCGGTGAGATTCCTGAGTTCACGGGGATTTCCGCACCCTATGAAGCGCCGGAAGCGCCTGAATGCACCGTCGATACGGATGCGGACACGCCTGATGAGAGTGCGGCTCAGCTGGTCGCCTATATCGAGAAAGTTTGCCAGCTAGCAGATTAACCAGTTAACAGATTCCCCGGGGCGCGGAGTATACTTGCTCGCAATGCGGAAACTCTTCCATATATCCGGCGCTGTGACGCTCTTGTTCGGGCTGCTCGCAGGCAGCTTTCCTGCTTCGGCGTTTAGTGTGTCCGGCGCTGTTGTTGACCTGTCGCCGACGGCACCGGGAGGTGAGCTTGATCTCAGCAGTCAGGTGCCTTTTCTCGAGGCTGCCCGCCAGCCCCAAGACCCAACACAGACATTGGTTAGACAGATGGGGCAACTCGAAACGGCAGAGAACCGACGCGCTGCATTCGCCTGTATCGTCGCCACATCTCGCCGTCCTGCCGTTGAGGCACCGGCGGCGCTTTATGCGCTAGTGCGGGCAGGCGTTACAGACAGCGCACTGGTCATGCAGGCGGCGACATTCGCACAAAGCGAGGGTGCGGGGGGCTATGACTTGCATCGTTGGGCGGCGGCGGCTGGATTGCCAGATCCCGCTCTCCGCCAATTGGCGGCACTTGCAGGTGATGGCACCGCATATCGCCAACAGCCTTGGCGCGTGACGCAGTTGACCGCACCCATACCTGCTGCACCTGGGGGCGGGTGATGGTCTGGCGCTTACTCTCTATCGGTTTGATAAGTGCGGCGCTTGGGATGCCTTTGGCTGCTGTGGGGCAATCGGCGGACCCGTTTCAATGGGATCGCCGGGAATTCACGGGCCAATCTGTGCGGACCCGGCCACGGCCAGAACTTGATCCGCTGGGCATCCGCGTCGGCTCCTTCAGGTTCTACCCAAGCTTGGAGATCGGCGGGCGTTATGAAGACAATGTGTTCCGCTCGCCAAGTAATTGTCCGGCGTCAGGTCCTATGAGACAGATTGAGGGTATAATTTAGAGGAGGATTTTGGTCTCATCGCAGTGACGAAGGAACGAAGATGAGAGCAAAATCCAACAGTCCGAAGACGTCGGGCAGCCGTGCCGTCAAAGAC
>JBDQJI010000123.1:0-10336 GCA_040263875.1 Alphaproteobacteria bacterium
AGGCAGTGTGGCACGAAGCGTTCGAGCGCATGACCCAGGCAGTATTGGATGACGTTATGCCCCTTGGTGAGGCGGACATGGTGAAGGATATTGCCATGCGTATTTCCGGCGAGGCGCTGAAAGAGCGCAAGCTGACATCGCTTTCCGACGTCGCGTCGGTCGTTCCCGGCCTCGCCTTCGCCCCGTCGAACACCGGAACGCCGATTCTGACGCTGCGCGGTGTTGGCTTTAACGAAAGCTCGCTGGGCGTTTATCCGGCGGTCAGCGTTTATATTGACCAGATCCCGCTCAGCTTCCCGGCGCTTGCGTCGCATTCGGCGTTCGACCTCGAGCGGATCGAAGCACTGAAGGGCCCGCAGGGAACCCTGTTTGGTCAGAACTCCACTGGCGGCGCGATCAACTACATCGCCGCCAAGCCGACCGATACGCTCGAAGTTGGCGGTGATATCTCTTACGGTCGTTTCAACACGATCGAAGGCAACGCCTTCATTTCCGGCCCGCTGTCGGACACTGTGCGTGGCCGTATTGCCGTGACCGGCCTTAATGGCGATGACTGGCAGTACAGCGCGACGCGCGATGACAAAAACGGTGCTCAGTCCTACATCGCCGGGCGCATGCTGCTCGATGTCGATGTAAGCGATAATGTATCGCTGAACTTCAACCTCAACGCCTGGCGTGACAAGTCGCAGCCGCAGGCGCAGCAGCTGGTCGGTATTCGCGTCCAGAACTGGAGTGCGGATCGCGAAGTGCGGCATGATTTCTATCGCAACGCCAACGCGCTCTGGTCGGGCGGAAATCCACGGATTGCTGACTGGACGGCGCTCGTTGCCGATCCGGCCACGATTGCGCCGGAAGCCGCTATACCTTTTGGTTTCGGTGACGATCCCAGCGCCTGGGGCCAGACCAATCTTGACCCGTTTGCCAACCGCCGCATGTGGCAAGGGGCGATGCGTGCGGACATCGAGCTGGGCGGCGGCATGACGCTGACCTCGCAGACCTCCTACGCTCACTTCAAGCAGAATCAGGGTGTCGATGGTGATGGCATGGCCTATGTCACCTATGACCTTGAAAAGAACGATGGCTACATCAAGACGTTCAACCAGGAACTGCGTTTGTCCAATGATCCGACTTCGCAGATTCGCTGGCTTCTGGGTGGAAATTACGAAAAGAGCACGACCTTTGAAGATCAGGGTCTGCGCTATTTCGACAACACCAGCCATGACAACAGCCTGTTCAACATCAACTATTCGGGTGTTACGAACAAGCAGAAAATCGAAAACTGGGCCGTGTTCGGCAATCTGGAATTCGACATCACGGAAGAGCTGACGCTGAAGGCCGCGGCGCGTTACACGGATTCTAAGAACAAGAACGCGCTCATTTCGTACACGACCGAAAACGGCAACGTGAACAAGTTCTTCAACTACCTTGGTGCGTTGCTGAACGGTGTCACGAGCGACTACTACAATGAAAATGGCGTACCGACAGATGCAGGCGGCACACCCCTTGATCTGCCGTTCACGCCGATCACGCCAGACCAGAACTACACGCTGAACGATGCTTTCGTGCCTGGAGAAGTTTTCCGCGGCAATCTGGCAGAAGACAATGTCTCCTGGCGTGTCGGCCTAGATTACAAGGTCAATCCGGACGTGCTGGTTTATGCCAACGTCTCGCGTGGCTACAAGGCAGGCTCGTTCCCAAGCCTCGCTGCTGCAAATGCCGTCGCTCTCGCACCGGTGACGCAGGAATCGGTCACGGCTTTCGAGGGCGGCTTCAAGGCGTCGCTGGCGGATCGAGCCGTGCAGCTTAACGCCGCGGCTTTCTATATGGACTACAAGGATAAGCAGATCCGTGGCCGCTTGCTCGATCCGATCTTCGGCGGGCTGGAAACGCTGGTGAACATTCCGAAGTCGCGCATCTACGGTGCCGAAGCGGATATCACCGTGCGCGCGGCGGAAGGCCTGACTCTCAGCGGCTCCGTCACCTACCTTAACTCCAAGATCAAGGAGAGCCCGGCTGCGCCCTATAACTACAACGTGCTGGGTGTGGCTGACGACTTTGCTGGAGACGACCTGCCCTTCACGCCGGAATGGTCGGGTAGCGTAAACCTTGACTATCGCTATGAGCTGGAAAATGGTGGGGCGCCTTTCTTCGGTGTCACTGTCAGCGCCCGGACAAAGTCGGATTCGCAGCCCGGCGCCCGCCGCCTCGATTATCTGTCTGGCTGCCAGCTTGACAGCAGTGACGATCCTGTCTGCTTCCTGCCCGATGGCGTGACCAACCCGTTCGCCCTGAAGGGCTGGACCACGGTTGACGCCCGTCTGGGTTATGAAGCTCCGGACGGTGCGTGGAAGGTGATGGCCTGGGGCAAGAACATCTTCAACACCTACTACTGGACCAACGTTATTTCTTCGGCGGACTCGGCCGCTCGCTTTGCGGGTATGCCGGCCACCTATGGTGTGACGTTCGGCTTTTCGTTCAGGTAAGCTGACGGCTTAGCGACAACGCAAGGGCGGGTCTTCGGACCCGCCCTTTTTTTGTGCGCCCTTTAATCATGATTGATCGCGGCGAACTGGATTTTCGCTCGGCACCCTTGCATAAGCTTTACGATACCCGAAAGGGAATCAAATTTGAGAGAGGAGTTTGCAGCTTTGGACATGCCTGTTCAGGCCGATCCGTGGGATCGCACGGCGATGGACCCGCGCCAGCAATGGGTGCTTGACCGTACGCTGGAATATCGCCGCAAGGGGCCATATCGCGCTCGCACCAGTGCTGAAATCGCCGCGATGCTGGGCCGTTATTTCAACCATCTGGGGTATCGCGATGCGGTGATATCCAATGTTCGCCGCATGTCGGGCGGGGCATCGAAAGAACAGTTCATCTTCAACCTGGTTCATGCCGAAAAGCCAGAAGGTGAACGGCTAGTCTTGCGCATGGATCCGCCAGAGGGCATTTCTCAGAGTTGCCGCGGCCGCGAGGCGCAATTGCAGAACGCCATGATCGGCGCCCTGCCGGTTGCACCGATCCGCCATGTGGATACCGATGCAGAGTTTCTTGATCAGGCAGGCTCCATTATTGAGTTCGTCCACGGGGTGACAGAGCCGACGACCAGCGGGGCCAAGGGCGTATCAGGCATGGGCACCCGGTTTGGTGAATTATCGGAACGGCTGGCGCCGCAGTTTGTGGATGCTTTCGTCAAGACTCACGGACTGGACTGGTCGCAAAAGGACCTCTCCCTATTCGCGAAGCCTCGCGCTGGCACGACAGATGCTGCGCTGTGGGAACTGAATTTCTGGTCTGGCCTCTACTGGAACGCGATTGTCGAACCGTTGCCGATCGTCACCATGTGCGAACGCTGGCTGCGCGAACATGTGCCGGTGTGCGACAGGGTAGGGATAGTGCATGGCGACCTGCGCATCGGCAATTTCATGTTCGAGGAACCGAGTGGCAAGTTTACCGCTGTGCTCGACTGGGAGTTGGGGCATCTGGGTGATTATCACGAAGACATCGCCTGGACGATCCAGCGACTGTTCGGATATCTGGATGAAGATGGCCGCTTTCTGGTCTCAGGCTTCCTCACGCGCGAGGATTTCCTTGGGCGATATCAGCGGCTCTCCGGTAATGTGATCGATCCTGTGAAGCTGCGCTGGTACGAAATTCTCAATGCCTACAAATGCGCGGTGATGGATCTTGGCCAGGCCATGCGTGTGGCTGAAGGCCACACCAATCACCAGGAAAACGTGATGACCTGGCTCGGTTCCGCGGGCGCGGTGTTCATCAACCAGATTTGCCAGATGATCCGGGAGGAAATCTGATGCTGCCCAGCCTTGATGTGCGCTTCCGCAATCTGATCAAGTCCGTTCAGGAAGTGATCGCTCCGACCATTCCCGATGACGAGAAGCTGGCTCAGGAACAGGTGAGGCTGGTCGTGGGCCATCTCGCCATGATGCAGGAGCAATGGAAAAACGCGGTGCGTTTCGAGGCCGGTTCCTACCGCCTGATGCGCGAACTGGCCGAAGGCCTGGCCGGGCTGGTGGACGAAGGTCAGGCGGCTGATTTGCAAGCCTCGCTTGAGCAGACCCGGGCGACGGTGCAGGACGATATCGATGCCCTGAATGCAGCGATCTGCACAATCGGCGCGGCTATAGACCGCGTCATCCTGGGCGAAGACGGGCGCAAGCCTTTGTCACCTGATGCTTATCGGCTGTTGCTTGATTACGGCGATAAATCCTCGTTGCGCGACCGCGTGTGGTTCAAGGGCAACGAGATCGATCCTGACCGTGACAGCCTGCCGCCGCTTGAAGAGATCCTCTAAATGATCCGGCTGGTTTGCCTTCTGAAGCGTGCGGATGGGCTGGAGGCTGAAGCATTTCAGGCCGGACTGCTCGATCGCGTCGGACCTGTCGTCGCGGGCATGCAGGCCCGGCTGGGAATTTGCCGCCATGTTCAGTTCCACGCCGATGCATCGCTTGCGGAAGCGGATCGTGCGGCCGCGCAATTGCGGAGCAGCCCGTCGAGCCCGTTTGCGGCCATGCTGGACCTCTGGTGGCCTACCGCTGGCGCGCTTCAGTCGCTTCTGGAGAGTGCTGACGGGCAAGAGGCCATCAGCGAGTTAAAAGATGCGCTGGCCGGGCTGGTTGCTTCGGGGGAGTCCGAATGCTGGCTGGCCAATGAATATCCGCAGGTAAGCACCGGGCCTGCGCGGGTTGTCGCCAGGCGGCGGACCAGTATCGTCAAGCTGGTATTCCCGCTGATGCCCCTGCCGGAACTGGGGGAGGCAGCGGCAAGGGATTACTGGCTGACCCGCCACGGCCCGCTGGTGCGCAGCCATGCGCCTGCGCGTGGCATGGTCTGTTATCAGCAGGTCCACCGCCGCACTTCAGAACTGACTGGACGCATCGCCGCAGGGCTGGACATGGCGGAGGGCAGCTACATGGGCCATGCGGAAGCCTGGTGGGATAGGGCGCTGGCCCGGGGCGGTGCGGAAATGGAAGATGCCCGCACGCAAGCGGCCGCAGATGAACGCAATTTCGTCGATCTGACGCGCTCATTCCTGTTTTCTGGGAAGGAATATCTTTTTGTCGAGCGGGACTGGGTCATATGAAACCGAATAAATTTCGTTTATAAATTCTGACCAATTTGCTATATGCAAGTTGATCTTAATGTGCATCAATTCGATGCCTATACCGCACATCAAAATGAACTAAGCATAGGAGTTGATCGTGACCAACAAGATGGCCCTGGATTATGACGTTATGATCATCGGCGCTGGGATTACCGGCATGTACACGCTCTACCAGCTGCGCAAGATTGGCTATCGCGTCCACGCGTTCGAGAAGAATGGCGATGTCGGCGGCACCTGGACGATGAACCGCTATCCAGGCTGCAAGCTTGATTCGGAATCCTATACCTATGCCTATTCCTTTTTGCCCGATCTGCTCGCGGAATGGGACTGGAAGACGGAATTCGCCACTCAGCCCGAACTGAACGAGTTTTTCAGCAAGGCGGCTGACAGGATGGATGTGCGCAAGGACATCACCTTCAATACGCAGGTAATGAAAGCAGTTTTTGACAATCAGGAAAACAGCTGGACGATCGAACTCGACAATGCCGAAGTATTCAAATCGCGCTTCCTGCTGAGTTGCGTGGGGGCGCTTTCGCATCCCAACATGCCGGAATATCCTGGCATGGATCTGTTCCGCGGAGAAACCTACCACACCTATTACTGGCCGCATGAGCGTAATGGCTATGGCGGGCAGAATGCTAATTTTACTGGAAAGCGCATTGGCGTGATTGGCACCGGTTCTACAGGAGTGCAGGTGATCCAAGAGGTTGCCAAAACGGCTGGAGAGCTCTTCGTTTTTCAAAGGAATCCAAATTGGTGCGCCCCCCTTTGTAATAAAGAGATAAGTAAGTCGAGGATGGATGAAATTAAAAATAACTATGAAAAAATATTTGCCCAGTGCGAGAAAACAAACGGTGGATTTCTGCATGATTTTAAGTATGAAACTGCTGAAGGAACTAGCCAAGATCAAAGAGAAGCGCTCTTTGAGGAGCTTTACAATCAATCAGGATTCGGGATATGGGTTGGATCATATAAAGATATATTCACTAACCCTGCATCAAATAAATACATAACAGATTTTGTGTCTAAAAAAATACGCGAGAGAGTAAAAGATCCCAATATAGCCGAGGCACTCATTCCTAAAGATCACGGCTTTGGTCTAAAGAGGGTGCCTATGGAAACAAATTATTATGAAGTTTATAATCAGGATAATGTGCAACTTGTAAATAACCTGAAAGATCCCATTCAGCGCATGACCTACAATGGGATAGAAACTCAAAATGCAAAATATGATCTAGATGTCATAATTTACGCTACAGGTTTTGATGCGATCATAGGCGGAATCAAAAAAATGGACATTAGAGGGGTCGGCGGAAAAACAATGAAGGAGGCGTGGATTAATGGGCCTTATACTTACCTAGGCCTGCAGGTTCCTGATTTTCCTAATTTCTTTATGTTAGTTGGGGCTCATAACGGCGCTACAAACTGCAATATCCCGCGCTGTGCAGAGGCCCAGGTCCGTTGGGTCTCTGACCTTTTCGAACACATAAAACGAAGTAATGTTTTGCGTATTGAAGCCGAGCAAGAGGCCGCAGATGAATGGACAGACCACGTAAATGATGTCGCCAATCAGACACTCCTGACAACGGCGACAAACAGTTGGTTCTGGGGCGAATTTGGCGAGGGGGCCAAACGCGGCCACAAGCTGCTGGTCTACAATGGTGGCAACCCCGCCTATCGCGCTAAGGTGGAAGAAGTGAAGACCAAAGGCTACGAAGGCTTCATCATGCGTGAAGCGGCCGTGGCGGAATAAGGCACCGGACCACCCCTATTAGGGATCACTCAGTGATACCGACCAGGGATGTCCCTTGATTAGCCTTGAATTTAGAGCGCTTTCCGATCATGCTGGATTATATCCGCATGAGCTGAAGTAATTGGCGCACTCGTCTGGCTGGAAGATATCGACGAGCCTGCCGATGAGGTCCCATATGCCGCGAACGGTGCGCTCTCCTGCCTTGCGGAGCATGGCCTTGAGCCGTGAGAACGCCTTTTCGATGGGATTGAAGTCTGGGCTTTAGGGCGGAAGGAAGCGCAGGGTGGCGGTGGCCGCCTCGATCCTCTCGCGCACCGAGGCGCGCTTGTGGCTCGACAGATTGTTCATGATCACCACGTCGCCGGGTCGCAGTCTGGGATGAGCACCTGCGCCACATAGGCTTCGGACCAGTCGCCGTTGATCGGACGGTCGAGCACCATCGGCGCAACCCTGCCGGTCATGCGTAGTCCCGCGACCAGTGTGGTGGTCTTGCAGTGGCCATGCGGGAAGCCCATGCGCAGCCGCTCGCCCTTGGCGCACCGCCCGTGACTGCGGGCCAGGTCGGCGGTCTTCGCGCCCGCCTCGGCCTCCTTCAGAACGGCGATGATCTGCTTTTCTGAAAAACTCGTTCTCTTCATCTCGTCAGTCCCTCCACCAGGGGCGGACTCTAATCGAGACTGGAGGAAAATCAGGGGGTCACGTCATTCGGCAATCAGCTCCGGGATGAAGTTGCCGTGCGCTTCGATCTTGCCTGAATGCCGGTCTCCTCCGCGCGGCTTTGCGAAGGCATGGCCATGCTTCAGCGCACGTTTTGGCCAGCGGATCGCACTCGACACGCTAACCCCGAAGCGAGCCGCGGCGGCGTGGCAACTCATGCTAGAATCAACCGCTGGGACAACCCTAACGTAAAGATCCGCTGAAAGCCTTCGCGCCATCCATGCCGGCCTCCTGCCCCCAGCAGGAAGTCTGAATCACAACGAACCCGCAAAGGGAATCCAAGTCGATTCAGAATGTGTGGAAACCGCTCTAACGGATAAAGCGGCGCACGTAATCTCTACCAAGGCCGACCTTTTCAAAATGATCCGCGGCTTGTTCGATGCGCGTGAACACATCTGCATAGCCAGTGGTGTTGCCCTGTTCGTCCAGTTGCACCAGGGTTCCGCCAATCCAGAATAGGGTTTCGGAACCACCCTCCATGCCGATCAGTGTATGAATATCGCCAGGCGGTTCCATAAGATAGTCGCCCGCTTTCGCAATCCAGTCCCGCTCCGCATAATGCCACTGACCCGATAGGACATAGGCGTGTACCTGGCAGGGGTGAGCATGACGGCTGATAAAGCCTTCGCGCTCCAGGCGGGTTACGTTGACCCATGCCCCTGAGACCGTATCGAACAGCAACGGCCGCATCCACACACCTTCCATGGCGGCGGGGACCCATTCGCGTTCGTCATCGCTGCGTGCCTTCGCCATGAGTTCAGGCGGGCTAAACGGGCTCACGTCTAAAGTTGGCATTATTATTTCTCCTCCGGTAAAGAATAAGCTCTGAATGTCCGCCCTAGCGGCATCGATTGCGAGGTGACATGCCCGCTGGCGGCAATCACGACGAACTGCCGTCCGGTTTTCGGCCCGACATAGGTCATCGGGTTGGCATTGCCGGATGCAGGCATGCGGTCCGACCACAGCACCTTGCCGGTCGCGGTATCGAAGGCACGGAAAGTCCGTTCCTTCTGGGCACCGAAGAAGATCAGGCCGCTGCGGGTCATCATGGAGCCGCCAAAGCCGGGCATGCCCATGCGGATCGGCAGGCTGACCTCAAGACCCAGTGGTCCGCTGTCGCGGGTCGTGCCCACGGGCCGATCCCACAGCAGTTTCTGCGTATCCATGTCGATCGCGGAAATCTTGCCATAGGGCGGGGCATGGCAAAGCGTGCCCAGCGGCGAGGTGAAACCCCGCACCTTGGCCCCATAGGGTGTGCCGCTCATCGGCAACGGGGCGGCGGCAAGCGCAATATCGTGGCTGGTGCCGGCTTTCGCCGAAGCGGCGATCTGGCGGTCCGCTTCTGCGCGCGGGATCAGTTTGACAAGGCTGGCGTAATAAAGCGAATTGACAATCATGATCCGACGCTCGGGATCGTAGGCGACGCCGCCCCAGTTCATCCCGCCACCAATACTCGGATAGATGATGGCTTCATCGAGGCCTGGCGGTGTGGCTGGGCCGTCATAGCGCAGTTTGCGAAACCAGATCCGGCAATAGAGCTGATCGATCGGTGTGATGCCCCACATGTCCTTCTCGGCCAGCACATCGCCCGCAAAGCTGGGCATGCCGGTGGAGAAGGGCTGGGTCGGGGAGAGCCGTTCTTCCGGTGCCTTGCCGCGTTGCGGCACTGCTTTTTCGGTGACTTTGGTCAGCGGCTTGCCGGTTCTCCGGTCAAGCACGAACAGTTCACCCCGCTTGGTCGGCTGGGCCAGCGCCGGGACCGGGCCTGACTTGCCAGGGAAGTCGAACAGGGTCGGCTGGGAAGCGACGTCATAATCCCATAAATCATGATGCGCGGTCTGGAAGTTCCAGCGCAGCGCGCCGGTTTGCGCATCAAGCGCGATCACCGAGCTGCCGAATTTTTCGCTGGCGGGCGAACGCAAACCACCGAAGTAATCGGGCGCGGGGTTTCCGGTTGGAACATAGACCATGCCCAGTTCCTCATCCCCGCTCATCGGCGCCCAGCTGTTGGGGGTCGAGCGGGTGTACCATTTGCCTGCTGGTGCGCCCTTGCTGTTGGCCGGATTGCCAGCGTCCCAGGCCCAGCGCAGCTTGCCGTTCTCGGCGTCGAAACCGCGAATGACGCCCGAAGGCTCATCAGCGCTGACATTATCCATGACCCAACCGCCCAGAACGACGGTGCCGCGTACGATGGTGGGAGCCGAACTGGTGTAATAGAAGCCGGGGAGGACTTCGCCCATGCCTTCCTTGAGATCGACAATGCCGCCATTGCCGAACCCGGCACAAGGCGCGCCGGTTCTGCTATCCAGTGCGATCAGCTGAGCATTGAAGGTTCCCGTGATGATCCGGCGCGCGCAGGCTTCGCCGACCTTTGCGACCGCACTCTCGTAATAGGCAACGCCGCGACAGGTGCGCACCGCAGTCCCACTGGCCGGGTCCACTCTGGGATCATAGCGCCACAACTCCTTGCCGGTGTCGGGATCGAGCGCCACCACGACATTCGTCTGCGTGCACAGGAACAATCTGTCATCGACCATCAGCGGTGTCGCCTGCAGCGGGCTGGGCGCCGCGTCGCTCATCGGGTCGTAGCCGGTGTCATATTCCCAGGCGGGTTTGAGCTTACTGACATTGGCAGGCGTGATCTGTTCGAGCGGCGAAAATCTGGTGCCTGCCTTGTCCCGCCCCCAGACCGGCCATTCGCCGGGATTTCCGGCCAACGCCGTCGGGCGTTGTTTGGGCGCGGC
>JBDQJI010000124.1:0-10165 GCA_040263875.1 Alphaproteobacteria bacterium
AACGCATCACCCCCGAATGGCGCGAACGGGACGCAGACTGGCCTTCGCACCGGGATTACTGGCGGATTGAGGATGAGGCCGGTGAGCGGTTGTGGCTATACCGGCAGGATGACCGCTGGTTCCTGCATGGGTTCTTTGCGTGATGCTGGAAATTTCTACGGGAGGTCTGCAAAAAGAAACTCCCCCCTATATCGAACTCCAAGCCCTAACCGCATTCAGTTTCCGCGAGGGTGCCAGCCTGCCGGAAGAAATCGCCCGTCGCGCTGCAGAACTTGGCCATGCTGCCGTCGCCGTTGCGGACCGAAATAGCCTTGCTGGCGTCGTTCGAGCGCATATGGGGGCCAAGCGCGCCGATCTCAGGGGCATTATTGGCGCTCGCTTGGACCTGGCAGACGGGCAGAGCCTGCTGGCATATCCAGAAGATCGCGCCGCTTATGGCCGCCTCGCCCGGCTCATCACCACAGGCCGACGCAGGGCACCTAAAGGGGAATGCGAACTCTATCCAGCCGATGTGTTGGATTACGGCGATGGCCTGATCTTGCTCGTGCTGGCACCGCGCGTGTTAGACGCAGATTTCGCCCGCAATCTGGCGGACTGGCGCGCTGCATTAGGCGACCGTGTCTATCTCGCGGCATCCCGCGCCCTTGGCGGTGATGATAAGGCGCGTCTCTCCGACCTGGCTGAATTGGCGATTAAAACCGGCGCGCCACTGGTCGCCACCGGCGATGTGTTGATGCATACGCCTGAACGCCGGGTGCTGGCAGACATCCTCTCCTGCATCCGGCTGACCTGCACGGTGGACGAGCTTGGCCGTAATCATCAAATCAACGGTGAGCGGCATCTGAAGTCTGCCGCCCAAATGCTGCGCCTATTTGAAGGCCACGAACACGCCGTTCACCGCACCTTGGAAGTAGCTGACCGATGCCGCTTTAGCCTGGATGAACTCCGCTACGAATACCCGGATGAGCCAGTGCCGCCCGGCATGAGCCCCCAGGAGTACTTGCGGCAGGAAACGTGGCGCGGTGCCAAGCAGCGGTTTCCAGGCGGCGTTCCGGAAAAGGTACGCGCCGGAATTGAGCATGAACTCAAGCTCACCGACCAACTCAATTATGCGCCCTATTTCTTGACCGTATATGACATTGTCCTGGAGGCGCGGCGCCTTGGGATTCTCTGCCAAGGCCGCGGATCGGCAGCGAATTCAACCGTCTGCTACTGCCTTGGCATCACCTCCGTGAACCCAACGGAAGCGGACTTGTTGTTTGAGCGCTTCATCTCTGCGGAACGTGGCGAGCCGCCCGATATCGACATTGATTTCGAGCATGAGCGGCGCGAAGAAGTTATCCAATACATCTACAAGCGTTATGGCCGGGAGCGTGCCGGCCTGGCAGCGACTGTCATTCACTACCGGGGGCGGAGTGCGGTGCGGGAGGTCGGTAAGGCCATGGGGCTGTCTGCTGATACGGTCTCGGCACTCGCTTCACAGACCTGGGGCTGGTCATCTGAAGGTGTGGATTTAGAGCAAGCGCGGGAGATAGGCCTGGACCCGAACGACCGGCGGCTTCGTCTCACCCTTGCCATTGCCAATCAGCTGATCGGCTTTCCCCGCCATCTGTCCCAGCATGTTGGTGGCTTCGTTATCACCCAGGGCCGACTGGATGAACTTGTTCCCATAGAGAACGCGGCGATGGATGATCGCACCGTCGTTGAGTGGGATAAGGACGACTTGGATGCGCTGGGCATCCTGAAGATCGATATCCTGGCGCTCGGCATGTTGAGCGCGCTCCGCAAGGGCTATGGGATGATCCAGCAGCACTATGGCAAGCGTTTTGACCTGGCGACAACACCGCGCGAAGACCCCGCCACATACGAAATGCTTTGCCAGGCAGATAGTCTCGGCGTGTTTCAGGTGGAAAGCCGGGCGCAGATGGCGTTCCTGCCGCGCATGCGCCCTCGCACGTTCTATGATTTGGTGATTGAGGTCGCGATTGTTCGGCCCGGCCCTATCCAGGGAGATATGGTGCATCCCTATATCCGGCGTCGGAATAAGGAAGAACCAGTGGAATACGCCTCCCCCGCGCTGAAAGAGGTGCTGGGGCGCACGCTTGGTGTGCCGTTATTCCAGGAGCAAGCGATGAAGATCGCTGTCGTTGCCGCTGGGTTCACGCCGGGTGAGGCAGATGGCCTGCGTCGCGCCATGGCGACTTTCCGCCATATGGGCACAATCCAAAGCTTCCGCGACAGGTTCCATGCCGGCATGAAGGCCAATGGCTATGACGAAGCCTTTGCCGAACGCTGTTTCTCGATGATTGAAGGCTTCGGCGAATATGGTTTTCCGGAAAGCCATGCAGCTAGCTTTGCATTGCTGGTTTATGCGTCGGCCTGGATGAAGCGGCATTACCCGGATGTATTCGCCTGCGCACTGTTGAACGCCCAACCGCTGGGCTTCTATGCGCCAGCCCAGATCGTGCGGGATGCACGGGAGCATGGCGTTGAGGTGCGGCCTGTCGATGTGAATTATTCGACGTGGGATTGCACGTTGGAGCCAGCGCTCAGCGGCGAATATTACGCGCTTCGGCTGGGCCTTCGCCAGATCAAAGGCTTTAAGGAAGGCGATGCTGAATGGCTGGAGGCCGCGCGCGGTAATGGCTATCGCACACCGGAAGACCTGTGGCGTCGCGCTGGCATCCGCCCCGCCACGGTCGAGCGGTTGGCGAAGGCGGATGCATTCGGCTCCATCGATATGAGCAGGCGGACGGCGCTTTGGGAAACGGCCGCACTTGGTGATGCGCCCCTGCCTTTGTTCGAGGCTGCGGGCGAGGCTGATTACGGCTGGGAAACATCCGTTTCATTGCCAACGCCGACGCTCGGTGAGGAAGTGTATGAGGATTACGCGCAACTCCGCCTCAGCCTGAAGGCGCATCCGCTGGCGATCCTGCGCCCAAGCTTGCGCGGCATAGCGCCGAATGAGCGGCTGGCGACGGATCCTCTCGATAAATCCATCAGTGTCATGGGACTGGTTCTTGCCCGCCAGCGGCCCGGCAGTGCTAAGGGTGTGATCTTTGCAACGCTGGAGGATGAGACTGGTGTGGCTAATATCATCGTCTGGCCGAAAGTATTTGAAGCGCACCGCCGCATCGTGCTGACCTCACGCCTGCTGAAAGTGACCGGACGGCTGCAACGGCAGGGGATCGTCATCCATCTGATGGCAGATAAGCTGGAAGATATGTCCTACCTGCTAGATGAGCTTTCCATCGGCGGCGGGTTTAAAACAGAAGCCTCCGCTGCAGACGAAGCCCGGCGCCCGCCAAGGCCTGATCCACGCACGAAGCCCAAACATGTCCCCCGTGCCCGACACCCTCGCGAGCAAGCAAAAGTGCTATTTCCCAGTCGCGATTTCAAATAGCAGTACCGCTAGAGCGCATTTGCGATGATATAGAGCCCCAATGCCAGCAGCGCCCAAAAGAAGACCTTGCGAAACAACGCTTCTGACAGCCGCTTCCTTACCTGCTGGCCAAGCACCATGCCGATCAGCGCGGGGACCACACCTGCAAGCGAAACCAAGCCCAAGTCAGCCGAGAGCATTCCGCCACCCTGCAGCGCAACGGCCAATGCCAATGTCGAGAGCGTGAAAAGCACGCCCATCGCCTGCACCAACACGTCACGGCTCAAACCAATTGCTTGCAGGAACATCACGCCGGGCATGACAAAAGACCCCGTCATCCCAGTCAGCACGCCATTAGCAACGCCCAACACCGGCCCCGCCCAGGTTTCCTGCGCCCTGGACAGGGTGAGGCGAATACCTGCCAGATTAAGGGCTGCATAGACGGCGACCAGCACACCAAGCAGCAATGTCATCAGTCTATGATCGACTTCCGCAAAGATAAGTCCACCAACCCACACCAGCAGGACAGCCGGAACCAGAAAAGGCCAAAGCCGCCGCAGAATCAGCATCAGGTTTCCGCCAACAACGCCCTGCCAGAGGTTTGTCACGAAAGATGGAATGAGCAGCAGCGCCATAGCCTGCGGCAGATCAAGCGCCACGGTCAGCGCCGCCAGTGTGATTGTCGGTAAACCAAGGCCGATGAAGCCTTTGACGAGACCTGCAACGACAAAGGTTGCGGCGATGATAATCAGTGGCAGGTCTTCCAAAGCCTCAGTCCTTCAAGCGATCGAGAAATGGTGATGATTCTATAAGAGCCCACCGGTCTGGAATAATGTTAGACAAGGAACGCACTTGGGTTGGCTTGAACGCCATGACCCGCTTAGCACCCGGCAATCCCGCACGCGCTTCGACATCCCAGCGTATTTCTGCGCTCCGAGTCATCTGCAAAACCCGCCCCGTCTCCCAATCGGGGATGAGCAGGCCAGCCGCAGAATTTGCCTCAATATTGCCAAGGGTGTTGAAGAAGTTATTGCCAGTGTAATCCGGCCAAGACAAAGCCCCCTCCTCCTCCAACCGCAGAAACCCGGCCTTACCGCCACGATGAGATACATCGGCACCGTCCACGACAGCAGTTGCGATGCAGAATGTATCCGCCCGAGCAATTAATGCGGTGTCGTCCGCATTCAGCACAGTTCTGGTCTCCAGCAAGGCGGCCCCTGGTTCCAAGGCAGCAACAACTTCTCGTTTCTGGATATATTTCGGGCAATTACCGAATGCATGGATCACGTCGAGGGTAAATCCATCGCCATCAATGTCTGACACCAGGCCATTCACCCGGTTCCGCCGCCGCGTCTCCCACTGCAGACCAAGACATCCGACAGACAGGCCGTCACGCAGGACGGCCGCAAGTGGATCACCAGGCAAAGGCAATGCATTGATCCGTAAACGCCGCTCATACAGCGCATGACTAAAGCCTGGTGTGCCAGTCAAGATGGATGCCCAAGGCTTACCATCAGCATCCACAAACCCGATGAAAAGCATGGGCAGCAGCGTGTAGAAGTCCCGATGCTGCTCTATCAAATGATCCCGAATGGAATGCGCAGCCGAGCGCTCTGCCCGCTCGTGAACGCCAACGCGCTCCTGCACAGCAAGTTCGCCAGCATGAAACGGCGATTGGCCCCTCATGCGCTTGGGGGAGCGAGAAACTCCATGCGGATACCACCAGGGATCGTGCACATCATGTGACGCACGGGGCCGGCATTCAGTGGTTCTGGCGCGAATTCGATAGTGCATCCCGCGGCGGCCAAAAGCTTTTCATGCAGGCCATCCATCGCATCTGGCGAAACCTTCAGCGCCAGATGATGCAGGCCAATGCCGGTCTTGCGGTCAAACGGTGTTGCGGTCGCAGGATCTTTTGCGCGCCAGAGCGTGACCATCAGTGATCCATCGCTCACAAAAATCGCTGGATAGTCCGGCTTGCCGCCAACTTCATCGAAGCCCAGTACATCGACAAAAAAGTCCCGAGTTGCTTCGTGATCCGGGACAGTTAAGCCAATGTGGTGCGCGCCCTCAGTGATCGCCATGTCATTATTCCTTCTGCCAACTCATCAAACTAGGCCCGGTTGCGCTGGACTTAAAGCCGCTGACTGCTATCTCTCTTGTGTCGAATACGCAAAGGATAGACCGCCTTATGTCTGAGCCCCAAGCACTACCACCAGGACACCCACCCCTGCCCAGCCCGAAGATTGGCGTATTGCTGCTCAATCTGGGTACACCGGACGCCACAGATTACTGGTCGATGCGGCGCTACCTGTCCGAATTTCTGTCCGACAAGCGCATTATTGCGCTACCCAAATTACTTTGGCAGCCAATTCTGCAGGGCATTATCCTGACCGTTAGACCAAAGAAGTCGGGCCATGCCTATGCGCAAATTTGGAATAAGGAGCTGAACGAATCCCCGCTCCGGACTACCACGCGGGACTTGACCGAAAAGACAGCTACACTGCTGCAGGCAAGGCATCCTAATCTAATGGTCGATTGGGCCATGCGCTACGGGCAGCCATCTACAGGTGATGCTGTTCGGCGGATGATTGATGCCGGATGCGATCGTTTGCTGCTCGTGCCGCTATATCCGCAGTATAGCGCTGCCACGACGGCGACTGCGTGCGATCAGGCATTCCGCCAGTTGATGCAAGAACGCTGGCAGCCCGCTGTTCGCACAGCCCTGCCCTGGTTCGACCACCCGGACCATATCGATCTTTTGGCGAAATCTGTTGAGGCACACTATGCCAGCCTCGACTGGACACCTGATGTATTGGTCGCCTCATTCCACGGCCTCCCGAAAGAGTATTTTGACAAGGGTGATCCCTATCATTGCCATTGCGCGAAGACCGCCCGCTTGCTCCGTGAACGTCTTGGCTGGCCAGAGGACAAACTCGTCATGGCGTTTCAATCGCGCTTCGGTCCAAAGGAATGGCTGCAGCCCTACGCTGACGAAACAATCCGCGCATTGCCAGGCAAAGGCACCAAGAATGTTGCCATGATCTCACCTGGCTTCGTAGCGGATTGTGTAGAAACGCTAGAGGAGCTCGCAATTGGCCTGCAGGAAGAGTTCCTTGAGGCTGGCGGTGAAAACTTTGCCTACGTCCCCTGCCTAAATGATGACGATGGTCAGGCAGAGTTCATGGCGAATTTGGCGGTACGTGAATTGGGCGGGTGGCTGTGAACGCAGCGCTTCCTATCATCCAAGAGCTTTCGATATACGACTATATCGGCCTTGGAATGCTCATCTTGGGGTGGCCTATCTACGACCACTTTGCTGATTCGAGAAGGCTGGATATTCCAGACTTCAAACGCGCTGCAGTCAAATTTAGGCATGAATGGATGCACCGGGCCGTTCGCCGTGATCCGCGGATCGCTGATACGCAAATTATCGCTATCCTAACGCGCAATGTGGGCTTTTTTGCCAGCACCACTGTTTTGATCCTTGCTGGCATGGTGACGCTGCTCGGCGCAGGGGAACGAGCGCACTCGGTTACCTACTCTTTGCCTTTTGTGACACAGACGAGCCTAGCGCTCTGGCAGGCAAAAATGCTGATTGTTACTGCACTTTTCGCTTATGCCTTTTTCACCCTTACTTGGAGCCTTTGGCAGTGGAACTATTGCGCGATCGTGCTGGCTGCGACCGCATTCACTGATGATGATGCAGTCTTGGATGATTATGGCGGGCGCGCTGCACGCCTAGCCAATTTGGCTGGCGGGCATTTTAACAAGGCGCTCCGGGCCTACTACTATGCGCTAGCGCTCTTCGCGTGGTTTGTTGAGCCGGCGCTATTCATTTCTGCAACGGCCCTGGTGCTTTGGGTGCAGTTCAGGCGCGATTTCCGTTCGAATACATTTAGAGTGCTGGACGCTGCTCGTACAGCGCCAGATGCTAGAGAACCTAAAGGGCCTTAGCGCTAAAAATAAGAACAGTAACTCTCTACAGAGCGTTGTTAATTCCAAGCTTTCGGTTTCCCAAACGCTCCGACTGCGCGCAGTTCTGTGATCTTGTCGGCACTATAACCAAGCACTTCAGCCATCATTAGATCTGTATGAGCCCCGAGGGTGGGGATTTCCGTTGGCGCCACGACCGGTGTCTCAGACAGGCGGATGGGCGAAGCCACAAGATCCACCATCTCACCATCAAACTTGACTGGCGCCAGCATATTTCGGCCGGTCGCTTCATCGGACTGCACTGCTTCCATAGGGGAGCGGACACTGCCTGCGGGGACGCCTGCTTTGCGCATTACCTGCACCCAATGTTCGCGATTGTTTGTCCTGAAGATCGCGTCAATCGTCGCCTCAAGCGGCTCGCGATTGGCCTGCCGCCTGGCGAGAGACGCATACCTTGGGTCCGTCAGCATATCGGGTCGTTTAAGGACATCCCGGCAGAATTTTTCAAACTGACGGTCATTGCCAACCACGATCATAATCGGGCCATCAGAGCATTGATAAACCCCAAGCGGCACAAGTGCATGAGATTTGTTGCCCATACGGGGCGGGTCCTCACCAATCAGCTGCGGGTGTGCTGCCACATAACCAAGGGCAGAAAGCATGGAATCGAACAGCGAAACATCAACAAACTGTCCCTTGCCCGTACGATGCCGTGCCTCCAGTGCCGCCAGAACTCCCATCCCTGCATGGAGGCCTGTATAGCTGTCGCCGATTGATCCGCCTGCCTTTTGCGGCTCTACCTCCGCTGGGCCGGTTAGGTACATCATGCCAGATTCAGCTTGGGCAATCGGATCATACCCAGCGACCAGTTTGAAGGGGCTGGTATGCCCGTACCCGGAGATTGAGCAATAGATCAGGCGCAGATTGACCTCTGCCATCGCGGCATAGTGCAGGCCATATCGCTCCATGACATCGGGGCGGAAATTCTCCACCAGAATATCTGCCTTTTCAGCCAGGGCACGGCAGACGTCTTGGCCCGCTTCAGTCGTGATATCAATTTCGATACTTTTCTTGTTGCGATTTAGGCCAACAAAGCCCGGCGCATCCTTCTTCCATCCGGCAGGGCGGTAATGGCGCATATCATCGCCGACACCGGGGGCTTCTACCTTAATAATCAGAGCGCCAAGGTCGCCCAATATCTGGGTCAGGAACGGACCTGCGATAACCCTAGAGAAATCCAAGACCGTAAGGCCTGCGAGTGGGCCGGATTGAGCATTATTCGACATTGGCGCTTCCCTTGTTTCAGTGGATAGCCTATGCGCAAGCATCAATCACGCCTAGCGCCACAAACTTGAGGTTGGTGATGACAACACTGCTTGCCCGGAGTGCCGATATTCTCGTCACCATGGATGCCGCCTGCCGCGAAATTAAAGGCGGTGGCTTCTTCGCACGGGACGGGGTGATTGAAGTGGTCGATACCAATGCAGAATTGCCCGAAAGCGCCGACGAGATCATCGACTTATCTGGTTTGATTGCCACGCCGGGTTTGATCAACACGCACCATTATTTCTACCAGAACTTAACCCGTGCGGTGCCTGCAGGGCAGGACGCAACGTTGTTTGGTTGGCTCCAAGCGCATTACCCGATTTGGGCGTGAATGGGGCCGGACGCCATACACACTTCAGCTCTGGTGGCGCTGGCCGAATTGGCGCTAACAGGCTGCGTCTGCTCGTCCGACCACCTTTATATGTTTCCGAATGGTGCAAGGCTAGATGATGAGATCGAAGCGGCTGATATGATCGGCGTTCGCTTGCACGCAGCCCGAGGCTCTATGAGCATTGGCGAGAGTGATGGTGGATTGCCGCCAGACAGTTTGGTTGAGAATGAAACCGCCATTCTGAAAGGCAGCCTGAGGGCCATTCAGACCTGGTATGACCCGAACCCGGTCGCGATGATCCGTGTCGCCGTCGCCCCCTGCTCGCCATTCTCTGTCAGCCAGGGCTTGATGCGTGACGCTGCGATGCTCGCCCGGGATCAAGGCGTGATGCTGCACACCCAGTTGGCTGAAAATGATGATGATGTCGCTTATTCCCACGACCGGTTTGGTTGCAGCCCGGGAGACTACGCTGCAGATGTCGGTTGGGTCGGCGACGATGTGTGGCATGCCCATTGCGTCAAGCTTGATGCCCCTCAGATCGCGCTTTTCGCAGAACATGGCGTAAGCTTCGCCCATTGCCCTTGCTCGAACATGCGGCTTGGCAGTGGCATTGCTCCAATCGGTGAGATGCTGCGGGCGGGCGTCAATGTAGGATTGGGCGTTGATGGCTCTGCTTCCAAAGATTCAGGCCATCTGATGAATGAAGCACGGCAAGCGATGCTATTGCAGCGGGGCGCTAATGTTGGCGACGCGATGAGCGCCCGGACCGCCCTTGAACTGGCAACACGAGGTGGTGCCAAGGCGCTTGGGCGTGATGACCTGGGTTCAATAGAAATTGGCAAACGGGCCGACTTTGCAGCCTTCAGGGCGTCAGAACTGGCACTTTCTGGTGCCTGGGATCGGGTGGCCGGATTACTGTTCGCTGGCCCGTTGCAAGCTTGGCATACGGTGATCGAGGGTAAATTCGTGGTTCAAGAAGTCCAGGTCGTAACAATTGACCTGCCGAGCGTTTTAGCAGCTCACCACCAGATATCTGTCGACCTTATGAACGGCTAGCTGTTTAGTCCCGGAGATTGATGGGTCGGATTTAGTCTGAACCGATCAGGCTCTTCAGTCCAGACTTTGCAGACATATTCGAATGGGGTGAGACCTTTCAAGGTTTTTAGTCTGCGTGCGAAGTTGTAGGCGTT
>JBDQJI010000125.1:0-10049 GCA_040263875.1 Alphaproteobacteria bacterium
CCTCACAGTGCTTTGGGCTGGCGGCCGCCAGCCCCTGAGGTAGTCCTGCCCCTAGAGCAGAGACCGTCCATGCACTAACATTATAATTGGACCACTCGGTGGGGGCTGACCAGACATGGGCGGAGTCGCGTTCGACGGCACGGCCAATGAAGTTCTGGAAAACGAAGACCTCCGCCAGCAATATTTGGCGATCTAGCGGCAAAGTCTTTCAAATGCCGGGTCGCTGCTGATATAGCCAGATGACAGCAGGGATGATTTCAGGCGGGTGAACCCGTCGGCAGTCATCGTTGGATTGTTTGGCCAAAGGTCAAGGCGCTGGTAGCGGGTGATTGCGGTAGCGAGCAGAGCTTCATCGAAATCTGGAAACCAGGGCTTGATAATCGCGGCAAGTTTCGCTGGATCAGATTGACGGACATACGCCAATGCGCGGCGAAGGCCGTCTGTTAGGTGGCCGACACTTTCGGGGCGTGCCTCTATAAAAGTGCGATTGGCGTAGAAGCTTGTGAAGGCCAATGGGCCACGCTTGGCACCTGCGGATACGACCGCGCCAAGGCCGTCGCGTTCGGCCATTGACCCCCACGGTTCAAACGCCAGGACGTAATCTGCGTCTCCAGACCGGAGGCGGCGGAAGGCGTCATCTGGATCAACACCGTCTTCGCGGATGATTTCGCTTGGATCCAAGCCCATTCGGCGCACATCTTCCTGAAGCAGCATCCAGGGCGTTGGTGCGTGTGTCGCGACGAGGAGGCGGCGGCCGGTAAGTTTCGCCGGAGTAAAGCCAGGATCAGCTGTGGGTCCGATCACTAGAAATGGATCGCGGCCAACGGCGAGGCCGAAGCAGACCAAATCCGCTCCTTCTGGATCCTTGTCGTAAGCCGCCATAACGCGCATCGGCCCGCCCCATGCGAGATCAACCCGGCCCGAGGCAGCGCCAGCAGCAGTTTCCTCGCCTGATGGAGAGAGTGTGGCTTCCAATTTAACACCGGCAGCCTCAAATAAACCCTCAGCGATCCCGACATAGAAAGGTGTGTAGACCAGCCCCCGCAGGTTTTCGTAAGCCTTAACGTGATCCATGATACAATCCCCGCATTGGCGCCGCGCCCAGTTGGCCCCATATTGGCACAATATGAAGCATGGATAAGGAGCCGGACAATGGCAGCCAAGGTCGAAGTATATTCAAGCATGTGGTGCCCGTTCTGCTTCCGCGCGAAGAAGCTGTTGAAGGAAAAGGGCGTCGAATTCACGGAAATTGACGTCGACGGCAAGCCCGCTATTCGCGATGCAATGCGGGACCGTGCGGATGGCAGGCACACCGTGCCGCAAATCTTTATTAATGACGTCGGGGTTGGCGGGTCTGATGAACTGGCTGCACTTGATCGATCCGGCAAGCTGGATGGGATGCTGTCGGGCGCATCCGCATGAGTGATGTTTTCACGGCTGCCTGTGTCCAGAACACGGCTGAACGGGATGTTGCACCTACCATGGCAACGCTCAGCGACCTGATCCGTCGGGCACGTGATGCAGGCGGTGATCTCATCATGACGCCAGAAGTGTGCGCCATGTTGGAACCGCGCCGCAAGCTAGCCGCAACAAAAGTCGAGCTAGTAGAAAGCAATGCAGCGCTCGCCATGTTCAAGGACTTGGCCAAGGAAACAGGCGCTTGGATTCTGGTTGGCTCCATGGCCGTGAAGCTGAGTGATGGGGGCCGGTTCGCCAATCGCTCTTTCCTGGTGACGCCAGAGGGTGATGTCACGGCCAAATACGACAAGATCCACATGTTCGATGTAGATGTGGCGGAAGGCGAGAGCTACCGGGAATCGAAAGGCTACCGGCCCGGCGATCACGCAACGCTAGCGGCGACGCCTTGGGGCGCGCTTGGCATGACCGTTTGCTACGACATGCGCTTCCCGTATCTCTATCGGGAACTGGCGAAAGCGGGCGCTGATTTCCTGGCCGCACCTTCGGCATTCACCGTTCCGACAGGCCGCGCGCACTGGCATGTGCTGCTTCGGGCCCGGGCGATTGAAAACGGCTGCTTTATGTTTGCACCCGCACAAGTTGGCGAGCATGCAGAGGGGCGCAAATCCTACGGCCACTCCCTGATTGTTGATCCGTGGGGCGAAGTTCTGGCAGATGGCGGTGAGGAAGTTGGATTCGTTACGGCGAAGATTGATGTTTCCAAAGTGGCCGAAGCCCGCGCCAAAGTTCCGTCTCTCTTTAACGATAGAGAATATGCCTCTCCGGTCGCCATCAGGCGGGCGCAGCAGGTGGCGGCAGAAGATTAATCAGTGAATCATAGGTTTATCACCGTATTCCGTTAACCATACCGCAAGAGCGCAGGCTGTATTCCTAAGGCTGAATCTTAGCCGAAGGGTATGGTGCGTTCATGGATTTGCGTTGGCCGATTATAGGCGGAACGGTGCTGGCTGCTGCTGGCGCAGGCGCAGGCGTTTGGGTGCTTGAGGGTGCCATTGGTCCTGCGGCCGCTGCCGGCGTTGGCGTTGCCGCACTTGGCGGCGTTGCATTGGAGATGACGCTCCGTCGCAAAGATATTGCTGGCCTGCGGGGGGAACTCACGCAAGTTCGCCGTACCTTAGATCAGGCCGATACAGATCTGGCACTCGCTAAAGATGGTATGATGGCCGTGCATCAAGCGCTTGCAGATGGCGGCGGTGCCAAGCGGCAAATCAAGGCGATGGTTGACGAAATGGCTGTCATGCAGCGCCAGTTTGGGCAGTTGCAGGCAGCGAATGTTAGGGGCCAGCGGGTGACGCCGTTCCCAAAACGCCCGGCAGCACTAGAGATGTCGCCCGCGGAGGTTCTTGATAAAGTACGTGATGCACTGGCGGAGGGACGGATTGATCTGTTCCTGCAGCCGGTCGTGACGCTACCGCAACGCCAGCGCCGTTATTATGAATGCTTCAGCCGCGTTCCAGATGGCGCTAACGGATTGCTCCCGGCAGACTCATATGTTGCAGCGGCGGAGGAAGCGGGCTTGATCGCGCCGATTGACAACCTCCTGCTGTTCCGGGCTGTCCAGCTTGTGCGCCGGGCGCGGGCGCGTAATGCGCATGTGGGTTTCTTCTGCAATGTTTCCCGGCACACACTTAAAGACCGTGATTTCCTTGCTGATTTCATCGAATTCCTAGAAGAGAATCCTGAACTGGCACCGAGCCTGATTTTTGAGATTTCTCATGGTGATTGGGATCCGGGCGATGCGGAACTGCAACGCTACATGGAAGGCTTAACTGCGATTGGCGTCCGCTTCAGCATGGATCGTGTTGAGGACTTCGAGGTCGATGGCGCTCTACTGCGTCGGCGCGGGTTCCGATTTGTTAAGGGTGCTGCTGCGGCTTTCCTTTCGGAGAATGGGCCGGACGCGCATCGTATGAAGCGCAGGCTGGCGCTTGATGGCATTGAACTCATTGTCGAAAAGGTTGAGAGCGAACGTGAGCTTGTCGAGCTGCTGGAGTTCGATGTGGCGTTTGGCCAAGGCTATCTGTTCGGTGAGCCGAAGGTGACTCCAGAGGCAGATGCGGCGTGACTCTATTAGATAAATGAAGTTTTCAGCGGGATTGACTTACTGCGTGCCGCCTTGCGACACTCTCAGGAGATCGAGGCAGCAAGCATTGTCTCGGCGAATAAACCCTGGGAGGAAACTTTATGAGAATAGCAGTTGCGGCTACCGCAGGCGCTATGGCTGCCGCCCTCGCGGCGCCAAGCATGGCGGAATTGCCGAAAAAGGTAATGTTGACGGCATATGGCGTCGGCACATCCGGTTACAGCCAAGCTGTCGCCTTGGGCGCTGCCCTTAAGAATAATGCCGGCGTGACGATGCGCGTTCTGCCTGGCAAGAACGATCTGTCCCGTCTGGCGCCAGTGCGCTCCGGGAAGGCGGATTTCTCGTTCAACGGTCTCGGTACTTTTATGAGCCAGGAAGCGGCCTTCGTGTTCGCTAAGCGCTCTTGGGGCCCGCAAAAGACCCGCGTTCTTGCCTTTAACTTCGGCGACAACTGCCTGATCCCTTACGTTGCCGGCGATATTGGCGTGAAAACCGCTTATGATCTCAAAGGCAAGCGTGTTGCTGTTATTAAGGCAGCCCCTGCGCTGAACTACAACGTTTACACGTATCTCCGGTTCGCTGGTCTGACGTGGGATGATGTTGAACGCGTAGAATTCGGCGGTAGCCGCGCGGCTCAGGAAGCGATTGCAAACGGCAAAGCCGATGTCGCTTTCACATCCACAATCTCCAACTATCCTCGTAAACAGGAAGCAACGCCACGCGGTCTTTCTTGGCCCGCAACGCCGCATAATGATGAGGAAGGCTGGAAGCGTTTCTTCGAAGCTGGCCCTTACTACATCAAGAAGCAGTGCACAGATGGCGTTGGTCTTTCCAAAGACAAGCCGCTTGATGGCGCTCTCTACCCATATCCAGTCTTCATGTCCTATCCGAATATCTCAGACGACGTCGCTTACGAGATGACGAAGACTTTGTTTGAGAACTACGATGCCATGAAAGATGCGGCACCGGGCATGAAGGGCTGGAACATCGATAACCAGAAGCTTTCCTGGGTTGTTCCTATCCACAATGGTGCGGTTCGTTACTACAAGGAAATCGGCAAGTGGACGGCTGCAGACCAAGAAAACACTGACAACATGCTGCGTCGTCAGGACGTTGTCGGCGCCGCTTGGGACGCCACGAGCGCTGCCCACAAAGGCGATGACGATGCAACTTTCTACGCTGCATGGAAGACCAACCGTGCAGAAGCTCTGAAAGCTGCAGGTTTTGCTCCGGTTTGGACCGAATGGCCAGACCCGAAGTGATCTGACAATACACGCTGTGCCGTCGCCTGGCGCGATACTTCGTAAGGCGACGGTTGGCGTAGTCTGATGACTTGATACGGCTCAGGACCCTGGACGCGGAAACGCGTTTGGGGTCCCCCGTTATCCCTTACAGCAATAGTTAGAACGATCGCGCTTTCTATGCGCAAGACAAGGAACATTTTCATGGCTGATTCGAACGAAAGCCAAGGTTTTTCGGATGACGTGCACCGTCGGCTTGAGCAGGTCGAGCAGGAGCAAGAGCTCGCCCGGTACCGGACGCTAACGCCGTTTTGGTCATTCTTATTTACATGTTCAATCATCTTTATCGTGGTGCTCGCGACGAACCAGATTTTTAATACGGGCTTTTTCCTTGATGATATTTCGGCGGGTTTGAAAGCCATTGGCCTGATCGATCAGGAATGGAACAAATTCATAATCATCGACACACGGTACTATTATATTTTGCTGGCGGCGCTCGGGCCGATGGTTTTCATCCTTTTCCCGACATACGCGTCGCAAGATCGGTCAAAAGTTCCGTTTTATGATGTGATATTGGGCGTCGGCGTTGTCGCCTTGATGCTCTATTTCGTATTTATGGCGCAGAAGATTCTGGATGAAGCTTGGGAATACAGCGCGCCCGAAGATACGCAAATCATTTGCTTGATCGCCTGGGCCTATGCCATTGAAATTGGGCGGCGAACCGGCGGTTGGTCAATCTTCTTTGTCACCAGCATTGCCTCCTCATATCTACTCTGGGCTGATGCTTCCTGGCTGCCGAATGCGCTTTCCGGCGCTACCTTCACACTTTTGGAATCAGCAGCACTATTGATCTTGAGCGAGGAAGGCCTGCTCGGCATTCCAATGCGCGCCTTTGCATACCTTGTGTTCGGCTTCCTTATCTTCGGTGTGGCGTTGCAGTTCACGGGCGCTGGTGCGTTCTTCATCAACTTCGCCTTCGCATTGCTTGGCCATGTGCGTGGCGGTCCGGCGAAAGTCGCGATTTTCGCGTCTGGGCTTATGGGCTCAATGAGCGGCAGTGTTGTTACCAACGTTTTGACGACCGGTACGCTTTCGATTCCCGCCATGAAGCGCGTTGGCTTCAAGCCTGCCTATGCTGGTGGTGTGGAGGCCTGCGCATCGACAGGCGGTACATTGATGCCGCCAATTATGGGGGCGACCGCCTTCATTATGGCTGAGTTCCTGAACCTGCCATATATCGAAATCGCGCTGGCCGCTGCTGTGCCGTCAATCTTGTATTACTTCGGCCTGTTCATGCAGATCGACGCGAACGCGCAGAAGCACGATATGAAAGGCATCCCGCGCGAGGAGCTGCCGAAGGTTTTGGATACCATCAAAGAGGGCTGGTATTATATCTTCTCCTTCGCGCTGCTGGTCTACATGCTGGTCGCACTGCATCGTGAGCAGGAAGCACCTTTCTATGCGACGGTTGTTCTGCTCGTCATCAACCAGACCTTCTCCAAAAAGCATCGCTGGGACTTGGCGAAGCTGAAGCAATTTGTTCTTTCAATGGGGCTTTTGCTGGCAGAACTTGGTGGCCTTTTGGCATCAATTGGGCTTGTTATTGGTGCATTGTCCTTCACCGGCATGGCCGGCGGGTTCACCAATGAGCTCGTCCATATTGCCGGCAGCAATACACTTGTCCTGTTGATGATGGGTGCCTTGACCAGTTTCATTCTGGGCATTGGCCTGACAGTGACAGCTGCATATATGTTCCTGGCGATCATCTTGGCGCCGGCGCTGGTGGAAACCGGCATGAACCCGATGGCTGTTCATCTGTTCATGTTGTACTGGGCGATGATCTCCTTCATCACGCCGCCAGTTGCGATTGGCGCTTTCGCAGCCTCTAAACTCTCCGGCTCACCGCCGATGCAGACTGGCGTTGAAGCGATGAAGATCGGCGTTGTCATCTACTTCGTGCCGTTCTTCTTCGTCTATAACCCGGCGCTTATCGGGCAAGGTCCGATGGGTGAGATTATAATCTCCTTCGTTATGGCGATTATTGGCATCGTGTTTATCGCCAGTGCGCTTCAGGGTGCCATTATGTATCTCGGTGATTTGGGCAATGGTGCAGTCGGCCTCCTGGGGCGGGTAATATTGTTCTTCGGCGGCATTTGCATTGCTGCCCCGGATGGGTTCGCTGGGTTCCAGCTTGCTGAACTGACACTGGTCGGCGTCGTCTGCGCTGGCGCAGGACTGGCCCTCGGCAAGCTCGGCTCAAAAAAGCCAAGCCTCGCCTGATCCAACATTTCTGAAGGGCTCGCACCATGAGTGAAACGGACGCGGTATCCCGCGTAGACCGCACCCAGGAGGGGGCGGTCGCCGTTCTCACCGTGAATAACGTGAAGCGCCGCAACGCGTTTTCGCCCGAAATACGGGCGGAACTTGTTGGCCACCTGAACGATATCGAGACTGATGACGCAACGCGCGCCATCGTAATCACAGGCGCTGGCGGCACATTTTCTGCTGGTGGCGATCTCTCCACCATGCAGGATATGACGGCATTCGAAGGCCGGGACCGCATCCGCGCAGGTCGCCAAACTGTTGAGACCATGGCGCGCGGCGAGAAGCCTATTATTGCGGCGGTCGAAGGTTTCGCGTTTGGGGCCGGGCTTAGCCTGGCACTATTGGCGGACTGGATTGTTGCGGCGGATGACGCAAAATTCTGTGCCTCCTTCGGCAAGGTCGGCCTTATGGGCGATATGGGCTTGTTCTGGACACTGCCACAGCGTGTCAAGGCAGGAAAAGCCAAACGCATGTTGATGTTGGCGGACGTCGTTGCCGCTGATGAAGCGCTTGAAATTGGCCTGGTGGAAGCGGTAGCTCCAAAGGGGCAGGCGCTATCGACAGCGCTTAAGAAAGCCCGGGCGTTTGCGGATGCTGCACCACTGCCGAACCGGCTGACGCGGGAAGCGCTCGCGCATTTCCCGGCGGGGCTGGACGACATGCTGGCCTATGAATCCCAAGGCCAAGGCATTCTGTTCACCAGTGCTGATACGAAAGAAGGCCTGAACGCCTTTTTTGAGAAGCGCAAACCCGTATTCCAGGGGAATTAGGCGATGAGTGACGCCGCACCCAAAACACTTGTTGAGGACCGTGGTTCGGTCCGCATCCTGACAATCAACAATGTCAAACAGCGCAATGCGTTGACCATGGATGTGAAGGCGGTGTTTGGTCCAGCATTGGCTGAGGCAGAGCGCGACCCGAATGTGCGTGCCATCGTTATCACTGGGGCAGGGGGCACGTTCTCCGCCGGTGGGGACGTAACGCTATTCGGTGATATGACGCCCGCCAAGGGCCGCCATGTGGTCTACCGCCAGCGGGAATTTCTGCACACGATGATCCGGGGTGAAACACCGATCATCGCAGCCGTTGAAGGTTTTGCTTACGGCGCTGGGTTCGGCGTTGCCATGGCGGCGGATCACATTGTGGCGGCAGAGGATGCGAAGTTTTGCGCTGCATTCAACAAGATTGGCCTGATGCCCGACGGCGGCCTGCTCTACACCCTGCCGCAACGTGTTGGCATGGGCCGGGCTAAGGAAATGCTGATGCTGGCCAGCGTCACAGATGGTATCGAAGCCAAGCGTCTAGGCATGGTTGATGTGCTGGCACCATCAGGCAGTGCGCTCGCTGCAGCACTGGCGAAGGCGGAAAGGTTTGCAGCCGCTGCACCGCTTGCCATTGGCGCGATCAAGGGCGCATTCGCCCGCTGGCCGTTTGATCTTGAAAGCGTGTTCGCGATGGAGGTTGATGCGCAACAGGCCCTTATGGGCACTGCGGATGCGACGGAAGCGAGACGCGCCTTCTTCGCCAAGCAGAAGCCAGTCTTCAAGGGGGCCTGAACCATGAGTGATTACAATCCAGGTGCTACGCTAGAGAAAGACGGTGCCATTGCTATCCTCACCATGGATGACGCCAAGAAGCGGAATGCGCTGTCTGAAGCTGTCGTGTCCGATATGGAACGCCATGTCGCGGACATCATGGCGGACGATGCCATTCGCGCCGTTGTTCTGACCGGCGCCAATGGAACCTTCTGTGCAGGCGGTGATATCTCCGGTTTTGACGATATGGATATGCCGTTGCGGCGCCGTATGCCGCGCCTCCAAGGGCTCGCAGCTAAGATTGCGCATTCGGAAAAGCCAGTAGTTTCTGCCATTGAAGGCGGCGCTTTTGGCGGTGGCCTGTCTGTGGCGCTGCTGGCGGACCAAGTGATTTCGGCTGATAATGCACGATTTTGCGCCTCCTTCGCCAAAATCGGCTTGATGCCCGATGTTGGTTTGCTTGCCACGCTAACCGCCCGCGTCGGCATTGGCCGCGCGAAGGAAATTTGCATGCTGGCCGAAGATGTGCCTGCGGCGGATGCATTGGCCGACGGCATGGTTGATGAGCTAACCGCCCCCGGCCAAGCGCTCACACGGGCTAAGGAAGTCGCGACAGAGTTCGCAGCCATGGCCCCCCTCGCCGTCGGTTACACCAAAGCAATGACCATGCGTTGGCCGATGACACTCGTGCAGGAGCTTGCATGGGAAGGCCAACTCCAAGGCATCCTCTTCTCCACAGACGACCTCCAAGAAGGCCGCTCTGCCTTCTTCGAAAAGCGGAAGCCTGCTTTTAAGGGGCGATAGGCAAGTTGATACTTTAGACAGCGCGTTCTTTAAGGCCTGACAATTGCCCCAGTTCGATGCAGGGCGATTTTGCTGATATTGGTGAATAAGATGCACATCTGCCGTATTCTGTTCGTATCCTGATTAAATGGTGCCTAAATGGTCAAACTATTGATGTCTTCCTCGAAAAGGATTCTCATACTCTCGTATTGGTCTGAACTATCCTCAAGATGCATTTCTATGCCGTTTTTGAATTCAAATACTATCAATATTTCAGTTACGACATCACAGCGTACGACATCAGTGTCCATAATTCTGTAGAAGCCAGCCTCCGGCCATTTCCCGCACTCCCAATAAGCTATCTGCTTGCCACCTTGATAGAGAGTTACTGGGGACTCGACAGCAAAATGTATCGGGCCAATCGTAAATTGCAGGTGGCATAAACCTACTTCTATACATGCAATGGGTGAATTCCGGAGCGAAGTGCAACACCGCGGGCAGATTTGGTATCTGTCTGATGCACAACGTGAAACGGTGTCGCCATGTCGAACTATACGCATCTCACGCCCAGCGAGAGAGATCAGATCGCTGCCTTGAAGGGCG
>JBDQJI010000126.1:0-9970 GCA_040263875.1 Alphaproteobacteria bacterium
AACACGACAAAGCAGGCTCAGATCGTCATCAACCAGTGGCTCAGACAGTACAATCACATCCGCCCACACCAGGCCCTCAACATGCGCCCTCCTGTTCCAGAAACTCTAATCAGGAATGGCCCAGAACTTGGGGGCTAGACACGGCTGGTCAGTCCTTTAGCGATCGCTTTGATGAAGCACCAAACCTCGTTCCGCTGGACCCGGATGCGCCCAGGGCGGACGTGCGCTTTACGCCAGCGTCGGATATGATGGCGTTGACGCCAGGTAAGCCCATAACCAAAACGATTCAAAGCCTTGAAGCAGGCGGCATTACTGGTGCCGTCGATATCGCTGGCGTCACGGTTTATGAGACGGCCGCACTCCTGCCGCAGATCAGCGAACGCCAACGGCTAGCCTTGGTCCCAAAGAAGGGTGGGCTTCGGAAGGCGGCACTGATTATTGATGTCGCCGAGCCCAATGATGCGGAGCGGCTGTTCACGCGGGTCGAGGGCGAGTTGGCGCGCCGGTATGGGCAGCCATCAGATGCATTCTCTGAAGGCGACTTTACGGGCGATGTCGCGGCCAAGATTACTAATGGCGAGTTGATCCGGGCGACCGAATGGCGTGGACCTGGGGGGCCATTACGGCTGTTCATTCCGCGTCGCCTCGATGGTGTGGTCCGCATTGAGATCCAACGGGCAGCAACCTTCCAGCCGATTAACGAAAATAGGGTTGGCGCCGGAATTGATGCGGTCAGGTAAGGTGTTTGAGGGTTGCAGGTGTCCAGCGCGCGCGGCGGCGGACTTTGCGACCCTCGGCATCCTCAGCGCCATAGTCGGCGGAGGCGGCAGGCTGGGAGAAGTCCAGTCGGTCATCGAACACGTTTATGTTCAAGGTTGCATAGCCTGTTCCAGCATCGTCAAAGAAGGCGCCCACATATGCGCCACAACTGTTGCAGACCATGAAATCTGCAGTGCCGAGGCCGAATTGATAGGCGTTTAAAGCGCCCGATTCAGCTTCAATCACGGCGGTGCCGGCGGGGTCTGTCATCGTCCGTGCGCCATGCTTGCGGCAGAACGAACATCCACATTCGCGAACAGGTAAGTCGGCGGCTTTTGAGGGACCAACAAACGTAAGGCGTAGTTTGCCGCAATGGCAGCTGCCTTTAAATTCAGGCATGGGCACCCCGATGTCCGTATCTGTTCCGATCTGGCGAAAATCGTAATGGGCGCTTGGGCATAAAGAAAGGGCCGGAACGCATTGCTGCGTCCGGCCCTTGGATCGTGCTCAAAACTGCTGCAGCGCTCGTTAGGCTGCAGGTATTTGAGTTCAGGCTGCTGCTTCTTCGGCTTCTTCTTCAGCGCCGAGTGCAGATTTGATCGCAACGATGAATTCGCCGATCTGCTCGTTATCGGCGAGGCTGAGCAGGGAGCCATCGACGGTAAAGCCGGCTTCCGCCAAGGAGGCACCCGCGGCCTCAAGCTTCTCCCGGGCTTCTTCAGCAGCGCTGATTGTCCGGCCAGACGCGACTTCCGCGGCGGCCAGAACCAAGCCAGCGTCTTCGGTCAAAACAACGGGCTTACCTGACTCGACCATGCCTTTAAGAACGCGGATCGCGTGCGCATTTTGGGTCAGGTTGATGGTGGAGCGGCTGCCGCCAGGGACGAACAGCATGTCGAAACGGCTTGGCAATACATCGCTGATTTTTTCGTCAACGAAAAAATTGTGGCCCCAGCCGCCATCATGCCAGCCGTTGGCGACGCCAACTTCTGGAGAGACGATTGTTGTCTGCGCACCAGCGGCGACGAGCGCCTTCTGGATATCAGTCATATGCTCTTCATTAAAACCAGATGCGACCATGATCGCGATGCTCTTGCCGGAAAGCGGCTTACTTCCATGCATGCTGGACTCCTTTTTCTTTTTTGTTGCGTCGCGCATAGCCAGCCCAGGGGAGTGGACCAGCGCACATGAAGCAGTCGCGAGCTGGGCGAATGCGTCCGCTGTGGCGCGGCGACGTTAAATTTGGCATCCCGTGGCGAACAAACACAAAGCACAACACGGGCCGGACAGATCAAACGACCATGTGGCGACCTGTAAAACGGTTGCCAGCAGAGAGCTTTTCTGAAAAATCCGAATGATTTAAATTTAAGTGCAGTGCAGCATTTATTCAAGGCTTACGCCCTGCGGCTTCCAGCCGCTGGCGCGCCTTTATCAATGCAATTGCGGCTCTATTTATCCACAAGCCCCGCAATTCTGAGGCGCAAGGCATTCAGCTTAATGAACCCTTCTGCATCCTTCTGATCATAGACCGTGTCGGCCTCAAAAGTGGCGTAATCCGCGTTATAGAGGCTGTTCGGCGATTTCCGCCCAACAACACTTGCGACGCCCTTGAGCAGCTTGACCCGGACGACGCCATTCACACGCTTCTGGCTGACATCAATCGCGGCTTGCAGCATTTCCCGCTCTGGTGCGAACCAGAAGCCATTATAGACGAGCTCCGCGTATTTCGGTGCGATCTCGTCTTTAAGATGCATGGCACCCTTGTCTAACGTGATGGACTCAAGCCCGCGCCGTGCAGCGAACAGAACCGTGCCACCCGGCGTTTCGTATACACCGCGGGACTTCATACCGATAAAGCGGTTCTCCACCATATCCAGCCGGCCAATGCCGTGCGCGCCGCCAAGCGTGTTCAGTTTCTCGAGCAAAGTGGCCGGGGACATGCGCACATCATTGATGGCGACGGGATCCCCTTTTTCGAACGCGATCTCGATGTATTCGGCCTTATTTGGCGCATCTTCGGGGGCGACCGAACGGGTATACATATCCTCATCCGCTTCGACCCATGGGTCTTCCAGCGCTTTGCCTTCATAGGAGATGTGCAGCAGGTTGGCGTCTGTTGAGTAGGGGGCCTCGCCGCGCTTGTCCTTAGCGATAGGGATTTGGCGTTCTTCAGCGTATTGCAGCAACTTTGTGCGGGAGTTCAGATCCCATTCCCGCCAAGGTGCGATGACTTTGATATTTGGGTTGAGGGCATAGTAGCCAAGTTCAAATCGGATCTGGTCATTGCCCTTGCCGGTGGCACCATGGGAGACGGCTTGAGCACCTGTTGCTGCGGCAATTTCAATTTGGCGTTTTGCGATGAGTGGTCGGGCAATAGACGTGCCAAGTAGATAAACGCCTTCATAGATAGCATTCGCCCGAAACATCGGGAAAACATAGTCCCGCACAAATTCTTCGCGGAGATCGTCGATGAAGATTTCTTCGACACCCATGGATTCGGCTTTGAGGCGCGCGGGCTCTAGTTCTTCGCCCTGACCGAGATCTGCTGTGAAAGTTACGACATCCGCCTCGTAAGTCTCTCGTAGCCAATGCAAAATTACTGAAGTGTCGAGGCCGCCGGAATAAGCGAGAACGACTTTATTTACGCTATTAGCCATAGGGTTAGCCTGTCTGTTGCGGTGGATTTTTATGAGAAGGAGATATCATACAGTTGATTCAATTTGTACAGCGTTCCGTATAGGAGAAGAAAGGCTTTGATTTCTTTGGGATAGATGACGTATGCATGGTCTAATCGTTCAAGAGGGGCTGGAGCGATGACTAAAAACGCGGCGCAGGACGCCCGCGATTACTCAGCGTTTAATAATGCTGGGCAAGATGACGATTTGGACGCATCGGCTACGGCGGGTGGGTGGGTGGAGCGTTGTCGTGGCCTCTCCATCTAGAATTTGTACGGCGCTTCTGAAAGCTGGGAAGACGGCTGGCGTAATTTCATCTGTTCGTAGGATGACGGACCAGGCAGTGATTGATCCAACGAAGCGGGATCGCATGGCTCTTGGACGGTGTGATGCGGTTATCGTCAGCGGTGCTAATGACGACACACGCGCTCGAACTTTCGCAGTAAGCGCTTTACGCACGCCGACAATATTCATTGCGGACCAGGACGAGCCCGCGAATGAGAATGATGCGCTGGTAGCGGGTGCGCACACGGCCATGCTGGCAAGAGATTGCACGCCGAGCAGCCTGCGAAGCGCGCTTCAGAATGCCAAAGTCGCCTTTGACCTTCAGAGTCGTTGGGTGGAAGGTGAAGGTCGGCTAGAACGGGCCGTGCAAACGGTCGCTGCAGCGCGACGAGACCGGTTAGCCTTCCTGAACCACATCGGTCATGAATTCAGGACGCCATTGAACGCCATCATCGGATTTGTCGATGTCCTGGCGCAGCGTGCTGAAGCTGATGGTGCTGTCATCGACGATACGATGCGCGAATACCTTGCTCATGTCTGCGACAGTGGTGGCGATATGCTGGCATTGGTCGAAGACCTTATGCTTCTGGCCCATAGTGAGAGCCTTGCTGCGACCGTATTACGACCGTGTGCAACCACTGATCTTGTGGCGGATTGCCATGGGGTGGTGCAGCAATCCTTGCTGAACCAGTCGCCTCAGCTCGTACAATCTGGCTTGAAGACTGGGCGCGTGCGCTGTGATCAAGAAATGGTCAGCCAAACCATGCGCGCACTGGCCCGTGAAGCAACAGCTTTTGGGCCAACGGATGTGACCGTCATTGCAAAGCGCACTGCGACCCATCTTGAAGTCGGCGTTGCCTGTCCTAAGGGCTGGGTGGATCCAGAATCTGGTATTTCCCAAGCAGGACCTTGGCCAAAGGCCGCTACGCTGAACCGGGATCTTAGCCTGGCACTGGCTTTGGCAGATAGCGTTGCATTGCTACATGGCGGATCACTTGTGCTCGATACGACTGAGGATGCACAAGTCTTTGCAGGAATTGCTTTGCCGCTAGATAGCGCCTGACGAAACGAGGTGTCAGCGCATTAGCCGCTGCAGCCAGAGATTGGCAGCGATCCGGCTGAGAACCATTGCAGCACCTGCCGCCGTAGCACCCGGAATACCAAGCGGCGTAATCAAAACCCATAGAATTAGCATCAGTGCCAGCGTTTCAAACACTGTGGCGGCCGCGATTGGCTGGGTTCTACGGGCATGGGTAAGTCGCGCTCTAATCCACATGAACCAGAGTGTTACTGCGGGATAGAGGGTGAGCGCGGCAAAGCTATCCATCGCAGGCTCTGTCAACGGGGCCGGTAGATTCATCAGATGTGTGAGCGTCCAGGGACCTGCAGGAGTGAATGCCAGCAATGCCATCGCGGCGGTTAGGGCTAGACCCAACCTCACCGCAAACTTAGCCAATGCCGGCCGGTAGTTTTCGTCCCGCCCGAGGAAGGCGATTACTGGCTCCTGAAAACTCGTAGCGAGAGCGCGTGCGATAAAGTTTACGCCATGGGCGACAGGAAATGCGGCAAGCGCCACCGCCGCATCCTTAGCTTTGGCGAGACCCGTTGTGACCAGTGCGCTAACGGCTAAATTGAGCATCATCATGATCGTCAATGGCCAATACAGCTGCCAGAATGCGCCAAAGGTCAGCGGTGGGTCTTCGCTCACCGACGATCGCAGGGCGTGGATTGAACCCGTCGCCATGACGCGGGCAGCGGCTGCTTCAAAAATCACACCAAGCGATAGAGCGAGTGCGCCGGATTCAGCGCCCGTAAGCCAACCCGTCATTGCGAGCAGCGCGGCTGCGCCAGAAAGCACAGCGAGACGGATGGCAGTACCGTATGCAACGCGTCGTGTGGCACCCTGGCGGATCATGACGGCCTGATAAAACCGCCGCATCCCAATCGCAGCCGGCCAAGGCAACAGCCAAAGATAGGCCTTCGCTGCCAAGATGGAGAGATCTTCCGGCACGCCGACGACATCCTGCAGAATGGTCTGCATGAGCGGCGTTGCGGCCAAGACAGTATTAAGGCCAAGCGCCAGTAGGCAGAGTGCTACTGCGTAGCGCCGCATAGTCAGGTAGCTTATGTCATCGCTTGCTAGACGAAGGGTCGCTGGGGTTAGGTTGACCGTCGGCGTTTCTGAGAACCAGGCGAGAGCAATAGCTGCGCCCAATGCAGCTAGATTTGCTGTCACGTCCGGCAAAGATGCGACGGCTATGGATACAACCGGAATTTCCACGCCCATAATTGCCCAGGTCAGCGCAAGTGGTGACCAGAAGGCCAGAATGCTTCGTTGTGTGAGTGTTTCAGCCATAACGGCGGAGATTCGGGCCGTGGCGTTTCAGCCAATCCTCTGCTTTCCGCCAATTGGGATCGAGTTCCGCAACAAGTTTCCAGAACTTTGGGCCATGGTTCATATGGCGCAGATGGGCTGCTTCATGGGCCGCTAGATACTCAAGGACATAGGCAGGCGCCATCGCCAGCCGCCATGAGAACGAAAGTTTGCCAGAGCTGGAGCAACTGCCCCAGCGTGTCTTCTGGTCCCGGATTGTCAGGCCTGCGATCTTCAAGCCCAAAGTCGCTGCGTGCCTGTCAGATGCTTCCTTGAGTGCGCGCCTGGCTTCTGCCTTAAAGAACTTGGTGAGCAATGTTGGCAGCAAGTCCGTGCTGCCACTGATGATGATTGCTGAGTCCGTTAGGCGCACTGGGTCCGGGGCTGCGGGATCATGGACGATCTCCCGGAGTATACCGTGCACGGGAATTTTTGCGCCATCGACAAAGGGCGTTGGTTCAACGGCTTCGGCTTTGCGGGCCTCGACCCAGCTTGCTCTTGATTTCAGGAACCGCCGCGCTTCTGGGATCATGGCCCGGCTGGGTGCCGTCAGTGTGATACCACCGCCAACGCGATCGACCTTTATTGAAATGCGTTTTGCCCGGCCATCTATGCGAATGCGTACGTCCGCAGGCGCGCCGGCGACGAGTAGGCGCTCAAAGCCGCCAGTCAACGACATAGCCCGGCAGCTCCTCATCAATATTGCTCAGATCATCTTCGGAAATTACTTTAAAGCGAACCGAAACGCCTGCCTCATGCACTGAGTCTGGTGCGCCTGACACAAGCGGGTGCCAGTCCGCCAGGTCTTCGCCATTGGCGATCAGGCGGTAGGCGCAAGTCTGCGGCAGCCAGGAAAGTGCTAGCAGGTTGGGCACCGTTTTCAGATCAATGCAGTCCGGCACATGGGCGCGTCGACGCGGATAGTTGGAGCATTGGCAGCTTTCTAGGTCGAGCAATTTGCAGGCCACGGACGTCGATTGGATTTCGCCTGTATCCTCGTATTCAACCTTTAGAAGGCAGCACTTCCCGCAGCCGTCACAGAGTGACTCCCATTCTGCATTCGTCATCTGGTCCAGGCTTTTGGTCTGCCAGAATGGTTGTGGAGGATGGTCAGTGCTCAATGTTGTTCATTTCCACTTAGGCCAAGTCGCCACATTATGCCAACGACAGCGCCTTTCATGACGGGCAGCACCATCAGCATCAAGACCAGCGTCATTGGCAGCCATACAGCCATGTGGAGCTTGGTTGACCACTGATAGGATTGCTCAGCCATTAATGATAGCGGCACGACGATATGGCCAACAATTAGGATGGTTAGGTATGGTGGGAAATCGTCAGCGCGAATGTGGCCAAGGCTTTCGCCGCAGGCGGTGCAGGCGTCCGTCACTGTCAGATAGCCCCTGAACGAACGGCCTTCGCCGCAGTTTGGGCAACGCCGCCGCAGGCCACGCCGGATGATAGTTCCAAAACTGATATCTTTGGATGTCGTGTATGGCATCGCGTCCTATGCCTCCGCGCGGGATTTGCTACTCTTCGCCCAGAACATAAAGCTAAGCTCGAAGAAAAGGAATGTGACATGGCGTATCGCACCTTGCGATCCTGGCTCCGCAGATTGGCGGAAACTGATAGGTTGGCGGTAGCGGAACCGGGCGTTGACCTGGATTTCGAGCTTTCGGCTATCGCGAAACGACAAGATGGCGAGAAAGCTGTGTTGTTCCCAGCGCCGAAACGTGGCCAGGCCAATGCGCCGAACGTGCCAGTTGTTTCTGGCTTGGTTTCGGACAGGGACTGGATCGCGGAATCGCTGGGCATCGAACCAAGTGAGGTACTGGGCAAGTTCCGGGATGCGGTGGAGAATCCGCTTCCCTGGCGCGAGGTTGAGGATGCGCCGGTGCATCAGAATGTCATTCGTGAGCCTGACCTGCTGCGGGATCTACCAATCCCGCTGCACAATGAACATGACAATGGGCCTTATATTTCTGCCGGTTTGATCATTGCTCGCAATCCTCGGACGGGCGTTCAGAATGTTTCGATCAACCGCTTGCAGATCAGTGGGCCGGACCGAATGGGCATCCTGATGTTGCCGCGTCATCTGCATAACTTCTATGCGGCTGCAGAAGCAGAAGGCGATGCGTTGGAAGTCGCCATCGCGATTGGTGTGGACCCAGCGACGCTGCTTTCATCCCAGGCCATTGTGCCGATTGATTTCGATGAACTCGAAGTCGCCGGTGCGCTGCATGGAGAGCCGCTTCGCGTCACGAAATGCGTCACCAACAATGTCCGCGTCCCGGCAGATGCTGAGATTGTTATTGAGGGCCGGCTCTTGCCCAACGTGCGAGAAATGGAGGGGCCGTTCGCGGAATTCCCGCAATATTACGGCCCAGCCGGTCGGCGGGAGGTTATCCAGGTTGATGCGATCACCACCCGCAAGAATCCAATCTTCCACACCATTGTCTCTGCTGCGATGGAGCATTTGCTGCTTGGTGCCATCCCGCGGGAAGCGACGATTGTCGCCCTCCTGCAACGAAGCTTTCCGGGCGTTCTGGATGTGCATCTCAGCCGTGGCGGCATTTGCCGTTATCACTTGGCCGTCAAGATTAAGAAGACGAATGAAGGCGAGCCAAAGAACATCATTGCCGGTGCGTTCTCAACCCACGCGGACATCAAGCAAGTGATCGTCGTTGATGAGGATGTCGATGTGCATGACACCGTATCTGTCGAATGGGCGGTCGCAACACGCTTCCAGGCGGGCAAGGACCTTGTGATTATCCAAGGTGCACTTGGTTCCAGGCTCGATCCATCTACGGATGACGGGATCTCCGACAAAATGGGTATGGATGCAACGATGCCCGTGAAGCGGGAGGGGCTTGATTACGTTGTCGTGCATGTTCCGGGCGAAGATGATCCCAAAATGGATAGCCGGATCGCTGGCGCTGCTACCGCCAATGATGCGATGCTGCAGGAGGAAAATTGAGCCAATGACTAAGACAGTCCCGCCGATTCCAAGAATGAAGCGTAAAGCCTACGCGAAAGAGCTGTTGGCGCTTCAGCATGAGCTGGTCAAACTGCAGGCCCATATGATTGGGGAAGGCCAGAAGATCGCTGTGATCTTCGAAGGCCGGGACGCGGCGGGTAAAGACGGCACGATCAAACGCATCATGGAATACATGAGCCCCCGCGCCGTGCGTACCGTGGCGCTACCCAAGCCATCGGACCGCGATCGGGCATCCTGGTACTTCCAGCGCTATGTGCCGCACCTGCCTGCGAACGGCGAAATGATGATCTTCAACCGGTCTTGGTACAACCGGGCAGGCGTGGAACCCGTCATGGGGTTTTGCACGCCAGCGGAGCACGCAGCATTCCTTGATTCAGCGCCTGAATTTGAGGACATGTTGCGCCAAGGCGGCATCACGCTCATCAAATATTGGTTGGATATTTCGCTCGAAGAACAGACAGAACGCATGGAGGCAAGGCGGTTAGACCCACTGAAAAGCTGGAAAATTTCAAGCATCGACAAACACGCGCTCGCCAAGTTTGACGATTATACCGAATCACGCAATCTGATGCTCCGGCGCACCAGCACATCCTTTGCGCCTTGGATGATTGCGCGCACGAACCGAAAGCGGCCAGCACGGATAGCAATCATCAAGGATCTCCTCGCCAGGTTCGACTATCCCGGCAAGGATGTGGATCTCGTAGACCATGATGGTGGGATAGTGTTCGAATTCGATCCAGTTTTACTGGACAAAGGCTGGTTAGAAGGTTAGATATTTAGTCCCGGAGATTGATGGTGCACTCTTTTCCTAAGTTTGGAAGGACGCATTATGGGACAGGTACTTCACGGGAGCGCCCGCACGACAGCGGCGATCCGTCGAGC
>JBDQJI010000127.1:0-9763 GCA_040263875.1 Alphaproteobacteria bacterium
CGCCCTTCAAGGCAGCGATCTGATCTCTCTCGCTGGGCGTGAGATGCGTATAGTTCGACATGGCGACACCGTTTCACGTTGTGCATCAGACAGATACCAAATCTGCCCGCGGTGTTGCACTTCGCTCCGGAATTCACCGGCCAGCTCTACCAGCCCCATAAATGCCGATTCCCCAAAACACGACTATAATTACGAGAGCTATTTGCTTATCGCTCATCAATACTCTTTTTTGCAGTTTTACGTGTCTGGTGCCGAAGGCTCGATCGCCCCACCTGCTTCGATCATAGCCTCGACCGCATCATCCGCATAGCCGAGCTCTGCCAGGATTTCGCGGGTTTGTTCGCCGATGTGGGGGGCGTGGTGTGTGTCTTCGCGCATGCCGCCGCTGAACGTATTCGGCGTTTTGGTTTTGAGTATACGGCCTTCTGTCGGATGATCTATTTCCACGAAAAAGTCGACGTCATTCAAATGCGGATCATCGAGCAGGCCGTCTATGGTGTTGTAGCGGGCGGCCGGCACATCGATTTCAGCGAAGATTTTGACCCATTCATCCGTCGTTTTCTGTAGCAGGCCCTCAGCGCGAATTTCGAAATATTCTGCTGCATTTTCAGAACGGGCTGCGGCATCTATGAAGCGCGGATCGTCCCTGAGTTCCGGCTTTCCAATCACATCGAAGAACGCTGCGGCTTGGGCATTCGTATTGGGATGCACTGTGATGTAACTATCTTTGGTCCTCATCGGCTTATAATCGGGGCTGAGCAGGCGGTTATCGCCGGAAGGGCCGGCGGGTGGCACGAATGTAATGCCAGCCAAATGTTCTGAGGCTACGAAGCTCGCCATGTTTTCCAACATCGGGGTCTCGATGCTTTCGCCGACACCAGTTTTCTCCCGGCGGTATAGTGCGAAGCCGATGGATTGGGCTGCGACCAAACCAGTGACATGGTCCGTCATCACCATCGGCACGAAACGCGGCTCGCCGATTGCCCGTTCGAACGTACCCGCGACACCAGACAGGCTCTGTACAATCGGGTCATAGGCCGGGCGATTGTAGTAAGCGCCGCCTTTGCCAAACGCCACAATCCCGCAATAAATCAGCCGTGGATTTATCTTCTGCAGGCTCGCGAAATCCAGGCCTGCCCGCTCCAGCGCCGCCGGGCGGACATTGCTAACGAACACATCTGCACTGGCAAGCAGCTTTTTCATCGCCGCCAGACCGTCGGGCTTTTTGATATCCAGGCAAATAGACCGCTTGTTCCGGTTGAAGTTCATGAACTTCCCGGACATGCCGCGATTACGCGCACCCCTGGCCATCAACCGCAGTAAGTCGCCGCCAGGTGCCTCCACTTTGATGACGTCGGCACCCTGGTCCGCCAGCGTGCGGCCACAGATCGGCCCGACGACAATTGTCGTCATATCAACGACGCGCACACCTTCCAGGGGACCGCCGGCCATTATTCGAACCCGATATTCATTTCCGCGCAGAGATGGCCATGCTGATCCTCGATCCAGCAGAGAATACCGCCATCCTCATCCCGCCCGTGAACAGTGATAGTATCCCCAACCCAAATCGGTTTGGTAAGGCGCGCATTCAGGCCAGTGATCATCCGATCCGTATGCTTGCAGGCAATATCGGTGACCGTCTGCATGGTCAGGCCACCGTTCTGAACGGTGTGGTTATAGCCTTCGCCATCCCGTGCATAATCGGCATCATAATGGATGCGGTGGGCGTTCCAGCTAACGGCACCGTAGCGGAAATTCTTGGCCTCAGTGAAGGTCACGACCTCCTGCCATGCGCTATCTGTCGGCGCTTCTTTCGGCTGGGTTGCCGTGGTTTTGGCACCGGGCTGCACGGCTTCCCGGTAGATCGCGTCAAATTCATCAATGGCGATGACCTTGCCTGCCGTCTCAAACGTCAAGCGCATAGTCAAAATACAGATATTGCCCGAGCGGCCGCTTTTCGGAATGATCGCAGCGACTTCAGCCGTTTTCGTCGCGGGCTGGCCCACGACCAGGTTCCCCATGATCTGCACCCTACGCCCCGCGCCCATGCGCCGAGGCAGGGGGATCGGCGGCAAGAACACGCCCTTATTCGGGTGTCCATCCGGCCCAAGGTCAGAATCCCGGCAGATATCGGGGAAAAACATGTTGAACCATTGGCGGGGGACCGGATCGCCATTCTTAAAGCTGGCAGGGTCTACATCCATGGTCGCAGCCGCACGCTGGACGGAGCTAAGCCCCATCTCATCCTCGACCACGCGCTTCGTGCCGATCCATTTTTCTAGTTCCGGCATCGCCGCTTGAACATCGGGATTCATCTTAAAGCAAGCTCCTACTTGAATGTCTCATTGGCTTCGACGCCCCAAACCTGGCGGCGGGAAACCCAGCCTTTAACCTCACCCTTGCGCACGCGACACCAACGTGGTGTGCATTCCGGCGTGCGCAGAATGACACCGCGCTCGGCATAAGCAACGACCCTGGAATCACCGTCCGCCTTACTGTGTATCGTCGCACGGCCATTGCTGACGACCAGCAGGGACCGTGCGCCAACCAGAAGGCTTTTGTGCATCCAGCCACGCAGGCCGTCATACAATTTCACCTGCCGCCACAAACCCTCTTCATCGATGACCTGCACTGGCATACCTGCATGCATCAACGTCCAGTCAATCTTATGGGCCTTGCTCGGGCCAAGCCTGAGATGTGCTGGCGCATTGCGGATCGAAACATAGCGCGGCAAAGGATAGCCCGTGTTTGAGCCCACCGCTTTGGTCGCCTGTGCATTGGCGGCCTTAGGCGCTGCCACAAAACTAGCGCATACCGCCAGCATCAAACCAAGACTGAGGCCGCGAATAAAGTATTTCACGCGCGCTCATACTCCTTGGCCGGGCGATTGATAATCTCATCCAACGGGGCAGCCTGGCGCGCGCGCTGCTGCTGCGTCTCTGGCGGAAAGCCGTAAAGCGTTGACCGCTGCCGAACCGGGCGGCCCATACCATGGGCAATCGCCTCCATCCGATGCGGTGCCAACTCTTCGCCGTGCGCAGCGCCTGCAGCGCGGGTGATACTCTCATTCATCAACGTGCCGCCAATGTCGTTGGCACCTGCGTTCAACGCTGCAGCAACCCCATCCGGCCCCAGCTTCACCCAACTTGCTTGAATATTTGAGAACCATGGGAAAAGCGCCAAGCGAGCGACACTGTGCATCAGGATCGCTTCCCGGAAGGTTGGGCCCTTGCGCGCCAAGCCTTTCAGATAGATCGGTGCTTCTTCGGCGACAAACGGCAATGGCACCAGTTCGGAAAAACCGCCGGATTCTGATTGCGCTTGGCGGAGCCGCAATAGATGCGTCGCCCAATGGCCGTAATGCTCCACATGCCCATACATGATGGTCGCGGTGGAGCGGAGGCCAATATCATGCGCCGCGCGCATCACTTCAAACCATTCCGCCGTATTCAGCTTATCCGGGCAGATGATGTCACGAACTTCATCATCCAGAATTTCAGCGGCGGTGCCGGGGAGTGTGCTGAGGCCAGCGTCCTTCAGCATGCCCAAGTATTCAGGGATAGGCAGGCCTAAGGTTTCCGCGCCCTGGCGCACTTCCAGCGGCGTGAAGGCATGGATATGGATATCGGGCGCGCCCCTGCGCACAGCAGCCAGAATGTCCAGATATGTCTGGCCGGTATATGCGGGATGGATGCCGCCCTGCATGCACACTTCTGTGGCGCCCCGATCCCAGGCTTCCGCGACGCGGCGCTCGATCTCTTCCATATCGAGCACATAGGGTTTGCCGCGCAGGTTTTCCGTCAGCTTACCTTTGGAAAACGCGCAGAACTGGCATTTGAAGTAGCAAACATTGGTGTAGTTGATGTTCCGGTTCACGACATATGTGAGCGTGTCGCCAGAGACTTCCTGGCGGAGCGCATCTGCGGCGGCCGCTACGGCTGAGAACGCATCGCCGCGGGCCGAAAACAAGAACGTCGCTTCATCCGCATCCAGCATTTTGTCCGCAAACGGCTTGTCCAAAATGCGGGCGAGACGGGAGCCAATAATCGGTGCCTTCCGTTCCGCCAGCAAATCAAGATCACTTCGCGGCGGATCATGCGGCTTGCCGGCTTCCCAGGCGTCTGTCCGGGCATAGCCTTCAGCATCAATGGCGCGGCGAATGGACGGTGCCAGCGCCTTATCGACCCAGCGGGCAGCGTCCAGCGCGTAGGATGGGTATACCGTAAGCCGTTCGATCAGCAATTTGCCAGCAGCTGCCGTTTCATCGCTCAAACGTTGGAGATGCGGCCAGGGCGCTTCTGGGTTCACGTAATCTGGTGTTACAGGGGATACGCCGCCCCAATCATTCACACCCGCCCGCACCAATTTAGCGAGCCCACCGGGGGAGAGGTTTGGCGGCGCTTGCACACTCATAGCCCCGCCCATAACGAGGCGAGCAATCGCGACTGTCCATGCCAGATCATCCAGATCAGGCTCCGGCCAGTCACGCATTTTGGTGTCTGGCTTAGCGCGGAAGTTTTGAACAATGACTTCCTGGATATGGCCGTGGGCTTCATGCACACGACGGATTTCCAAGAGCGCAGCAATCCGTTCAGCCCGGTTTTCGCCGATACCGATCAATATGCCAGTCGTGAACGGCACAGCCGCGCGGCCTGCTGCTTCCAGCGTATCGATCCGCGCTTGTGGTTTTTTATCGGGCGAGCCGTAGTGCGGCATGCCCTTTTCAGTTAGGCGCTCAGACAGGCTCTCCACCATAATGCCCATAGATGCGCTGACAGGACGGAGAACCGCCAGGTCATCATCGGTCATCAGGCCAGGGTTCAAGTGCGGGACAATGCCCGTTTCCTCGAACACCAATTTCGCCATGGCACCTAAGTATTCGAGCGTTGAGGCGTAACCAAGCTCTGCCAGATGTTCCCGCGCTGCACGGTAGCGCAGCTCTGGCTTATCGCCGAGCGTGAAGAGCGCTTCCTTGCAGCCTTGGGCTTGGCCGGCGCGCGCCGCCGCCAAAACTTGTTCCGGCGTCATAAACGCCAATGCGCCCTTCTTCGGCGGCTTAGCGAAGGTGCAATAATGGCAGACGTCCCGGCAAAGGTGCGTCAGCGGAATGAACACTTTGCGGCTGTAAGAGACCTTATCGCCCCAGTGCGCGTCACGAAGGGCGGCAGCAGCAGCCATCAATGGCGTCAGGTCATCAGGCCCCGTTTCCGCAAGCGCCATCGCTTCATCATGGAACAACCGGGCACCGCCAGCAGCAGCGGCGATGATTTCATCGAGATCATCCATGGGTCAGATCGCTCCCCAATTGGTAGATGTGACTACTTCAACCACCCTCAAACCCCACTGCGCACAGCTGGGAAGACTTCTTCGGCCAGAAGCTGCATTTCATCCAGCACCATAGACTGCGGCATGCCTGGATACTGGACGCCGAAGACGAAGTGATTGACGCCAAATCGCGTAATGATGTCGATGATCTGCTCTGAGATTTCCTCTGGCGAACCGAAGAGGAAGCGATCTTTCACAAGGTCCTCATACATCATGCCCAAATCATTATCGCCCTTCGGCATGGCCTTCGCCTGACCCCATTCATGGTAGGCGTCATATTTGGCCTTCAAATACGGCTCTGCCAGGCGCATGGCTTCATCGCGAGACTTGGCGACGAACACCTCCCGCATCATTGGGAAATCTTCCGGCAGGTCCGGTTTGCCGTTGTCTTCCAATGCCTGCTTGTAGACGCCCATCTGGCGCTCAATCGTGTCCAGCCGGTTATGAGGGTTGACGAACCATGCGTCTGCGACCCTGGCCGCGCGCTTGATCGCCTTATCAGCATTCGCACCGACCCAAATGGGCGGCAGCGGCTGCTGCAAAGGTTTGACCGGGCATGACGCATCAATCAGCTCAAAGTGTGAGCCTGACATGGTCACTTTTTCTTCGGTCCAGAGACGCTTTACAGCTTCCAAGTTTTCTTCGAACCGCTTGGCAGCGCCTTTCGTTGTTGTGCCAAACGCTTGGAATTCGACCTCACGGTAGCCGATGCCGACGCCGAAGATCAGCTTGCCGCCAGACATAACATCTATGTTCGCGAAGGTTTCGGCGACATCCAGCGGCTTGTGCAGCGGCAGTAAAACAATGCCAGCGCAATGGCGCATATCCGGTGCTTCAGCCATGATCCGCGCCATGAACGGGACCTGCTGGAAATCTAGCAGCGGATAGGCGCTGTAGTGTGAGCCTTTCATCAGCGTGTCGAAGCCAAGCGTGTTCGCGAGGCGGGCCTGTTCACAAGCCTCCAGGAACCGCGCGTGCATGTCATCGCCGACAGGGTTTTGGCCCCGATTGAACAGGCTGAAACGGATATCCGTCATAAAAAATCGCCCAGAAATTGCTCACAGCACTGAGAAGGCTTTAATTTTGCCCTTTTGGGAGCTTTGCCGCAATCCCATGCGCATCAACAAACGCCCGCGCCCGGCATTCGGCCCCCGTCGCCAGGGCTGCTGCTAAGTCTTCCGGCGTATCCACGTCGAGTGCCACACGGGGCAAATCATCCAGAATGTTGGGCGTGAGGCCCAGCTTCGCGGCTTCTGCCAGATGCGGCTCAAAGCTGACATGGCCGAAATGCAAGGGACTCAGCGGCCCTGGCGTTAAAACCAGGCAGTTGGAGCCACGCCGTGCGTGATCCGGCACGATGGTCATTGCAGGGCGGGTGGATGGATGCCGGGCAAGAATGGCCTCGATATCCGCCGCCGCGATCAGCGGCGCATCTGCCGGGAGGGTCAGCACCCCATCCGCTCCTTCTCCAGCCAACACTTCCGCTGCCCGTTGGACGGCTTCCGATTGGCCGATATTCCGAGGCTCGCCTTCAACACGGGCACCGTAGCGTTCCGCCAAAGCCGAGGCCACAGGGTCATTGGTCAGCACGAGCACACCCGCCAGCGACGGCGCGCCAGAAGCCGCGTCCAAGACATCCTCTGCCATGGCACGGAATAGGCCGCGGCGTTCTTCAGGTGTCAGTGCGGATGCGAGGCGTGTTTTGGCATTCTCGAGATCTTTGATCGGGATAACGCACCATATCCCACTCACCCAATTGGTCCCGGCGGTTGCCCACCAACAATGGAGTGGATGAAGTAGGCATAGGCAGCGCCAGCGACCAAGTTGATCATCAAGTAGAACCGCTGAACGTCCTCTACCTGGACTTCGCCCTGGCGAGATTTCCAAACCGCGTACATCTTGGTCAGCGGGTTCACAGAAAACATCTGGCAGCCAAATGTCAGCAATGCCACCTGCACGCCCCAGGCGTTATAAGCAAAGGCCGCGGGGGCAGCCCAAACCAGGATGCGCAAAAATTTGAAGGTGTCATTCATGGCGCGCGCATTGCGAGTTCGATCCAGTCGTTCAAGTCTTCGTCCAATTCATGGCCAACGGGGGAGACAGTGATAATGCCAGGCATTTGTTCTTCAGCCGATGGATCCGCTCCATTACGAGACAGCGCTTCGGCCGCCGCATCCGGCGACATCCTGAGCAGCAATTGATCTTGCACGACGCCAAGGCGCATCGTGCCAGACTGATAGAACATCAACCCGCCCAGCATTTCCCGTTCATCAGCCCCGCCATAAGGCATCAGGGCGTGGCGAACACGGTCAGCGAGGGCGTCATCATAGGGCATATGCAGCTATTGTTTCAGGCAATTCAGATTGGCAGGGTACGAGCATGACAGTCTCGCAAGATCATCGCATCATCGCAATGTGGTCCGGCCCGCGCAATGTCTCCACGGCGTTGATGTACAGTTTCGCGCAACGACGGGACTGTGTGGTCTGGGATGAGCCGTATTACGCAGCCTGGCTTGCGGAAACTGGCCAAGAGCATCCAATGCGGGAGGCTATTCTTGGTGCCGGACCGGTCGCATCGTCTGATGTGGCAGCGCGGGTGCTTGAACGACCCACGGACGCAGCCTCCGTTCATTATCAGAAGCATATGGCGCATCACATGCTGCCAGCTTTTGACCTGGACAATTGGTTCCGCCACGCAACCCATGCATTTCTGATCCGTGATCCAGTGTCTGTGCTGGCGTCATATACCCAGAAATTCGAGGACGTTAGCTTAGATTTACTTGGCTATCCGCAGTTAGCGGCCTTGTTCGATCGCGCTGCCGATGCGCTTGGTCACGCACCCCCGGTTATTCGCGGCAGCGACATTCAGCAGGCACCGGAACTGTCACTGGTAATGTTGACGGACGCCCTGGACCTAGCTTTCGACCCCGCAATGTTGAACTGGCCAGCAGGGCCAAAGCCGTATGACGGCGTCTGGGCGCCCCATTGGTATGATCGGGTTTGGGCCACTTCGCGATTTGACGGCCCGGCGAAATCAGCCACGCCATATCTGCCAGCTCATCTTGCACGGATCGCTGACCAAGCGCAGCCGCTTTATCAGCGCCTTGCCGCACACGCACTTTCTATCGCCCGATAGAACCAGCCATCCAAAAAGAAACCGCCGCCCTGGATTGATCCAGAGCGGCGGTTCTTTAATCTGCCGTCTCTAGCAGGCCGAAGCCTGCTGGAGCGTTTTATCCGGCGCTGACTTACTTGGTCAGGCGGATTTCAACACGGCGGTTCTTCTGTTCACGTACACCGTCGCCGGTGGCAACAGCTGGATCGCTTTCGCCAACCGCACTGGCTGTAACGCCATCACGGGAAACGCCGATCAGCTCAAGTGTATCGACAACCGCTTCAGCGCGGCGAGCCGAGAGGTCCAAGTTGTACTGTTCAGAGCCCGACGTATCGGTGTGGGCGGTCAGCAGCATCTGGGAACCTTTGAGCTTGGAGGCAGCTTTCTCAGCCTTGTTGATTTCCAACTGGGCTTCGTAAGTGATCTCGTTGCTGTCGAACGGGAAGTAAACAATCCAAGGACCCATAGCAGGCGCTGGCATTACTTTAGGAGCTGGAACTTCCAGGGCGTTCATGCCGTCCCAGAACCAATCGCGGCACCATTTGATGTCGGCTGGCTGAATGTTCTCTTCAGCTTCCTGCATCCAGCAATCAAAGCCCGCCTGGGCTTTGGCAGCAGCAGCAGGGTTGCTTTCGCGCGCGCCGCTATCAAGTGCGGAAACGAGCAGAGCACGAGCAGCAGTAATATCGCCAACATATTCAGCTGGCAGATCACGGTCTTCAATAGCCTGCGGGCCTGGGGCGTCGCCGCCGGCAGTCTGCAGGGCGCGTTGACCGAAGAAGTCTGCGTCCGTCCAATCTTGCTCATCCGCTTCCATTTTGGCGAGCTTCTGGTAGTTGGCCGTCAGCGCATCATTGAAAGCTGGGCCGTTGGATGTGGCGCTCATGCCAGCATCGTAGAACTGCGCGCAAGCGCCGAGGCCGAGGCCGAGGCCTGCAACCGTAATCATTTTACCGAGACGTAGAAACATAGTGTCCCCCTTTTGTTGGGTCGGTTTTCCAATTCGCATTTTCGTCCGGCCTTCAAGAAAGGCACGACCGCATCGTCTACAGTCCGCGATTCAGAAGTCTAACGAAGAACTGAAGCGCGAATCGGCTCGACTATTGAAGCCTTGTAAGCCGAAACTGTGGCTATGAAAAGCCTTTGTCAGGACAAAGGTTCCGGGAATTGCGCTGAATTAAAGAATAAGGGGCTGGCCTAGATAGCTGAGAAAGGCTATGCAGGTCATATGGTTAGGATGCGTCGGCGGAGTAGGCTTCCGCGAAGTATTCAGATTGAGCTGATCAAGTATTTCGTTGCAGGTTCGACGGCGCGCTCAGCCGCC
>JBDQJI010000128.1:0-9680 GCA_040263875.1 Alphaproteobacteria bacterium
AACGCATCAAGCGAAAGACCATCGACCAACGGCGCTTGCTTCACCGCAAAGCCGCAGCATAATCATCAACAATCAGATGAGGCCAATCCTCCGTTAAATCGAACCCAATCCTGTCTCAAATGATTTGATGACGGACAGTCAGACCCGTATCAAAGGGTCTCAGCAATTCCACATTGCCTGTGGTACAGGCGGCGACTTGGTTGCCATTCAGCCCAAATGGCAGACCAAGTCTATTTGCGGATATCGCGACTGACGATTAGATGGTTGAAGTGGAGTTCTTATGGACGGTGGCGTGGTTGGAAGCAAACGCCCGCAGACGCTCAACAACGTCGCCCCCATGCCGGACACACCCTATCTTCGGGACGGCAGGTGTAAGCTTTCAGCTTGAGTATTCAGTTAGTGCCCGCGCTGATGGCAGCGAACCCTCTGCAATTCTCTAAGCGCCATTTCGTCGGATGCAAAGGGCCGTATCACGATAACTTTGGGGCCATTCGATTAGAACTCGCCCGCACCTGCCTTACGAACCTTGCGAAGCTTCCAGGCGACGCCGAGGTCCAAGAAGGGCCGCGGCGGCAATCGACTAGCTTCCGGATAATCCATCTGGGTAGCGAGCAGGTCGCTGTCGATCCCTTCCATATGCTCGGCGAGCAGTCGTCCCGCAGCCGCACCGCGCGTCATGGGCGAAACGTCATTGCTTAACAGCGCAAAAATCCCGGGTGCCGTTTCTCCAAAAATAGCGCCGTCATTTCCGGTGAACGCCATAGCACCGCCCCAGCGGTGTGCGATCTTCAGGTCGTCGAATTCAGGCCAACGCTTAGCGAGCGCTTGCTCCAACTGAAGTGACATGGTCTGGGCCAAAGCTTCGCGCGGCGGACCGTCCGGTGCATAGCGGGAGATGTTGCGCATGAAAATCCGACCGTCCCGCGTCAGGCGAACTGTGGCACCGTTGGCGGCGGTTGGCAGGAGGCCAAATTCGGCACCGGCTTTCATCTGGCTGCGCCATTGTGCGCTCAACGGTTCCGTCAAGATAGCGAACAGCGCCAGCGGCACATAACGGCCGCGCGCAATGCCAAAACGGCGCATAAACACGCCAGCCGTGACGACGATGCGGTCAGCAACGATCTCACCTTCTGGCGTCTTCAACCGGAACCCTGCACCTTCCTGATGGAGTTCGACGACGGGCGTCTCTTCGAACAGGGAAACGTTTACCGGCAAGGCACGCGCAAGACCGCGGACCATCGCTGCTGGATTGACCATTGCATTGCCTGGAACATGCAGACCACGCAGGTAGAAGTCCGTGCCGAGATCAGCACTCATCTGCTCATGGTCGCGACGCGTGTAAGGCAGATTTAAAGCGTCCAGCGTTTCGGCCAGGAAATCAACATGTCGCTCGCCGTCCGGCCCAGCCGAACCATAAAGACGCCCCCAATCACTCCAATCACATTGAATTTGATGCTCGCTAACGATCCGCCGAAGGTCAGCCAGGCCAGCACTCCAAAGCTTGGCGTTCCGCTCCAGCACGTCATGACGTTTTACCAGGCCGTGCGTGTGCATGTTGAAAAGAAAGCCAGCATTCTGACCGGAAGCACCGTCCCCAACCCGCGCCGCGTCGACAAGAACGATATCGTCGTCTGGGCATAGCTCCCCCAACCGACGCGCCGTCGAAAGACCGCAAATACCGGCACCGATCACGACAATTCGGCAGCGCTTTTCACTGGTAAGGCGAATAGCGGGCGGTGGTGCCTCGAGCAGCGCCTGCCAACCGTTATCACCACTTAGGTCCGATTCTATCGGCGCAGGACGTATTACCATCTCAGACAATCTGGCTTGCGCGGTCGGTCAAGCTCACCCGGAGGAGTCCAATGTTTTCCAACTGCAGTTCGATGACCTTATCCTCACAATGTTAGGTCTTGTCCCAATAACGGGCACCAGGACGACCTTCTCAGAGTACCATAACGTTGAGGCCAAGACCGCGTCTAGCGAGCAACTTCTCAACAGAGCAGATCAAGAGCGTGCAGCAAGCCGAGTGCTTGACAGCGTGAACGATGCTCAGTGGCGGAAGACGGTGGCCCTTGAATGAAATTAGCAACCTCATTCAAACTCACCTTCTGAATGACTCTAGGGCAGTACTGTCCTTTGGAACTTGGATAGGAAATAGAAAATGGCGCCCAAATTCACCTTCCGTCAGACTCTTGCTAGCGGGGCGCCTTGTTTGGGCATGAGCCTAAGGTTAGCGCGCACGACTGATATGCCGGCCATAGCTAGGGACGCTGGATACAACTGGCTGTTCCTGGACCTCGAGCATGGGACGATGTCGTTCGACACATTGAGCCAGATGGCGTTGGCAGCGATTGAGGCCGGTATTTGCCCGCTAGTCCGTGTGCCAGGGCACGATGCCGCCCCGATCAACCGCGCGCTTTCCAATGGCGCAATGGGCGTGATCGCACCCCATGTAGACACGCCTGAGCAAGCGGCCGCAATCACGCGGGCGAGCAGGTTCGCTCCAATTGGTGATAGGTCCGTCCCAGGAGCATTTCCGGCACTCGGCTATGAGCCGCGTACTTTTGATGAGGCGGCAGCCATTCTCAACCGGGAGACGATTGTGGTCGTGATGATTGAGTCTGAATTGGCCATCGCCAATGCTGATGCGATTGCAGCCGTAGAGGGCGTTGACTGCCTGTTTGTCGGATGCAGCGACCTGACATTCGAACTCGGCATTCCAGCCCAGTACGATCATCCCCGAATGCTCGAGAGCCTGGAAGCTGTAGCAGCGGCCGCACACAAGCACGGAAAGACCGCCGGGTTTGGTGGCGTCGGGGATGATGCGTTGGCTGCGAAGTATCTGGGATTGGGCTTGAACCTTGTGCTCGCGGGCAATGATCTGGCCCTGGTGCTTCGCGGCGCACGCGCGCGAGCCGCAGCGTTGACCGGATGACGATCTCGCCTTGCAAGCTCTGCCCTGCTATACCAATCTTTGATAAAGAGCATGCTATGAGCGCGCTGAGACGAGGCGAGCCATTGCTCGAATTTTGAGAAACCCAGAACTGTGAGACACCGATGAGCTTGTACGCTGACTACATGGCCGAAATTGAAGCCCGTAAAACGCAGGGCCTGCACCCCAAGCCAATCGAGGGTGCCGCCCTTGTCGGAGAGCTGATCGCGCAGATCAAGGACACGGGCAACGAACACCGTGACGCGTCTCTCAATTTCTTCATCTACAACACCCTGCCAGGGACCACGAGCGCCGCAGGCATTAAGGCGCAGTTTTTGGAAGAGATCATTCTCGGCGAGGCTGTGGTCGAAGAGATCACGCCGAAGTTTGCGTTTGAGCTGCTGTCCCACATGAAGGGCGGGCCATCCGTCGAAGTCCTGCTTAATCTCGCACTCGGTGACAACGCTGACATCGCGCAGGAAGCCGCCAGCGTTCTTAAAACACAAGTATTCCTGTACGAGGCGGATACGAGCCGGCTTGAAGCCGCCTATAAGGCAGGCAACGCACTCGCCGAAGACATCCTTAAAAGCTACGCCAATGCCGAATTCTTTACGAGCTTGCCGGAGATTGAGGAAGAAATTCAACTCGTCACATATGTTGCGGCTGAAGGCGATATTTCTACGGATCTGATGTCGCCGGGTGCGGAAGCGCATTCCCGTGCTGACCGTGAACTGCATGGCCAAAGCTTCATCTCGAAAAGAGCGCAAGAAGAAATCCAAGCGCTGAAACTTCAGCATCCCGGCAAACGGATGATGATGATCGCCGAAAAAGGCACTATGGGCGTTGGGTCTTCCCGGATGTCCGGCGTGAACAATGTCGCTCTTTGGATGGGCGAGCAGGCTAGCCCCTATGTGCCCTTCGTAAATGTCGCACCGGTAGTCGCAGGCACCAACGGCATTTCCCCTATCTTCCAGACAACCGTGGGCGTTACTGGCGGTATTGGTCTTGACCTCAAAAACTGGGTCAAGAAAGTCGACGAGGACGGAAAAGTCATTGTCAACAATGATGGAAACCCGATCCTCGAAGAAAAGTATTCCGTCGCAACGGGTACGACCCTGACCATCAACACGAAGACACAGAAGCTCACAAGTGAAGATGGCTCCCAGGAGTTCGCTGACGTTTCCTCCGCGTTCTCGCCACAATCTATTGAGTTCATGAAGGCTGGCGGTTCCTACGCAATCGATTTTGGCAAGAAGCTGCAGGTTTTTGCGGCTGAAACGCTGGGCGTCGAGCCAAAACCGGTTTTCGCGCCAGCCAATCTGGTATCGAACCCGGGCCAAGGCCTGACCGCAGTTGAGAAAATCTTCAACGCCAACGCCGTCGGCGTTCCCAAGGACACAGTGTTGCATGCAGGTTCCGATGCGATGGTCAAAGTGAACATCGTGGGTTCCCAGGACACGACCGGTCCAATGACGGTTCAGGAACTGGAAGCCATGGCCGCAACCGTGATTTCCCCGATCCTAGATGGCGCCTACCAATCCGGCTGCCACACCGCTTCCGTTTGGGATACGAAAGCCCAGGCCAACACGCCGAAGCTCATGGCGTTCATGAACAAATTCGGCCTCGTCACTGGGCGGGATCCCAAAGGCGAATACCACGCCATGACGGACGTGATTCACAAGGTGCTGAACGACATCACAATTGACGACCGGGCGATTATTATCGGCGGCGATTCCCACACGCGTATGTCCAAAGGCGTGGCATTCGGCGCAGACTCGGGCACTGTGGCTCTGGCGCTGGCCCTTGGCCAAGCGAGCATTCCCGTCCCTGAGTCCGTCAAAGTGACCTTCAAAGGTGCAATGGCCGGCCACATGGATTTCCGTGATGTGGTGCATGCAACCCAAGCCCAGATGCTGGCGCAGTTCAACGGTGAAAACGTATTCCAAGGCCGGATCATCGAAGTGCACATTGGCACGCTGCTGGCGGACCAAGCGTTCACCTTCACGGATTGGACCGCGGAGATGAAAGCCAAAGCATCGATCTGCATCTCCAATGACGAAACGCTGATTGAATCGCTTGAGATCGCCAAGGGCCGTATCCAGGTCATGATCGACAAGGGTATGGAAATTTCATCCGGCATGCTGCAAGGCCTTATCGATAAGGCCGATGAACGCATTGCAGGCATCAAGTCTGGCGCCCAGCCGGCGCTGAAGCCCGACGATAGCGCCAAATACTTCGCTGAAGTCGTGGTTGATCTGGACGCCATCAATGAGCCGATGATCGCTGATCCAGACGTCAATAACATCGACGTAGCCAAGCGCTACACCCATGACACCATTCGCCCGATCTCCTACTACGAAGGCGAGAAAGAGGTTGATCTGGGCTTCGTTGGATCCTGCATGGTGCACAAAGGCGATATGAACATTATCGCTCAGATGTTCCGCAATATCGAAAAGACCGACGGCAAGGTCGAATTCAAAGCGCCGCTGGTGGTCGCTCCGCCAACCTACAACATCGTCGATGAACTCAAGGCCGAGGGCGACTGGGAAATCCTGCAAAAGTACGCCGGGTTCGAATTCGACGACATCGCGCCCAAAACTAAGGCGCGGACGGAATACGAGAACATCCTCTATCTCGAACGTCCGGGCTGTAACCTCTGCATGGGCAACCAGGAAAAGGCGGCCAAGGGCGATACGGTCATGGCCACCTCCACCCGGCTTTTCCAGAATCGTGTCGTGGCAGATACGGACGAGAAAAAAGGTGAATCGCTGCTGGCCTCCACACCGGTGGTGGTGCTGTCGACAATCCTCGGCCGAACGCCAAGCATCGACGAGTACAAGGCTGCGGTAGACGGCATTGATCTCACCCGGTTTGCACCGCCAGCAGCATAAGCGACGGGTCATTGGGCGCATCGGGCGCGCGTCGGCTAGGCTGACTTTGTAGCGTCAGCCTAGCCGTTCCGTCCCTATTGGCACCGGAGCTTCAGGCCGCATAGACTTCACATCACCTTGACTTCTAGGCGGAGGCAAATGTGATGAGCGAATTGCGGCCCCATAGCGGCGATGCCGATTGGAGGGGCACTGATCTGGCACGGCAGGACGGTTGGAGCCTGACGTTTGACGGTGCAGCGCTTGAGGAACTTGAACAGGCCGCGAGAGGGACTCTCGCCCGGGACATCGCAGACCTGACGGCTGATGATCTGCCGCTGCCAACCCTAGCGCCAACGCTGCGCGGAATCCGCGATGCAGTGGTTGACGGGCGCGGCTTCGCGCTGCTGCGCGGTCTCCCGGTGGATGCTTGGCCGCGTGAAGTGACGGCCCGCGTTTTCTGGGCGATTGGGCAGCGTATTGGGAACCCGGTGGTGCAGAACCGGGATGGCCACCTGCTGGGCCATGTGAAGGATTTGGGTGGTGATGCTGAAAGCCCCACCCAGCGGGGCTATCAATCAGCAGCTGAATTGCCATTCCATACGGATGTGGGTGCGGAAGTGGTTGGCTTGCTCTGCCTGCAGCCCGCGAAGGCTGGCGGTCTCTCCAGCGTTGTCAGTGCCGCCGCCCTTTGGAATGAGATCCTGCGGCAACGGCCTGATCTGGCCGCTGTGCTCGCAGCCCCCTACCCCCGTGATCGACGCGGCGATGTGGCGGAAGGGCAGGCGGATTGGTACGCCATGCCGATCTTCATGTCCGCCGGGTCCCACATGACGGCAGCCTATGTTCGCCGCTTTATTCAGAGCGGCCAGCGCCATGCAGACGCGCCGCGCCTATCGGCAGCACAAGTGGAGGCTATGGATTTTCTGGATAGTCTAGCCTACGACCCCGCCTTCAAACTCGACATGGATTTCCGGCCGGGGGACATCCAATTCGTCAACAATCTGATCACGCTGCACACCCGCACCGCCTATGAGGATTTCGCGGAGGCCGAAAAACGCCGCCACTTGTTCCGCCTGTGGCTGTCGATCCCCGATGGCTGGCCCCTGCCCCCATCGCTCTATGCGCGCTATGGCGAAGATCCGGCGACGGGCCGCCCACTCGGCATTAACCTGCCCCCTGCCGTATCAGCCAACGCACCATTGGATACAGACAACCTGATCGGCTGATATGTGAAGTGAGATTGGCCCAACACCCAAGCAATGCACGTCCAAGCCTCAACGCGCCATAATGGCCTTTGGCGCGCTTTAGAAACCTACGTTCATAGCCTCGGGTCAGGTCACGCCGTCGAACCGGCAAAGCTTCCCCCCGATTGGGGGAAACAGGCAAAGGCCTATAATTGCTTTGCCCAACTCATCCGTTCCCAACCCTAAGTAGACGTGCGCAGTGTCATCAGTGTCTGAAACCCAGGAAACACTTGAACTGAAAGACGCCAGCAAAAACCCTTGGTACGTCCTGATGACCGTAGCTGGGGAGCAGTCGAGTGATGGAAGAGATTTCGATGAAGAACTACACGCCCGAAATCGCCGTTATTTCAACGGCTGGATGGCCAGCACCCTCAGCGCAGATGCAAAGATAACCCTGATTGCCAGTGAACGCTGCACCGCCGAAGACCTGGAGCCACTGACGGAAGCGGAACAGTCAGACATCGCTGCCGCCTTTTCCACACGCTGCCCTCAAGCCGCCCCGATTGACACGATGAACCCCAAAATTAACCTCGCGGGAAACGAGGTTAAGGGAAAACTGATCTGTATCGGCTACCTCTTTTCCGGAGTTGCCTATTTCCAGGACGCCACCTTCTCCGAATACGCCTATTTCCAGGACGCCACCTTCTCCGGAGACACCGACTTCCATAACGCCATCTTCTCCGGAAACGCTAACTTTTCAGGAGAGACATTCCACAGACCAGTTACATTCGAGAAGGCCAACTTTTACCAACGCGTGGACTTCACTGACAGGCAGTTCAAGGCACCGACAAATTTCGCGGAGTGTCGCTTTCATGGCGAGCCGCCGCGATATTTCAATGCTGATCTACACGAGGATACCCGTTGGAAAGGGATCTAGGTCTGGCCTGTGCCAAAGGGCGAGTACGCAGCCGACGAGGCCGACTATTTCATCCGGAGTTATGAACGCCTGAAGCTGTTGATGGCGGGGCAGAACAAGGTCCACGACGAATTAATGTTCCAGCGGCTGGAACTCCGCTGCCGAGAGATTGCCGAACCGCCTTCGCTGGCCACATGGGGTTCCCGGATCTTTCGTTGGTTATCGGATTACGGCTGGTCGATCACGCGCCCGGCGAGCGGGCTAATGGCTAACGTGGTTCTTGGCTGGTGGCTGATCTTCTGCGGCGAATGGGCTGATTTCCACCTGGGCACATGGACGGACAAGACAGCGGAATATCTGGGGGTAGGTCAATCCTTCGCTCTTAGCGTGTCGAACGTTTTTGGATTTCTTGGCCTAAGCCGTACGTTCCTGGTCGACGAGATCAAAACCCTGACCGCGTTCTCCGAGATCGTGTCGGCCACCCAGTCCATCCTTGGCCTAATCCTATTCTTTCTGCTCGGTCTCGCGCTCCGCAACCGGTTCCGGATCAAGTAAGGAAGTCGGGCACCGGCCGGCGCTAGTGCGCTGTCATTTGCCCCATGCTTAAAACAGCGGAACGGGTGCCTCATCCAAGCACGCTATGGATCGACGCTCTTCCGCTTGAGGCAGATTGCTCTGGCGACGCCCTGCGTAATGCTTAGATTACTTTTACAGACAATTCGCCCAGGCCAGCCACACTTCCAACCATCTCATCACCACGTGAAATGGGGCCGACACCTGCTGGTGTTCCAGACATAATCAGGTCACCGGCAGCAATCTCATAATATTCCGAAAGATAAGCGATCATCTCCGGAACTTTCCAAATCATCTGGTTGACGTCGCCCGATTGCTGCAGTGCGCCGTTCACATGCAAGGCAATTGGGCCGGATGCAATGTGCCCTGTCTCAGACGCCACATGCAGCGGGCCCATGGGTGCTGAATTCTCAAACGCTTTACCGATTTCCCAGGGGCGCCCCATCTTCTTCATCTCGCCCTGCAGGTCGCGGCGTGTCATGTCGAGGCCGATACCGTAGCCGAACACATGATCCAAGGCGCTATCTAACGCGATATTGCGGCCACCGCTCTTCAAGGCGACGACCATCTCAATTTCAAAGTGGACATCGCTGGTTTTTGGCGGGTACGGGAAAGTTCCAGAAGAATCAACATTATCCGGGTTCTTTTGAAAGAAGAATGGCGGCTCCTTATTCGGATCATGACCCATCTCAATCGCATGCTCGGCATAGTTTCGCCCGATGCAGTAAATGCGGCGCACAGGGAAAAGTGCGTCGGAACCAGCAATTGCAAGTGCCGCTTGTTTGGGAGGGTCAATGACGTAGGTGCTCAACTGTCGTCCTTTCAAATATCGATGGCCCTGCATATACCAACAGGATTACGGAGGCCAATGCCGCCAACTCATTCGATCCGCGATTGATGCTGCGAAATCATCTGCCAGCCGCCATCGCGGAATGCATAAACCGTCGTGGATCGCGTCATGCCTTCCACAGTCGTCTCCCCGTCTCGCATCTTTGCATTGGCCTTGTAAATCAGAATGCCGATATCCCCATAAATTCGGGTCGAGATATCACTCGCATCCATGCGCAAGATTTGCATCGTCCCCGCATTGAACCCAGCGATAACATCTGCGCGCGTACTGGTTCCGCCGAACGAGGACACGAACACCATGTCCTCCCCTACGACCGTCTTCAAAACCTCTAAGTCACCGGCGAGCAATGCTTTCA
>JBDQJI010000129.1:0-9628 GCA_040263875.1 Alphaproteobacteria bacterium
GTAAACGCCTACAACTTCGCACGCAGACTAAAAACCTTGAAAGGTCTCACCCCATTCGAATATGTCTGCAAAGTCTGGACTGAAGAGCCTGATCGGTTCAGAATAAATCCGACCCATCAATCTCCGGGACTAAACAACTAGCCGTAGAGAACGTGGACGCCAGGGTCCGGCTTGGCGCATCCGCCCCCCAGAATGGCAGCCTGACTGTAGGCCGCATCCGGCACACAGGTGCCGAACCTGCCTTCGCCCCGCTCTCCCTAAAGGTCGGACTGAAGGGGCGCGGGGAGGTCATCAAATTCTCCGGCGCGCTCAAAGCTGCTTCAGAAAAGGCGACATTAGCGATTGAAGGGTCTCATGATCTCGGGAGCGGCACTGGCGATGCGCGCTTTCAGCTAGGCCCCGTCGTCTTCGCGCCCGGCGTTGTACAGCCCCAGGATTTCGCACCACCGCTCTATCGTTTGCTGCTTGAAACCATCGGCCAAGTATCTTCCTCCGCCCGCGTCGCATGGGGGCCTGAGGGTATGAGGAGCCAAACGGGCGAAGCGACGCTCTCCATTGATAAGCTCCGCACAGGCGAAGCCACGGTGGAGCAGGCCGAGGCTAAGATCGCGCTCTCCAATCTCTTCCCGCCGCGAACCGCCGGGCCGCAGCGTATTCGCATTGGGCGCTTGGATGTTGGCGTACCGTTGACGCATGGCATTCTTCTACTTGATGTAAGATCGCCAAAGCAGGTGGACGTAGATATCGAGCGGTTTGAGCTGTTCGGCGGTCTCATTTCTAGCCAGAAGCTCTCGATTGATCCGACGGCACAAGAATTCGATGCAGTTCTAAAAGTCACTGATATCGACCTTGCCAGCATCTTGGCGTTCGCAGAGTTCGGCGAGTTGAGCGCGACCGGCACGCTGGAAGGCGTGATACCGATCAGTTACCGCAATGGCGAGTTGACCGTGCATGATGGGCTGCTACGGACGGGCGCTAAGGGCGGCGTCCTGAAATATAAGCCCCGTGCGCTTGATAAAACACTGGAAGATGCGAACGAAGGCACCGGGCTTGCCGTGAAAGCCTTATCCAACTTCGCCTATGACGAAATCTCGATCCGCATTAATGAGATTGAGGCGGAAGAATTACGGCTCGACATCAAGATATCCGGCAAAAGTGTTGAGCTTTACGGCGGGCTGCCGTTTGAGTTCAATATCAAGGTAGAAGGGCCGATCCGCCAGATCATCCAGGAAAACCTGGCCCCGCCGCAATTACCGCCAGATCTGCAGGATCTTATCGAGCGGTCCCGGCGGCAGTAATCGCTTGCCGCGCCATGATGCGGAATGGGCCGAGCAGGACAAACGCAATCGCTAACTTCACCAAGAAGTCGCCCAGCAGCAGCGTTTGCCAGGGAACCTGCGTGCCATAGAAGGCGATGGAGAAGAACAGCACCGTATCCACTCCGGACGCTATGGTGGAGGAGACCAATGGTGCCTTCCACCAGCTACCTGCGCGAAGGCGGTCAAACACACGCACGTCCAGCAATTGCGCCATAAGAAATGCTGTGCCGGACGCAATCGCGATCCTTGGGGTCGCGAGCGCGATTGAGGCCACAACAGCAACGGCGAAGCCCACATAGATCACGCGATTAGCGGCTTTCGGCCCCTCCGTCCGGTTCAGCAGATCCGTCACCAAGAACGTGATCGGATATGTCAGCGCGCCCCAGGTCAGCCAATCATTGATTGGATGCTGGACTAACACATTGGAGGCCGCGATCAGCACGACCATCGCAATCACGCCAAGTACGAAACGCTGGCGAGACACTCGATTTTCCGGAAGAAGGGACATTTTAATGCGGCCTAGTGAATGTCTTTGGGGCCGACCATGGCAGCTTTTAGCTTCGCCCAGGTGAAGCCATCACCCATGCAGATGTCGAGGATGACTTTCTCTTTGTCTGCGACACGGCCAGCAGCGGCCACGACCTCATACGCAACGTCCAGCGGCACGACGACGGCGCCGTGCATATCCGCATGCACCAAATCGCCGTCATTCACGATCATGCCCGCCAGGTTCGCCTGCACACCGAACTCTACGCAATGCACATGCGCATGGCTGGGCTTAATGGAGCCAGCAATAGCCTGGAAACCATCCGCCCAATCCGGAATGTCACGAATGCAGCCATCCGTCACGACGCCAAGACAGCCGAGCGCCTTATGGATGTTGGAGTTGACCTCACCCCAAAACGCGCCGGTTCCAGCACGGGCGCCGTCAAGATCCTGCTGAATGCTGATTTTCGGCAGATCGCCCTGGCTTACATACTCATAATAATCGATGCGCTTTTTAGCGGCGACATCGCCTTTCAACATGCCCGGGCGGACGGAGCGGATTAACGCGGTTTTCGCAATGCCAACGATAGATGGCAAATTCGGGAACGGGCAAACCAGCGGTTCGGTCGTGAAACCGCCATCACGGAATTTTTGGTCGATCTCTTCAAGCGCATTGCAGACTGTCGGCGTGTCGAGTTCAGTCAATGCGGCGAGAAGTTCAGGCGTGATGTCAGCGCTCATGGCAACAGGCGTCCTTCGGCAGAAATTTGAAGATTGAGCGGAGGAATAGGCCTAGATCAGACAAACTGCAAGCGTGTGACTCGCCGATCCGGCAGGAACATATGCCATGCAGCCGCTATCAGGCCGATAACGCCCGCCGCTAACCACATATTGTCGTAGCCGCCAGTCAGGTCAAACACGACGCCGCCAAGCCACACGCCAAGGAAGGCGCCAAGCTGGTGGCTAAGGAATACAGGCCCGTAAATGCTGGAAAGATAACGGGCACCCAGCATGTGCGTAACAAGGCCGGATGTGAGGGGTGCCGTGCCCAACCAGAAGAAACCCATAACGGCCGCAAAAATCAGCGTGGACGTTACCGTGATCGGCATGGACATATAAATCGCAATGGCGACGGCACGGACAATATAGATCAGTGCCAGCAGCCTTCGCCGACTGTAGACCGCACCAAGTCGGCCGAAACTATAACAGCCAATCGCATTACAAATGCCGATCAATGCAATCGCTGATCCCGCAGCCGACGACGGCAGGCCACAAACCGCCAGGAAGTTTGGCAGATGGTTGACGATAAACATCAACTGGAAACCGCAGACGAAGAACCCAGCCATCAACATCAGATATCCTGGATGCCGCATGGCCTCTGCAATGGCTGCGCGCACGCCAATATCTGGCTCATTTGAGGCCGTGCCAGCGCTGCCGCCTTGGCCTCGAAACGCCAGCGCCAATAGCGCGATGGCGCAGGCAACTGCAGCCAGCACCCAGGCGACCGTGCGCCAATCAAACGATTCCAGCGCCTGCTGTGCACCAGGAACAACCGTCGCTTGGCCCATAGCACCAGCTGCAGCGATGATGCCGAACATGGTTGAGCGGTCTTTCGGTGGCACAAGGCGCGCGACTGCACCCGCCATCACACCAAAACTGGTGCAGGCAAGGCCGAGACCAATGGCGACACCAGCGCCCAGGATGAGCATCCCGCCGCCTTCCGCCAACGCCATGATGGCAAACCCAGCGCCATAGGCTGCTGCACCTAATAATAAGGCGGGGATCGGTCCCATCTTGTCTGCAATGACACCTGCAAACGGCTGGAGCAGGCCCCAGAGCAATTGATGCAAGGCGACTGCGAATGAGAACGCGCCGATGCTGATGGCAAGCGATGTGCTCGTCGGCTCCGCGAACAGCCCCATGGTGGAGCGTAGGCCGGTCGACAGCAGCATGATCATGCAAGCCGCAATGATCGCTGCCCAAGCAGCAAATCCGATGCCGCTAGCCCCGGAAGCTGCCGCGGCTGAAGGTGATACCAAAGGTGCCAACTTCATATCGCCAACGATCGAGGCTGAGCTTTTCCGCGCCCATCGTGGTCTCCGGCCAACGCCCACGCAGAGCCGACCATCCGCCCAAAATGACGGAAGCAGGCCGCGATCCGCAAATGCGGCGCGGTAAGATGCGCGATATATGCGTTTCATAGGGTGGGGTTAAGCGCCTTCAATACCAAGAACATCCGCCATGGCATAAAGCCCGGGCGGCTTATCAGATATCCACTGGGCACCGCGAATGGCACCACGCGCGAACAAGCTGCGATCCGTGCACCGGTGGGTGAATTCCATACGCTCGCCCGCGCTGGCGAACATCACTGTGTGCTCTCCGACAACATCAGCACCACGCAAGGTCGCAAAGCCAATGGCACCGTCCGGACGCACGCCGGTTTCGCCTTCCCGAGACCAGATCGCCACATCGTCCAGATCAACCCCCCTGCCCTTCGCTGCAGCCTTGCCTAGGCCAACGGCAGTGCCGGACGGTGCGTCGATCTTATACTTGTGATGCATTTCCAGAATTTCGATGTCGTAGTCTGGCCCCAATACGCCAGCCACCTGCTGCACGAGGCTCATGAACAGGTTGACCGCAACGCTCATATTCGGCGCATAGAGGATCGGCACGGTGTTGCCTGCTTCGGCCAGTGCCGCTTCCTGGGCGGGGTCGAGGCCAGTCGTGCCGGTTACATAGGATGCACCATGCTTGGCCGCGAGGGCTGCATGATCTGCCGTTGCTTGGGGTACGGAAAACTCGATCACGATGTCTGCTGCTTCAAATACAGCTTCCGCCGAATCGCCGACCACCACACCGATAGGGCCGATGCCCGCCAGATCACCTACATCCCGGTGCAACAAGGGAGAATCCGGCAGTTCAGACGCTGCGGCGACAGTCATGCCCTCAGCCTCATGCGCTAATTGAACCAGCAACCGGCCCATGCGCCCACCAGCGCCCACAATTCCTACCTTCATCAGCCTAATTCCCTCGCAAATATGCCTGTTAAAGTATGTCTTAGTGCATTCCAGCTTGCGCGGAAACTTGTGCACACGCTGAATTCCAGCGAAGCTTTCCTAGCTGGGGGCAAAACAGAAGATCAAATCCCGGCATAACCAACTCTCGGGGAGGAGACTTCGATGAAACGATTTACATTAGCTGCCGCTGTCATGACAGCGGTTATAGGCATCGGCACCGCCGCCCAAGCGGTAGAGTGCAAGCCATCTAAGTGGGGCAAGGACGATCAGATTGGTGCTGCCAACTACGTCACACCTGAACAGGTGCTAATGGCGACGAAGCTCGTCAAAAAAGGTGAAAGCCATCCACTTGGGATCGTCGTTGACCCAAACATGCCCGCGTTCCCGCCGCGCGGAATGATGCTGCAGATCGTACAGCCCGGCCAGCAATCCGGCCGCTTCCGCACAGAGTTCGGTTGGAACATCGTCTACAATGACGACGTGGCGCAGCTTTGGTGGGGTACGGGTCCGCAGATTGATGGGCTTGGCCATCTCGGCGAAGAAGACATGTATTACAACTGCAATATGGGCGTTGATTTTGCCGATATTTCAGGCCTGAAAGCGCTTGGCGTTCACAATATTCCGCCGATGATCGGTCGTGGTGTGATGATCGACATGGCCAAGCATCGCGGCAAAACCGTACTGGACGCTGGTGAAAGCTTTGGCCCAGACGACATCAAAGCCGCCGCGAAGGCGCAGGGCGTTGAAATTCGCCAAGGTGATGTCGTGCTGTTTCACACCGGCTGGACGGACGCGATGCTGGAGAGTGACCCAAAGGCATGGGTTTCCGGCGAACCAGGCATCGACAATGCGGCAGCCGTGTACCTCGCCCGCCGGAATGTAATGGCAGTTGGCGCTGATACCTGGGGCGTTGATGTTGTACCACCGAAGAAGGGCGACAAAGTCTTCTACGGCCACGTCACGCTGTTGAAGGAAAACGGCATCTACATTCTGGAAACCATGAACACAGGCCGCCTCGCCAAAGAAGGCGTGAATGAGTTCATGTTCGTGCTGGGCCAAGCCCGCGTTAAGGGCACCGTTCAGATGATCATCAATCCAGTCGCCATGTGGTGACCCGGCCTAAAATTCTCTGACGTTAAGGGGAGGTCTTCGGGCCTCCCTTTTTCGTTTCGGGCTAGATCAGGACGCTCGCGTTCGACAAGCTGGCCTCCTGCACGCCCGTCAGGAGCAGGCTGTCGCCGCCACTGTTCAATGTGATCAGCAGGCCTTCAGCGGTATCCGCCATGAGCGCGCGGATGGCGGCGTGATTTGCAAAGCTATGCGCCTGCAAATCGAGGAAGTCTTCAGCGCTGAAATCTAGGATGAGGTCGCTGCCATCGCCCGCGCCGTGAACGAAGGTATCGGCATTGGCACCACCACGCAGGACATCCCTGCCAGCGCCGCCTATGATCTGGTCGAGACCAAAGCTGCCAATGATATTATCATCGCCCGCGCCGCCATTCAGCACATCGTCGCCACTGTTACCGAACAGGGCGTCGGCGCCAGCGCCGCCTGCGATGGTGTCATTGCCGACAAGCCCGACCAAACGGTCATCGCCGCCATTGCCGCTTATGTCATCGCCGGAATTGATTTTATTGGCACCGACGATGGTTTCACGGGCATCGTTACCTGTCAGCGTTAGTCCAACGCGCGCAAACTTGCCGACGAAGGATTCAACATTGTCAGGATTCATATAATCGACGAGCGTATTGATCCGGTCGAAGCCCTCGCCAACATTCTCAATCACGACATCCGTGATATCTGCCACCAGATAAATATCGTTACCCGCACCGCCGCGCATGATATCCGCCCCGGCGTCGCCATTCAGCCGGTCGATCCCGGCGCCGCCGATCAGTTCATCATCTCCGCCGCGGCCTACTAGTGCATCATTCCCGTCGCCGCCTGTCAGCACATTGGCCAGTGCATCACCCAGAAATACATCGCGGCCCGGTGTACCGGCGAGGTTCTCAAAGCCCCGATAACTATCCGTACTACCGAGCCCATCCGCAGTGCTATCGCGATTGAGATCCACGGTCACGCCAGAAAGGAATGTCAGTGCAATCCCTGCGCGGGCACCAAAGTCCAGCGTGTCGATGCCAGATCCGCCGACCAGCAGGTCATTGCCCAGGCCGCCGGAAATCACATCATCGCCGGAATTGCCGTGAATTTCATCATCGCCCGCTTCGCCAAACAGTGTGTCATCGCCAGCTTTCGCGATAATAAAATTGGCGTCAGCATTGCCTATTACGGTATCTGAGAACCGTGTCCCGATGACGTCTTCAATGCCAATCAACGTGTCCAAAGCAAGCACGCCAACCTGCCCTGAACCCGAGGTCAGATCAAAGAGACCGCCAGCGGCAGCTTCCAGATAATCCACAACATCCGCAGCTCCACTACCGCCATTCAAGGTATCGCCACCGCTGCCTGCAATCAGCCGGTCATCGCCAGAATTGCCGAACAATGCGTCGCCGCCGCCAATAGCCGTCAGCACATCATCCCCGGATTTTCCGAGCAACTGGTTCGGAGCGTCATTTCCAGCGATTAAGTCCGCTTGATGCGTGCCTGTAATATCTTCGATGCCAACCAAGGTGTCATTGTCACCATGCGTATCCCGGCCTGTGCCTGCGTCTAAATCAACGCGGATGCCGCTCGCCCCACCATCCTCAAGGTAGTTGACGCCATCCTTTCCATCGCCGCCGATAAGCAAATCGTCGCCGGCAAAACCGAACAGCAAATCGTCGCCGCCCGCTCCATCCAAGATGTCCGCCGCTCCCGATCCGCCCATCGCGTCATCGAGTGCAGTGCCGACACGATTCACCCCGCCGAGGACCGTTATCTGGATAAGGTCACCCTTGTTATCACCCTCATCGCGCTCTGCGATGGCATTAAAAGGATCGATAATGTGCTGGAGGAAGTAATCGCCGGGTGCAATTTCCGCCGGAACGGTAATTGCATGCCGCTGCGCAGATTGACCATTGGCCTGAATCGAAAACAGTGGCGATTGCGTTAGAAGGGTATCATCTGTTGTTACAGTCGCATCATCAGAGAGATAGAAACCGACAACCGTTGTGGCCGGACCATCGCCCCCAGTTTGAAAACCAGTGAACCTGCTAGCGATGGTATCGCCAGGGCGCCAAATCACCTGCAGCAATTCTTCGGTCTGCAGCGTTAAATTCGGCTGACCAGGTGCGATAGAAATCGGGTCTGCCGCGCTGAAGTTATCGCTTTCAGATTGCTCATCGACCAAGTCGTTAGGATTAACCTCTGCAGCTATAAAAAAGTCCCCGACCTGACGCGTCGCAGCTGAATTTATAACTTGGACAAACGTTGCAGCTTGGCCAGGATTTAGGCCACCAGTTGCCGCTATCGTTCCAATGACGGGGTCTGAAGCCGTAATAACGGCATCATTCGATCGGATGATATCGATCCCGCCAATCGTCGGCGCAGCCACATTTCCGGTATTGCGGACCGTGACCTCTACCCGAAGCCCATCTCCGGCGCCGATGTCCATATCTGAAGCCGTGATGGCTTCAACAACGAGGTTCGGCTTTGCCGCAGCGATGGTCACTTGCTGGAGGTTGCTGACGTTATCGCCCTCGTTAGATTCCACTACGAGGTTGATTGAGTCCGCTAATGCGCCAACAAAATAGGTACCGGGAGCCACGCCCGCAGGCACTGTAAACGTCGCATTCTCTGCGACTGTGCTGCCAGGGTTAAGGGCGCTCGTACCACTCTCGATGGCCAGGCGCGTATCGGCGGTCGTGATGTTGGCATCCGTTGATATGTAGACGGCAGATCGCGTGACGGCGGCTGCACCATCGCCCGCATTGCGTGTCGTCCAGTCCGCGCGGACAGACTGGCCCGCCTCCCAGGTCTGATCATCCAGAGTGAAGCTATCGGCGCGCAAATTTGGAAAAGTTGGCGCTTCAAGCGCCGCGGCGCGCTGTGCGACGGCGCTGATCGCCGAATTCAAAGACCCGCTAAAGTTCGGGATATTCACGCTGCTAGAGGAAATGTTTCCGAGGAAATTTGCCGTTTGCGGCAGCAGGCTATCAATCTGCGCCCGGTTAAACGTCCCGCTGCCAAGCTGCACCTGCTCAATGCCGCTGCTGGCGGTCTTATAGTCAATCGCGATGACAATCTGGGAATTTGCAGGCGTCACGTTATTCGGATCACCGGTAAAATCCATGGCGATCAGGTGGCGGTTGTCAATAAACCCAGCAAAGGATGTGGTCTTATTGAAATCAATCCTCGAGAGCTGGAGGACGTCTCCAGAGCTGCCACCGGCGTCTTGGATCAACACAAATGCATTCGTGTTGACTTCATACCGATCTGCGCCGCTGCCACCCACAAACCAGGACTCTTGCCCGGCGTTGCTAACAAATCGGTCATTGCCACCCAGGCCGTAAAAAATACGGTCCGTAGTGCCAACAAATGTATTGGCGTTTGAATTTCCAATGATTTCAGTAAGGCCTGAAACTGTCATGACTCAATTACTTTCCCACTCAAAAAAATAAGGGGCTGGCCTAGCTAAGGGTTTCTGTTCAGAGGTTTGCCCACTTGCGTAATACTTTCAAGAGGTTTTCGGTGGGCCTGTGATTGAAGCGCCATTCGCACTCCTTCAGGCAGAGATGGAAGTGCTGGCTTGGTACACCATTGAAGCGTCGCAGGTGACGTTTGGCCTGGTTCCAGAAGTTTTCGATCCCGTTGATATGGTTCCGGTCATGAACGAACGCCTCTGAATGATTGATGCGGACGTGATGGAAC
>JBDQJI010000130.1:0-9584 GCA_040263875.1 Alphaproteobacteria bacterium
GATTGCCATGGCCCTGAACTCAACGCCGCGAAAGTGCCTCGGATTCAAAACACCCATCGAGGCCATGCTCGCCGAGCTTGGAAATGACGTTCAAATCAGGTTTGCTTGATCGCGTTGCGCTTCGCGTCGGAATCCACCCTTTAATCTGCTGAACCGCTACACCGGGGATGCGGCATGGGCCGATTCCGCCCAACATGGCATGGGCCACTTGGCGGCCTATGCGGAGTTCGAAGTCTTTCTGCCACATGCTCTCCTGCCGGATGCAGAGCTTGCTGCAGAACCGGCTCACGCAACAATCGTAGGCCAGAAGGATGCGATAGAAGCGCAAGCGCTTCATGCGGAAGCCCGTCGTTATCCAACGGGATATTACCGTCTGGAATGGTGGGATAAGCGCGAAGGGCCATTGCCCAACCCGGATGTGACCTATCCAGAGCTAGATGTGCCAGCCGCCTTCGCTTGCGCCAATGGCCTGTGTTCATTGCCGGTCTTCACGCCTGAAGGAGTGGCCGCTGCAATAAAATCAGTAGAGATGCGCTAAAATTCTAGGGAATGTGCGGACTAGCGGCGCGGCGTTAATCATTCTTGCACCATGAGCGACAGATAGTCTGCCCCATGTTTTGGAAACGCGCCCTACCTGCTGTCGTTCTGGTCGCCGTGATGCTGTTCGCAGCCCCAACGGATGCCCAACAAGGCAAGCGTGCCAACGTCACCGAAGTTTCAAAAGAAGTTCGGGGTGAGAGTGAGGGCCCCGTTGGCCCTGGCGGCATGCCTCGTCCGGATAAAACGGAAGACGGGCGTGAGTTTTACTATATGGACGCCGTCTACGTGACAGCGATCCGGGACTTTATCCCTGCCCGCAAATATACGCTCTGGACGCGGATGATCTTGGCTGAGGACAAAAAGGACGCTGAGATTGATGAGGTAAGGCCGTTGATCCGCGACGCGTTGATTACCGCACTTTCTGACATGGTTCAGATTGACTGGGGTGGCGACGCAGAAATTGATTCTGATATTGCCAGTCAAATTGCTAAGGACCGCGTTGAATCAATTGTAGGAGAGGGGGTTGTTGACGCCCTCGACTTTCAACGCATTGAAGTGCAAGTTTTCTAGGCGTCGCCAATTTTGTGGCGATTTGTCTGCCAAGCGCCCCCGAAACTGGAAGTTTTCCGCCCGTGCTCTCTGATCCTGCGAAACGTAATGTCCTGATTCTGGCGATCTGCCAGGCGCTCTACATGACCGGCACCTCATTGATGATCGCGACTGGCCCTTTGGCTGGCAAGATCCTCACGCCCGCGCCCGGTTGGGAAACGCTGCCGCTGGCGACGCACCATGCTGGCGTCATGCTGGCGACGATCCCGGCATCTCACCTGATGCGGCGCATCGGTCGGCGGGCCGGGTTCATGTTCGGCACGATCTTCGGCGTGATCGGCGCGATCATGGCCGGGTATGGTATGCTGCTTGGCTCATTCTGGATGCTATGTGCTGGGGCCTGTGTAATAGGCTGGTTCAACGGCTTCGCGGTTTTCTATCGCTTTGCTGCGGCTGATACTGCATCTGATGAATTCAAGCCGAAAGCCATTTCCTGGGTGATGACGGGTGGTTTGTTTGCTGCTTTCTTAGGCCCAGAACTTGCCAACCTAACCAAGGATATGCTGTCGCCGACGATATTTGCGGGCAGCTACTTCGCGCTGATTGGCGTTTATGTCCTCTCCTTCTTCATGCTCATGGGCGTGCAGATACCGAAGCTTTCCGTGGCAGAGCGCAAAAGCTCGGGCCGCCCGCTGATGCAGATATTGATGCAGCCCAAATGCGCGGTTGCCGTGATCGCGGGGTTCATTGCCTATGGCGTCATGGCACTGCTGATGACATCGACACCGCTGGCGATGCTGAACTGTGGGTTTGAGTTCTCAGATTCAAAATGGGTCATTCAAGCGCATATTATTGGCATGTTCGCGCCGTCGTTTTTCACAGGTGATATCATCAAGAAGTTTGGTGCCCTGAACGTTATTCTTTGCGGTGCGGTTTTGATGATGGCTGCTGTGACGGCGCATCTCTCGGGCATTGAGTTTACGAACTTCACAGCTGGATTGCTGCTGGTTGGCGTCGGTTGGAATTTCATGTTCATCGGCGCGACAACCTTGCTGACCGATACCTATCGCCCGGAAGAACGCGCCAAAGTGCAAGGCTTCAATGACTTCCTGATCTTCGCAACCGTTGCAACGGCTGCGCTCTCTTCTGGCCATTTGCTGAACGCGTTTGACTGGGATGTCGTCAACTATGGCGTGGCACCCTTGCTTGCCATTGCCGTTGTATGTGTGATTTTCCTGAAATCCAGCCGCGCCGGGCGCGCATAGCCTGGTCCGGCGCAAAGCGGAGACCGCCAAATGCTGATTGCTCAGATATCAGATAGCCACATGCTGCCACCGGGCGAGATTGCCTATGGCCGGTCCGATACAGAGGCGGCGCTGCGCGCTGCTGTGGCGGCTGTGAATAAGGCGCGCGCCGATCTGGTGATCCACACAGGCGATTTTGCCCATCATGGGGCACCGGCCGCATATGAGTTGGCGCTGGAGGTTCTGCAGGATTTGGATGCGCCGCTCTGCGCCATTCCAGGCAATCACGATGACCGGGCCAATATGCGTGCTGCATTCAAGGATTTTGCCTGGCTGCCGGAAGGCGATGGCCCCGCAGACTTCATTCACTACACTTTTGACGCTGGCCCAATACGCCTTATCGCCTGCGATTCCGTTATTCCTGGCGAAAGCAGTGGCGAACTTTGCGCCCAGCGCCTGAAATGGCTTGAGGGGGCGCTTGATGCGGCGGGGGAAAAGCCTGTCATCATCGCCATCCACCATCCGCCCTTCCCGTGTGGATTGCCTGGGTTTGGCACGACCGGCCTTGGCGGTGCGGATGCCTTGTCGGCCATGCTGGCCGAGCGCACGAATGTGCTGCGCATTATTGCTGGGCATAACCATCGCACGATTACCGGGATGTGTGGCCCTGTCCCGGCTTGCGTCGCTCCTAGTGTCTCATACCCGTTTGCGTTTGATACAACAGTAGGCGCGCCGTTAGCGATTGCCTATGAGCCGCCCGGATGCGCCATGCATCTCTGGCGGGAGGATATTGGGCTTCTCACGCACACATTGCCTATCGGTGATTTTCAAGCTCCAACGCCCTTGCTGAAAGACGGTAAACACCTGCTGCCGACGTCGACAAAGCGCTGAAGGTTTTGCCTGCAATCAACTTGCTAGAGTGCCGGGCCTAGATTCAGGCCTGTTTCAGATCATTTGCAGTGGCTCTGCGCTCCCGTTAGCATTTCTGTGGGGAGTGATTGTTATGCAAGCACGGCAGGGCGAATTCACAGAAGCGCATCCGATCCGTCTCGGTGTTCGAGCCGCGACCTTTGGTGACGTAAAAGCGTCGTTCATGGATGGCCTTAGGGACATCAGACGACGACCCGGATTGAGCCTATTTTTTGGCCTCGTATATGCGTTGTTTGGTTTGGCGCTTCTGGCCGGCTTCACCGTGTTCGATCAGATATGGATTGTGATTGCAGCGGGTATCGGCTTCCCGTTGGTCGCACCCTTTCTGGCGGCTGGTCTTTATGAAATGTCCAGGCGATACAAACGTGGGGATCGATTTACCGCGTCTGACATCTTCCTCGTCATCTTCCGGCAACAGCGCCGGGAATTTGGCTGGATGTCGTTTGTGGTGCTGTTTGTATTTTGGATTTGGGCCTACCAGTTCCGTTTGATCCTTGCATTGACCGTGCAAAGCCACGGCTACCGGTCATTTGATCACCTGCTCACAACAATATTTACGACCGGCGAAGGCATGGCGTTCCTCGCCGTTGGAACCCTTGTCGGCGGCGTGATTGCGACAGTGCTTTTTTGCATCACAGTGATGGCGATGCCGCTCCTGTTGGATAAAAATGTGGACTGCGTGACCGCAATGATTACGAGCGGTCAGGCCGTATTGAAAAGCCCGGCGGTGATGCTGGTTTGGGGTGCGATTATTGGCGCTCTGACATTGCTTTCGGTCGCGTCTGGGTTCATCGGGATCATCTTCGTGTTCCCGATTTTAGGCCATGCCAGTTGGCATTTATATGAACGGTTGGTGTTCGAGAAATAGGGCTGGAGTTGCCCTAACCCCCAGACGCAATCTGCCAGCCGACTTCAGCCAATTGCCGGGCCTTCGCGCCGCGCTTTAGGGCATCTGGGCTGGAGGCGTTGCCATCAAGCCCGCGCTTGTAAACACCCTGCGCAATAGCGGCCAAGCGGAAGAGGCTGAGCGCCATGTAGAACTTCCAGTTCGGCGCTTCTTTTAGGCCGCGCAGTTCACAATAGCGCTCCACATAGGCCTGCTCGGTTGGAATACCGTGCACGACAAGATCGATATTGGTGATGTCTGCCCGCTCAGGGTCGCCAACGTGATAGTTCAGGCAGTTATAGGCGAGGTCTGAGAACGGGTCGCCAAGGGTGCCAAGCTCCCAGTCAATCACGGCTAGGATTTCAGGGCGATCCGGATGATAGATCACGTTCTCCATCCTGTAATCGCCGTGGACAATGGTTGTTTCCTCATGCTCTGGCATGCGCGCGCCGAGCCATTCGATCAGCTTTTCCATTTCCGGCACGTCGTCAGTTTTGGTGTCGGCATATTGGCCAGACCAACGACGGACTTGGCGGAAGCAATATCCGCCCTCCCGGCCATAGGTTTCCAAGCCGACCTTGCGGAAGTCCACACTGTGTAATTTCGCCATCACGTCGCACATGGCGTTGTAGTGATCGGTGCGTTCAGCGGGCGTCATGGAGGGCAGCGAATAGTCACGGATCACGCGGCCAGCCACGTGCTCCATCACATAGAATTCCTGGCCGATGACGCTGGCGTCTTCGCAGAGCACATAGGATTTTGCGACCGGCACATCAGTTTCCGCGAGTGCCGAAATTACGCGAAACTCACGGTCTACCGCATGGGCTGATGGCAGCAACTTTCCTGGTGGCTTTTTCCTCAAAACATAAGCTTTGCCGCCGCCATCCGTCAGCATAAAGGTTGGGTTAGACATCCCGCCCCGGAATTGACCAACGTTAAGCGGAGGGGTGAATTCCGCTACGTGTTCTGAGAGATACGCCTCCAGCTTCTCGACAGAAAAGGCGTGCTGTTCCATCACGGGATCAGTGTCGGTCGTGGATGTCGTGGCGACGATGCTCATGGCGCGGGTAATCCTTGGAAAAAGCGTCACTGCTATTGTTCCCGGATCAGACCCTGCGCGTCAAACGTCTTTGCTCAGCGCTTGGATATGGGCAGCCAGAGATTCAGCGAGGCCTCGCAGATCATATCCACCCTCCAGTGAGGCGACGACGCGGCCTGATGCGTGGATATCCGCCAGCTCGACGATCCGCTCCGTCACCCAGCCAAAGTCCTCGGCCTCGGCTTCGATATTGGCCAAAGGGTCGCGGCGATGGGCATCGAACCCAGCAGATACCAAGATCAGTTCCGGGCGAAACGCGTCCACCGCTGGCAATAACGCATCTTCCCAGACATGACGGAATTGCGGCCCCCCGTCGCCTGGGGCGAGCGGGCCATTCCAGATATTGCCCGCACCACGTTCGGCCTTGGCACCGGAGCCTGGAAACAGCGGCATTTGGTGGGACGATGTGAACAGGAATTCGGGCTTTTCCCAGAAGATCGCTTGGGTGCCATTGCCGTGGTGCACATCAAAATCCAGGATCGCAACGCGTTCTAGATCATATATGGCTTGGGCGTGCAGCGCACCGATTGCAACGTGATTGAAGAAGCAGAAGCCCATGGCGCGCGCAGGTTCGGCATGGTGCCCGGGCGGGCGGACCAGGCAAAAGGCGCGGGCGAGATCATCGGTCATGACAGCGTCAACGGCGTCGACAACAGCACCGGAAGCTTTGAGTGCAGCTTCCGTTGATCCAGGGCCAATGCCTGTGTCGCCATCTAGCATCACAATCCCGTCGGGCCGTTCGGCCTCCAGGATGGTGTCAACGAAATCCGCCGGATGGGCGCGCTCAAGCGCTTCACGGCTGGCGTGGTTTGGTTGGCGTCTGGGCAGTTTGGCAAAGTCTGGTTCCGCTAAGCGTTTGACGGCGGCTTCATAGCGCTCGGGCCGTTCCGGGTGGCCTTGGGGTGGGCGGTGGCCAGCGGCAGCGGGGTCGTCATAGATCGCGAAGCTCATGGATGCGGCGCTTTCATGCGGCGTTGTGGAAAATAATGCCAAGCGTATAGCGCTCACCTACCCGAATGCGGCTAACGCCATGGCGTATACGGGCGCGCAACATGCCCCGCGCGCCTGGAATTAGGCGTTCGGCGCACGGAAACAAAATGGTTTCACCAGCCTTGAGGGCAATTGCTTCGGCGCGGATTTGCTGGCGGGGCGCACCTTCTGCCAGCAGAAATTCGCCGCCGGTGAAATCACTTGCCGGATCACTCAGCAACATCGCGGCTTGGATAGGGAACGCCATGTCGCCATAGATATCCTGATGCAGTCGGTTATAGCCGCCAGCCTCATATTGTAGCAGAAGCGGCGTCGGCTTTGTCTGGCCCGCAGCGGCGCAAACTGCGTGATATTCGGAGAGTGTGGCGGGATAGCGCTCATCCTTGCCGAGCTTCGTGGCTGCATCGTTGGCGATTGGCGCCAAATGGGTGTAAAGCGCCTCACGCATCTCAGCGACTAGTGGCGGAATGGGATTGCTGAAATAGCCGTATCGACCTTCGCCAAAGCGGTGTCGAGCCATGTTGATGCGGGTGCGGAAGCGAGCGTCGTCGGCCTCTAACGCAATGATGCCTGCGCGTTCAGTTGCAGTTAGAAGCGGTGGTAATAGGGCATAGCCATCCTGGTCAAATGCCTCAGCAATTGCGCCCCAATCGAGTGTGGTAATTTTGTTGGCGATTGTCGTCATTGTTTGTTCGCCGCCATTTGGGCCAATGTCGTGATGATGACGGCGATGACGAGCAAGATCCCGGCAATCGGGAAGAGCCAGTTCTGGAATCCGGCGTCGACCAGTTGACCGAAGATTGGCCCAGATGCGCCGCTGCCTATCGATAGCCCAACGAAGACGAACCCGAACACGCGCCCGCTTGCACCTGGCGGCGTAATCGCACGAACCATCAAATCCCGTGCTGGCAACACAATGCCAAACCCGAAGCCAGAGCCGATGAAGATTGCAAATAGCAGCGCACCTGTTGGTGATAGAACCGGCGGTAGGAGCAGCAAGGCAGCCGCACCCAGGAGCGCTACAGCCGCGGTCAGTCCGTGGCGGCCATAACGCTCTGCCAGCACGCCGCCGGTCAAAATGCCGATCGCGATAGCGGCTTGATAGGCACTGAGCACGCCGCGTGCCTCGGCCTCTGTTGCCAATCCCATCAAATTCATGGCGACGACGCCCTGGCTGCCAATCGCACCTGTCGCAAGCCCATATGTCGCCAGAAACAAGAAATACAAAAGTACTGGCGGTGACAGCAGCAATGCCCGCCCGCTCAGATGCGTTTTCCCGTTTGCGTCAGGCCCAGCGTCTTTCACGACACGCTCGCCTTCAAGCCGGTCGCCTTGCATGAAAATGAGTAGCGCAGCACCGATGCCGCACACGCCCACAGTGATAAACGCAATGCGCCAATCGAAGGCCAGCGCCAGCCCGCCGATCACCAAGGGTGCAGCAGCACCACCAGCAAAGCCTGAGAATGTATGGAGCGAATAGGCCCGACCCAGCCGTTTTTCACGCACTTTCGCGGCAATGATCGCATAGTCCACCGGGTGAAATACGGAATTGCCGGTTCCCGCCAACACGGCCAGGACAAAGAGTTGCCAATAGCTGTCACTAAAGCCAATCAGCATGATGGCGGTCGCGTTTAGTGCAAGACCTGTCGCCAGCATCTGCCGTGCGCCGATCTTATCAAGCGCCGCACCAACGGGAGCCTGCAGGATGCCCCCAACCCAGCCATATCCCGCCAGCGCCAGCCCAAGCGCGCCAAAGCCAACCTCGAACTCCCGCGAGAAAACCAGAAACATTGGCGGCAGGGTGAGCAGGTAGAAATGGCTCAAAAAGTGGCCGACGCCGATCAGCGACAGCACGCGATTCTCGCTAACGGCGGGTGCTTCGGCGATGGCGGTCATGCGTGATAGTCCTTCCGCAAGATAGTCAGGCGCGCAATAGAGATACTAGTTGAGCTTAACGCAATTTCTGGCGGAATGCGCGCCAGAGGCGCCCGTCTATGGCGGCGAGGCCAATAGCGATCAAACCCATGCCGACCCAATGGCGCAGGGCCAGTGCTTCGCCCAGGAACATCGCGCCGAGCAATATGGCTGTGACGGGAATGAGTACTGTCACGAGCGACACATTCGTCGCGCCCGCCGTTGATAGGATGCGGAAGAACAGAAAATACCCGAGCGTCGTACACAGCAGCGCCAAGCCAATGATCGCCCCGACAGCCTCCATGCTTGGCGCAGGCAGGGTCCAGGGCTGATCGACCAGCAAAGCGAGCGGCGTCAGAACGATAGCAGCCATCACCACTTGGCCCGTCGCCGTCGCCATCGGCTTCACGCCCATTGCCTGAAATCGGCGTCCATATATCGCGGCGAATGCGTAGGAGAGGGCAGCACCTAGGCAAGCGACTTGGCCCATCACGTCCAGGCCAAGTGTTTCCGCCGCTTCAGCACCGATCATGATGGCGACCCCAGCAAAGCCGGTGATCACGCCCGTCAGCCGCTGTGCAGTGATCCGCTCATCGGAAGTCAGCCAATGGGCGACAACGACGGTGAATAGCGGCGTCGTCGCGTTCAAAATAGAAGCGACGCCAGACGCAATATGCGCCTGCCCCCACACAATCAGGCTGAACGGCAGCACATTGTTCAACAGCGCCATGACCAAGAATGCCCGCCATATGGCAAAGCCTCTTGGCAGTTGAAGCCCCAGCAACCGCAGCACAATCAACAACCCAATAGCGCCGCCACCGACCCGGCCAAGCACGATCACAAATGTCGGCAATTCCTGTGTCGCCACACCATTAAAGAAATAAGCCCCGCCCCAAAGCGCAGATAGGCTTAGCAGCAGCGCCCATTCAAGTAGGGACATATTGGATTTCGAAGACATGGGCGCTCCAACCTTCCGACGCTCAATGTGTAGCTGCTGGTAGGGAGAGGAACCACCCGGTTCTTGCGCCAGATATATAGCAAGAAATATTCGTATCTGATATTTTGCACATCGCTGTTTTCCTATGGGCTGGCGATGTGGCGAGCCGGGCTAATAGATTTGGTGCAGCCTAGGATGGCGTTCTCCCGCTCTTCGTTATGCCGGCGTTTGAGCCAAAGGCAATTTCCGAAGCGTGACGATTCAATCCGTATACTTGATGCTGCTTGACCACACTGAATATAAGATGTGTGTCAGGCAAGTTGGTTTTTGTGAATGAGGTTTAAAATGAGGAACTCCGGTGGATTCCGACGCGAAGCGCAACGCGATCAAGCAAACCTGATTTGAACGTCATTTCCAAGCTCGGCGAGCATGGCCTCGATGGGTGTTTTGAATCCGAGGCACTTTCGCGGCGTTGAGTTCAGGGCCATGGCAATC
>JBDQJI010000131.1:0-9552 GCA_040263875.1 Alphaproteobacteria bacterium
AGATTGCCATGGCCCTGAACTCAACGCCGCGAAAGTGCCTCGGATTCAAAACACCCATCGAGGCCATGCTCGCCGAGCTTGGAAATGACGTTCAAATCAGGTTTGCTTGATCGCGTTGCGCTTCGCGTCGGAATCCACCGAATAGCAACAGTTGACTCTAAAACCTCAGCAGTGTTGCGAATAACTTGTAATTCAAACTGCATTACCCTCTTAAATGCTCGCATCAATCGAGAAATAATACTATAAAATGTCGTTTTCGGTTCGTTCTTCCCCAAAACCTTCCTCCTCACACAACTAATTTCAACTTATCCGACGGATAACCGTATCACAGCATTGAACAAAAGGCGCAAACAATTTTGATTTCACCATAAAGCAGTCTTTGCTCATAAGCCGAGGCATCTAAATACTCAGCGCCCTTTTACACCCGAGCCAACAACACCCAAGAAACTTTGTTTCCCCGCTGGCTCGCCCTTAAAGCCATTCCTGTTCGAGGGAGCCAAAGCTACCCCACCAACGTATGCGCTTCCCTGAACGCCGTGCCTGTGTCCGCAAGCTTCCGCAGTAGCGCGGAGGGGGCCCAGCGGTCGCCGTATTGTTGGTGCCAGGCGGCGATTTGGTTGTAGACGTCTTGGGTGCCGATATTGTCTGCCCAGTACATCAGGCCACCATGGTAGCGCGGGAAGCCGAAGCCGTAGAGCCACATCACGTCTACGTCTGACGCGCGATAGGCGATCTTTTCTTCCAGGATCTTGCAGGCCTCGTTAACAGACGAGAACAGCAGGCGCTTTAGGATTTCATCTTCGGTGAAATCGCGCGGCGTGTTGCCCATTTCAGCGGACATCGTGCGGATCAAATCGGCCACGACGGGATCAGGATGTGGGGTGCGGTCACCCTTTTCGTATTTGAACCAGCCGGCACCCGTCTTTTGGCCAAGCCGCCCCATCTCAACCAGCTTGTCCGCGATCGGCAGCATCCGGTAGTTCGGATCAGCTTCCGCCCGGCGCACACGCCCGGCATGGCCGATATCAAGGCCCGCCAAGTCGCCCACCGCGAACGGCCCCATGGGGTAGCCGAAATCGATCATCACCTTGTCCACCTGCTCCGGCATGCAGCCTTCTTCGAGCATGATGACCATTTCTGAATTGAACGGCGCACGGCTGCGGTTGGCGAGGAAGCCGTCACAATTGCCGCAAGCCGCTGGCGCTTTGGCGATAATTTTGCCAAGCGCCATGGTCGTCGCCGTGATTTCGGGCGAGGTCTTGGACCCTTTCACCACTTCCAACAGCTTCATGACATTGGCCGGGCTAAAGAAATGCGCGCCGCCAACTTCTTCCGGGCGGGAGGTTGCCGCCGCAATCTGGTCAATATCCAGCGCGGAGGTGTTGGAGAGCAGGACCGCCCCCGGTTTCATCACCCGGTCGAGTTCCTTGAAGACGATCTCCTTGACGGACATCTCCTCATAAACCGCCTCAATCACAACATCGCATTGGCCGATATCGTCATAATTGGTGACCTTCTCCATCCGGGCGAAGCGGGCTTCCATTTCATTCGCATCGAGCGATCCGCGCTTCACGCTGACTTCGTAATTGTTGCGGATACGCTCAAAACCCTTGTCGAGCGCTTCTTGGGAGGCTTCCAGCACCTTCACCGGAATGCCCGCATCCGCGAAGCACATAGCGATGCCGCCGCCCATGGTGCCAGCGCCGATAACGGCAGCGGTTTTGATATCGCGAACTGGCGTACCCTTCGGCACATCCGGCAGCTTCTGTGCTTCACGTTCTGCAAAGAAGGCGTAACGGAGTGCCTTGGATTCGTCTGAACTCACCAGTTCTTCGAACAATTCCCGTTCCCGCTTGATGCCTTCATCGAACGGCAATTCGCAAGCGGCCTGCACGGCCTTGATATTGTTATAGGGTGCGATCTGATTGCGCGCTTTACGGGCGATCTGCTTTTTCTTGGCTTCGAAGATGTCGCCATCCGCCGTCGCTTCGCCAAGCTTGGAATCGTCATTGCGGATCAGCGGCAGCGGGCGCACATCCGCCATTTCTTCTGCCAACTTGATCGCTTCGGCGAGCAAATCTCCATCCGCTGGGATCACCCGGTCCAGAATGCCCATCTCACCAGCTTCTTCCGCTGGTACGTGACGCCCGGAGACGATCATATCGAGCGCTGTCTTCGGTCCGATCAGGCGTGGCAGGCGCTGGGTGCCGCCACCACCCGGTAGCAGGCCGATCAACACTTCCGGCAGCCCCACTTTGGCGCTGGCGACGGCGATGCGGTAATGGCACCCGAGCGCATTCTCTAGCCCGCCGCCAAGCGCATAGCCGTGGATCGCAGCGACGATGGGCTTCGGGGAGGCTTCGAATGCATCATAGGTCTTGCGCTTCAGGGGCGGGCGGCCTTTGCCGAACTGGCGAATATCCGCGCCAGCAATAAAGCTGCGCCCAGCGCCGATAAGCACCATGGCCTTCACATCCGGGTCCGCCACGCCTGCATCCACCGAGGCGATGATGCCTTCAGGAACACCCGGCGACAGCGCGTTCACCGGCGGATTATCCACCGTGATAACGCCGATAGCGCCGTGCTTTTCAAACCGGACGAGGGTGTCTTCGCTCATGATTTTCTATTCCTAATTCGCTGAAAGCTTATCGATGCCTGATCCATAAGTGGACGGCGTGATGTCGACAGAACTGGCGCGTTTATCGAGCCAGAATGATACGGCCGGTGGGGTGGATGCGCTGGCAGGGTCGGCGCCAAGCTTGATCGCAGCGTCCATTGGCCAGTTTGGATTGTACATGGCCTCCCGCGCAATCGCGATCAGGTCCGCCTGGCCGTTTTGCAGAATGCCCTCGGCCTGATCTGCATGAACGATCAAGCCAACGGCCATGCTCATCACGCCGCCATCGCGTTTCAGGCGCTCCGCATAAGGCACTTGATAGCCATACGATACAGGGCCAGCGCTGATAACGGGCGAGCCGCGCATACCGCCAGATGAACAGTCAATCACATCCACGCCCATTGGCCCGACGGCCTTTGCCACATTGACGGATTCATCGGGACCAAATCCGGCGTCATCCTGCACCGAGAGGCGGAGGAAGAGCGGCTTGTCCTCCGGCCAATAGAGCCGCGTTTCCTCAACGATCTCCATCAGGAAGCGGCGGCGGTTTTCTTCCGATCCGCCATATTCGTCATTACGCGCGTTGGAGGATGGCGACAGGAATTGATGCACCAGATACCCATGGGCGCCGTGCAGTTCCAGCGCCTCATATCCGGCTTCTTCTGACCGCCGAACACCCTGTCCCCACATCTTCACGAGGTCTTGGACCTCAGCTTTGGTTAGCCCATGAGGCTCAGGGTCACCGGGGTTCGCCAATGATGAAGCAGAGACCAGGTTCCACTTATCCCAGTCTTTGAGGCCTTCCGCTTCCGCCGCCTCTTGCGTTAGCGGTTTGCCGCCTTCCCATGGACGGAACCGACGCGCCTTCCGTCCTGAATGACCAAGCTGGATGGCCGGCACAGCGCCATAATTGCGGATGGTGTCAGCCAAACGCTTGTGGCCTGGAATGTGTTCATCCTTCCAGATACCCAGATCGCCGATGGTCCCGCACCCACGCCGATCAACCTTCGTCGATTCAACGAACACCAGCCCTGCGCCGCCCGCCGCATAACGCCCAATATTCATCAAATGCCAGTCCTGGGCGAAACCATCGACGGCGGCATATTGGTGCATCGGCGCGATGACACAGCGATTCTTGAGGCTCATGCCCCGGATTTGCATCGGCGAAAATAGTAAAGGCTGGCTCATTAAGCTTATTCCTGGCCCGTGGCGGAGGCTTGGCCCTGCACCGTAAAGAAAGACGCGGACTTCGGCTGTTCCGGCAGTTCCACCAGCGCTGGCGACAGGCGCGCCTTACGCTGTTTTTCGCCTCGGATAACGCGGCCTTCGTTCTGGTTCGGCATCGGGTTCTTAGCGATGGGCACCGCATCCGCTGCTGTGTAGACGCAGATATACAATCCGCGCGGCGTCTCGGATCGGCTGGGGTCAGAGCCATGGGCGAGGCGCGTGTGCATGAGGCATACGGAACCCGCTTTGCCTGTCACCGGCACATCGCTGGCTTTCATTTTGGCGGTGACGTCATCGGCCATGCGGCCCGTGAACGTGTCGCCATCGAACAGTGAATGCACGGGCCCTTTGTGGCTGCCGGGGACAACTTTCAAACAACCGTTTTCCTCGTCCACGTCATCCAGCATCAGGAGCGCGGTGATAATGTCGTCATTGGTGTGCGGGGTGAATGGGAAATCCTGGTGGTAATGGACTTCGGTCGCCGCACCCGGAAGCTTCTGGTTGATTTTGCAGTGATGGAATTTGAGGTTCGGGCCGATCAGCTCATTGACCATTTCCGTCATCGCCGAATTTTCCATCGCATCCTGGAACGGGCCATAGAGATCGGACGGATTGTTGATCCGGCGCAGCGCCGGTTGCTCGGCTGAATGCTCGGCGCCCATATCGAAGCGCGGTCGGCCATCGATCGTCGGCGGGCCATAGGGTTTGGTGTGGGCGCGGCTCTCTTCCGCCCAATCCGCCATCATGCCCCGCATAGCGGCAAGCTGATCCGGCGTTACGGCATTCTCGACGACCAAACAGCCATCCCGCCAGAAGTCCGTCTTTTGCGCTTCACTTAGAACCATCAGCTTGTCCTGTTTTGACGGGCCGCGATGGCGTCCGCGAATTCAACGATGGCCCGCATCCGGTCCGCGACCGGCACGTCCACCATCTTGCCGCGAACCGTAATGGCGCCCTCGCCCGCCGCAAGGGCTTTATCGTAGGCGTCGATAACTTCGCGCGCTTCTTCAACCTCTTCGTCGCTTGGCCCGAATGTGGCGTTCGCAACTTTCACCTGATTTGGATGGATGCAGGATGCGCCTCGGAACCCAGCCCGCTTGGAAAGCCCCATCATGCTTTCCAGTTTTTCAATATCCCTGAATTCAGCGATGGAACCGATGAAGCCCATGGGCGCCACGCCCGCCGCCCTGGCGCAGGCGACGATATGCTGTTTGGGGCCAAGCAGCATGTCTGTATCCGTGGACGAGCCCATGGAGAGGGCGAAATCTTCAGACCCCAGAGACAGCGCCATCATACGCGGGCTGGCTTTGGCGATTTCTCGGGCGTTCAGCAGCCCTTCCGCCGTTTCGATCAGCGGGAACAGAAACGTGTGGCCGGACGCCATGCCTTTCTCGGCCTCAATTTCCGTAACGACGGCATCGACTTCTTTTACGTGCGCCGCCGTGTCCGTCATCGGCAGGAGCAATGCCGTAACATCGGGCGTCACCGCCGCCTCAATGTCCCGGGCCGCGAGCCGCCAGGGACGATTGATGCGCACGGTGACGTCCAAGCCTTGATCGGCCAGACGTTGAGCCACGCCCGCAACAGCCCCGCGCGCCTTCTCCTTGGCCGACGCCGCGATGGAATCCTCAAGATCGAGGATCACTGCATCTGCGCCGACGCCCGGCGCTTTTTCAATGAACTTCTCATTGATGGTCGGCACAAACATCATTGAGCGCCAAACGGGGGCATTGCTTGCCATGGATCAGACTTCCTTATTTGCCAGTGAACTGCGGCGTGCGCTTTTCACGGAAGGCGCGGCCACCTTCTTGCTGATCCTCAGACCGGGAAATCGCAAGCAGTTCACGCTGCGCCAGTGCTGAAAGTTCAGACGGGCCGCGCGCCGTCACCACATCGCGGGTGAAACGCTTCAGTGCGCGCACGACCAGTGGGGCAGAGTCGGCCAGGATACGCGCATATTCATATGCCGCAGCCAGGTGCTCACCCTTCGGCGTGACCTTATTGACCATGCCGACTTCATAGGCGCGCTGGGCTTTGTAATGCACACCTGTCAGCATGAATTCCATTGCGTGCTTGTGGGTGATGCGGGCTGCGAGGCCAGCGATCAGGCCGCCGCAAAAACCAATCTGCGCTTCTGGATAGAAGAAATCCGCCGTTTCATCAGCAACGGCGATATCGGAGAATTCCACGAGGCAGAACGCGCCGCCAACGCAATAGCCATGAACGGCTGCGACCACAGGCTTATCCAGCATGACGCCCACGCCCGGCATGCATTCCCAAAGGTTTGGATCGCGCGGCGGGTCTTTCAAGTCTGCGCCGACGGAGAAAGCTTTGTCGCCAGCCGCCGTCAGCACACAAGCACGGTCGTCACTATCCTGCAGGCGCTGAAAAGCATCCCGCAATTCCACGACCAGCTGATTGGAGAGCGCGTTCATCTTCTCCGGGCGATTGATGGTGATTGTGGCGATCTTGTCTTTGGATTCGTATGTGATGACCGGGTTGGCCATGGCGGTAGCTCCTGTATGCGGGTATTTTGTATTTGCAGCGCATATCAAACCGCGCCCAAGCGCCAAGTGCAAGCAGGGGGATGCCAGTATGGCAGACAGTAACCAGAAGCCCGTCGTTGAAGGCTTTCTGCACCAGGAAACCGGGACGATCTGCTACATCGTCTATGATCCGGCAAGCCTGCGGGCGACAATCGTCGATGCTGTACTGGACTTCGATATCGTTGCCGTCCGCACGTCAACCGATTTTGCCGACACCGTGTGCGACCGGGCCGAAGTGCTTGGCCTAACGGTGGATTGGGTGCTGGAAAGCCATGTACACGCAGATCATTTGTCAGCAGCCAAGCATGTAAAGGAACGGCTGGGCGGCCAGATCGCTATCGGCAGCGCAATCGACCAAGTGCAGATTTCCTTTGGCAAATTGCTGAATCTTGGGCCTGAATTCACCACCGATGGTGCGCAATTCGATCACCTTTGGGCCGATGACGAGACATTTGAGATCGGCGGCCTGCAGGCCCGCGTGCTGCATACGCCGGGCCACACGCCAGCCTGTGTCTCCTACATCATTGGGGATGCCGTATTTGTCGGCGACACGATCTTCATGCCTGACTTCGGTACAGCACGCTGCGACTTTCCGGGCGGCGATGCGCGCGAGCTCTATCGGTCCGTCCAGCGTATTTTATCACTTCCGCCAGGAACCCGCATTTTCGTCGGCCACGATTACGCACCCGGTGAACGGGACTATGCTTGGGAAACAACCGTCGCTGAACAGCGCGCTGCCAACAAACACGTAAAGGACGGTACAGACGAAGATGCCTTCGTCGCCATGCGCCGCGAACGGGACGCGGAGCTATCCCTCCCCCGCCTGATCCTACCCTCAATCCAGGTGAACATCCGCGCTGGGGACATGCCAGAGACAGAGGACAACGGCGTCTCTTACCTGAAACTGCCGGTCAATCAGTTTTAGCGGCGAGAACAGGTCCGCGTGGGAGCCTGGAAGCCCGACCTGAAGCATAAAAAAAACAGGACCCGAAGGTCCTGCTATATTTTGGTTCCGTCTACCGAATTCGTAACGTCGGCTGACGCTCTCCCTGAACCTGGGCCTAGGCGAAGGCTGCGTCTAAAGCGCGGCTTCATCGCCTCCCATGCGGATAGCTCATAGCAGCTATGCATAAGGCTGTCACCATTTTTTTAGCAGTAAAGAATCGCAACTATCCGGCAATTGCTAATTTAATTACCGATAATCACTAAATTAAACGAATGAAATTTCATCACCTGAGACCAAATCGTAATCTTCAATAAAACTAACTGCTCACGTCCATGATTGGCCCTTAGCGCAAGCCATCCTTAACCATCGGTGCCTATTCTGTAGAGGCACTATTCGCCGCTTTCGACCCAATCATCATCATGGGACAGCCATTATGCGCCTGAACCGCCTCCTCCCCGCCGCTTGCCTTCTTGCTGTTGCAGGTGCCGTCGCCGCACCGCCAGCGACAGCCGCCATGCTGACGGAAGAGGTCTGCAGGAAGCTTCAAGCCCATGAGCGTGCTGGAAACGTCGCGTATCAACCAGGTGTGACTGCGCGCGGCCAACGTGTGCGGCGCGCCTATGTACGCCCAGGCAATGCACCTCGGCCAACGAGCGTGGACATTAGTATTTTGCTGCAAGAACGCTACGCCGTTCCCGCCAATCCAAAGCTTTTCAGGGGCGAGATCCCCGTGAGCCGCGTATTTGTGCGGAGTGATGGCGGGGTAAACTATGCCGGTCAGCCACTGGCAGCCAAGGACCAGCAAGAAATCAGTGCGATCTGCAGCATGGCTTGGGGCAGCAAGGGCTGAGACACGTTCCGGCTTAGCAATCAACAGACGGGCGGTATGACCTTCTTGGGTACACAGTGCGTGCCCTAAAAAGGAGGAATACAGGCTTTGAGAATCGGCGTACTCTAACCGCGGCTTCGGCCCGTTAGAGCCGCGTGCTCACAAGCCCCATCCCGTCGACGAAGAGATATTCTGTGAGCAATGACCAAGGCCTAATGTTTCCTGACGCGCTGATGCAGGAGATCAAAAGCCGCTTTCACTACGTTGACCATGATTTCGAAGGCCGCGAGAGGCTGTTTTTTGACAATGCCGGCGGTTCATTCCGCCTCAAATCCGCGACCGAAGCCTTCGCCCGCATCGATGCCCTTCCGGACTGCCCCGAACGCATTCACGCACTCGCACTTTTCTTGCAGAAAGTGCAAGCTACGGGCACTGACGACATTCGCACGATCCTCAATGCCAAAGGCGGCAGCGTTTACGCTGCACTGACGGCTTCGGGCGCGATGTTCGATATGGTGCGTGCCGTGACCGAGAATATTCCTGGCACGAACATGGTCACATCCATTCTGGAGCACCCATCCTCATTTGATGCGATGAGCATGTATGCGGAGCGTTCAGGCAAGGAATTGCGTGTTGCTAACAGCAACCCGGTGACCGGCGGCATTGATGTGGACGAGATTGCCGGGCTTGTTGATCAAGATACCTGCCTCCTCAGCGTGATGTATGCCTCGAATATCTCAGGTGCGAAGATTGATATTGAAGCCATCGTTGAGCGCGCCCGCGCCATCAAGCCTGATCTCTATATTCTCGTGGATGCGGTTCAGCACGCGCCCCATGGGCTGATTGACCTAGATAAAACACCAATCGACGGCATTAACATCGCAGCCTACAAATTCTTTGGCTCCAGAGGCTCTGGCTTGGCATGGCTGTCTGATCGCGCAGCTGCATTGCCGCATCACAAACTGGCGGGCAGCAAAAAGGATTATTGGGATCTGGGCAGTTCCGCACCCGCACAATTCGCCGTGGCGACAGAGATCGTCAATTATATCTGCTGGATCGGTGAGCAGTTCACCCAAAGCAGCGACCGACGCGAACTATTCGTCTGCGGCATGGACCATATTGAACGACATGAACGGGCCCTATTAGCGCGCATGCTAAACGGCGGCGAGACCATAACGGGCCTGCGTTCGCTTCCCGGCGTTAGCGTATTCCTCGACTACGAGGATTTAACCAAACGCGACTTGATCTTAGCCATTGGGTTCGACCGTCTGGGACATACCGATGCGGTGCGCGAATATGAACGTCGCGGCGTGATCGTTTATGAGCGCGTTGCCAGCAGCCTTTATTCGAAGCGCATGCTTGATTCCTTCGGCCTAGATGGTGCGAT
>JBDQJI010000132.1:0-9475 GCA_040263875.1 Alphaproteobacteria bacterium
CCGGCTGATGGTTGAACCAGCCCGTCTAAGCCTCGCCGCAATGGCTCGGATGCTTAAGCCAGCGCCCTTCAAGGCAGCGATCTGATCTCTCTCGCTGGGCGTGAGATGCGTATAGTTCGACATGGCGACACCGTTTCACGGTGTGCATCAGACAGATACCAAATCTGCCCGCGGTGTTGCACTTCGCTCCGGAATTCACCGTGGTTCTGTTTATTCTGTCCGTCCTGGGCCTGCGTTAGGAGGTAGGGATGACGGAAGAACCATTGGCTATTGCTCCAGCCCCAACAGGGGGTGATGGGCGTTCATATTTGGAATGGGGGGCCGTGTTCGGCGGTGCTGCAATTGCAGTCGCCATGTCCGTTATTCTTTTACAATTTGGTGCTGCGGTTGGGCTGGCTGTGACTGATTCCGTTCGGTCAGACGGCGGCGCATCATGGAATGTACTGATCGCCGGTCTGTGGACGACGCTAGTGGCACTCGCGGCAGCGTCGGCTGGTGGCTATATCGCTGGCCGCATGCGGTCCCGCTTCGGTGATGCTGTGGCGGATGAAGTAGAGTTCCGCGATGGCGCCCATGGCCTCGTAGTCTGGGCCGTCGCCACGCTTGGCATTGGAGTGGTGATGGCAGCTGTTGCGGCGGTTCCTGCAATGGCGGCAGATTTCTCAGACGTCGAGCCGACAGCAAATATGCTGCGCTGGACGGCGAATGTATCCACGATCTTCGCATTTGCCAGCGCCGCCGGGGCAGCGCTCTCTGCTGCTGCCGCATATATGGCAGCGACGGTCGGCGGTGGGCATCGTGACAAAGGCGTGTCGATCCATCTGGTTACGCCGCGTATGTTCCGGCGCAAAGCCTCATAACCTACCCATTCCCGTTCACAACGCGGAATGGTAAGCGGGCGCGGCAGAGTTAGCCGCGCCCGTTGTCGTTCTTTGGAGCAATGCACATGGTTCGTATGAAATTAATCGCAATCCTCGCACTTACCGTCGCAGTGGTCACGACGCTGCCAGCAGCGGCAGAGAAGGTAGGGGAGGTTGGTGTCGATTGGCTCGGCAGCGACATCATTGTGGAGGCCATCGCGGACCCAAAGGTCCAAGGCGTCACCTGCCATGTAGCCTATTTTGAACGGGGGCTGGTTGACCGACTCAAAAACGGCAACTGGTTTGAAGATCCTTCGAACTCGTCCATCGCCTGCCGCCAGACCGGCCCGATCATCGTCGGTGATATTGATCGCAGTGAGGATGGCGAGAACGTATTCCGTCAGCGGCAATCATTGATTTGGAAATCAGTCAATGTGCGCCGAATATATGACGAGGCAAACAAGACACTGATTTATCTGGCTCACGCGCGGCAGGTGAAAGATGGTTCCGCAAAAATGTCACTCTCCGTCGTGCCGCTCTATAATTCTGGTGCCCAATGGAAGGTGAAGGACTGATTTCGCACCCGACTGGTTAGATTGTCGCCACTGGACTCATAGCGCTGAGCGGCCCTAGGCTTTCCCTTGGAACAGGGGAGAATTGCTTATGGGCAGGCGGACATTACGCGGCCAGGTCGCCGTCGCAGGTATTGGCGAGACGACGTATTACAGGCACGGTCAAGCGCCCGACCCGGAATTTAAGCTAGCACTGAAGGCTATTCTGGCGGCGGCTGAAGACGCCGGGATTGACCCGACCGAAATCGACGGCTTCGCTTCATATAGTAATGACCGCAATGATCCGTCTAGGCTGGCGGCGGCTTTAGGCACGAAGCAACTCCGCTTCTCAAACATGCAATGGGGCGGTGGCGGCGGCGGCGGTGCGGCAGCTGTTGGGAATGCAGCGGCAGCTGTTGCGACAGGCATGGCAGATTGCGTTGTCGTATTCCGGGCGCTGGCGCAGGGCCAGTTCGCGCGTTTCGGCCAAGGGCCACAGGTCCCGACGATTTCCGGCGATCTGGCGATGCAGGCGCCCTATGGCCTGATGTCCCCCGGCCAGCGCTACGCCATGAAGGTGATCCGCTTTATGCATGAGTATGGAGTGGAGCAGGAGGCGCTTCGGGCAATTGCGCTTGCTTCATACCACCATGCGCAGTCCAACCCCCGTGCCGTTATGAATGGCCGCCCGTTGGATGAAGAAACCTATGACGCGTCCCGCTGGATTGTAGAGCCGTTTCATCTATTCGATTGCTGCATGGAGAATGATGGCGCCGCTGCCCTGATCGTAGTTTCGGCGGAGCGGGCGAAAGATATGCCGCATAAGCCTAGCTATTTGCTAAGCGCGGCTGGCGGTTCCGACCATCGCTGTGGCGCGCCCAGCCATAACCATCCAAACTATGCCAGCTCCAACTTCGCGACAGTGGCCCCCAACCTGTATGAGATGGCGGGCCTAAAGCCATCAGATGTGGACGTCGTGCAGTCATATGAGAACTTCACCGGCGGCGTGATGATGAGCTTGGTCGAGCATGGTTTCTGCCAACCAGAAGCCGTCAATGACTTCCTGAAGCCAGAGAATTTGCTATCGCCATCGGGTTTACTTCCGCTCAATACCAGTGGCGGTAATTTAGCGGAATGCTACATGCACGGGCTGGAATTACAGATTGAGGCGGTTCGCCAATTGCGCGGCACATCTACCGCACAAGCGCCCGACGTGAATGTCTCCATGGTCACAGCCGGGCCGATGGTGACGCCGGTATCCAGCCTTATTTTCGGATCGGAGGCCACCTTATGAGCAAATATCACCTGCCCGAAGGCATGCCGATCCCGGTGCCGGAGAATGATGATCTCTCGAAGCCCTATTGGGAGGGTCTTCGGCAATCCAAACTGATGGTCCAGAAATGCCAAGATTGCGGCACCCATGTGTGGGGCCCGGAATGGATTTGCCATCACTGCCGCTCGTTTGACCTCGCCTGGGATGAAGTGGCCGGGAAGGGGCGCATTTATAGCTGGGAACGCGTATGGCATCCGGTGCATCCAGCGTTGAAGGACCACGGGCCGTATATCGTCGTGCTGGTGGAACTGCCGGACGCGCAGAATATCCGCATGATCGGCAATCTCTTGGGTGATCCTGAGCAGGAAATCCCCATAGGGGCTGAGGTGGAGGTCACATTCGAACATCACAATGACGCTGACCCGGCCTATTCGCTGGCCCATTGGCGCTTAGTCTGAACCTGAACGAAAGGAACTGATTCCATGGATGACGGTGCAAACGTCCCGATTAATGACGAAAATCTTTGGCGCTTAGAGACGCCGGGCACTGATGACTGGGAGCGCACAGCGCGCGTTGAAGACCCGAAGAAATACTTCATGGTCTCAACTGATTGCCATGCGAATGAACCGCCGGACCTTTGGGCGACCCGTTTGCCTGAAAAGTACCGTGAGCGTGCGCCCCGGGTTATAACAGACGAAAAAGGCGTGCAATGGCGCTATTGCGAAGGCTACCGCCCGGACCGGGTCCGCGTGATGAGCTTCGAGGGTGAGGATTGGGTGCGCTCCAAAGCCGGTGCCGAGCCTGAGCAACGCATTGCCGACAACAAGAAAGACGGCATCGACGTTGAGATCATTTTCCCAAACAAAGGCCTCGCCATGTGGGCGACGCCGGACCCTGTGTTCGCCAACGCCCAATGCGCTGTGTGGAACGATTGGGCGTGGGAACAATTCGGCCCTCACAAGGCTGAGATGGTTCCGGTTGCCTCAATCGCGACAGGTGATCTTGAAGGCTCGCTGAAAGAGATCGAGCGGGTTGCGAAGATGGGATATCGCTGCCTCAGCTTCCCCTGCAAGCCAATGTGGGGCGCGCATGATGTGGACCATGTGAACTATAACCTCCCGCATTTTGACCCCATGTGGGAACTGATTTCAGAGGTTGATCTGCCCTTCACATTCCATGTCTCTACCGGTCGTGATCCGCGTGCGGCTAGGGGCAACGGCGGCGCAATCATCAACTATGTCAGCCATTCGCTGTCGCCGACGATTGAGCCGGTCGCCAATTTGTGCGCGTCCGGTGTGTTAGAGCGGTTCCCGAAGCTTCGGTTTGCAACGGTCGAAGCAGGTATTGGCTGGGTGCCTTGGCTGCTCGATGCGATGGATGAGGCTTACCGCAAGCATCACATGTGGGTTCGCCCGAAGCTACAAGGCTTGCCGAGCGACTACTACCGCGCCCACGGCTGGTCCACGTTCCAGGAAGACCCGGCGGGCCTAGCGCTGGCCGAGCAATATAACCTGGTCGATAACTTCATGTGGGCGAACGATTACCCCCACCACGAAGGCACTTGGCCTCATTCCGCCGAAGCCATCGAGCGCACAATGCCCGGCCTCACGGACGGTCAGCGCGCGAAAATTCTGGGCCTGAACGCAGCGAAGTTCCTGGGTATCGACGCCCCCGGAGCGTGATTTAGCCAATACGATCCGGGGGCAGGGTAGGCTTACGCCGCCACTGCTTCCGGATCGAGCGCTTCTGCAGCGGGATCGGCAATCGTCGTGCGCTGCATGAGGCGGCGTTCTGCGCCGGCATCGTAAGGTGTTGCGCGGTGAACGCAGGCGCGATTGTCCCAAATCATCACATCGCCATCCTGCCACTTATGCCGATAAACGAATTCTGGTTGCGTGCAGTGATCGCGAAGATCATTCAGCAGGGCTAGACCTTTTTCCTGCTCCCACCCAACAATATTCATGGCGTGAGCACCGACCAACATGGATTTGGCACCATTAGTTGGGTTCGCGCGGACCAGCTTGTGGCGAACGCGGTGCATGTCCGCCCGCTCCTCCTCCGTAAATTGGTAGCCAATCAGGCTGCGAGACCACACGATCGAGTATTCGGCATACAGGTCCTCAATTTCCGCTTTCTGAGCATCCGAAAGCGCAGCATAACCAAGCCGGGTAGAGGCGATTTCGGTATCCCCGCCTGCGCCTGGAATTTCCCGCGCGGAGAGGATTGAGCAGAGGGATGCGCGCGGCTTAAAGGCAGAGTCTGCATGCCACTGCATGTTGGCTTTCTGATAGAACATCCGTCTGTCGTCCGCCGGTATCGTCTCACCAGTATTGATATCGATGTTGGATTGGCGGGCAAACACACTGCCAGCCGCCGGGTTGCCCTTCAGCGTCTTTTCGCACTTGCCGAAATGTTCTGAAAACGCAATCTGCGTTTCGTCCGTTAGTGGTTTACTGCGAATGATAATGAGTGAATAAGCTTCGAACGCTGCGCGCACGGGCTTGAATTGCTCTGCTGAAACGCCTGCGTTGATATCAAGCCCAGTGATCTCACAGCCAAACGCCGCATTGAGTGGTGTGACTTCCATGGAACTCAGGCTCCCACCATTGCTTGTTCAAGGTCAGCGATCAGATCTTTCGCCGTTTCTAGGCCGATGGAAATACGCAGCACATCTGGCCCAGCTCCAGCACTGATCTGCTGTTCTTCTGTCAGCTGCCGGTGTGTGGTGGAAGCTGGATGCAAGATGAGGCTGCGTGTATCGCCAAGATTCGCCAAATGGCTGAACAGCTCACAGCTTTCCACCAATTTTAGGCCAGCCTCATACCCGCCCTTAACGCCGAAAGTGAAGACGGAACCCGCCTTACCGCCAAGATATTTATCCGCCAGCGGCTTGTATGTATTGCCCTCAAGCCCGGCATAGGAGACCCAGGCGACTTTCGGGTGGGTGTTCAGGAATTGCGCGATTTCCGCGGCATTCTGGCAATGCCGTTCCATGCGAAGCGGCAAGGTCTCAGACCCCGTGATGGCAAGGAAGGCGTTCATTGGTGCCATAGTTGGCCCAAGATCGCGCAGGCCAACGGCGTGGCCGTGGACGGTCATCGCCAGATCCCCGAAGGTCTCAAAGAAGTTCAGGCCGTGATAGGCGAGCTCAGGCTTTGTCAGGCTTGGGAATTTGTCATTCTGTGCCCAATTAAAATTACCGCTATCAACGACCATTCCGCCCATCGCATTGCCATGGCCGGAGATGAACTTTGTCGTCGAATGGATGACGATATCAGCCCCCCATTCGAATGGCCGACAAAGCGCAGGGCTGGCCATAGTGTTATCAACAATCAGCGGCACGCCTGCTGCATGAGCCAATTCTGCCAGCGGTTCCAGGTCAGAGATAACGCCGCCAGGGTTCGCCAAGCTTTCGCAGAACAGTGCTTTGACTGTGGATTTTTTCAGGGCTTCTTCGACGGCGGCAAAGTCGTCCACATCCACCATCTCACAATCCCAGCCGAACTTTTGGAACGTCCGCATGAATTGTGTGACGGACCCGCCATAGAGCTTATTTGCAGCGACGAAACTGGCGCCAGGCTCCATCAGCGTGAACATTGCCAGCATCTGGGCCGAATGGCCGGACGCTGTCGCCGTCGCCCCGCGCCCGCCTTCAAGTGCTGCCACGCGTTCTTCCAACACGGACACCGTTGGGTTGCCGAGGCGGGAGTAAATATAGCCGTAATCTTGCAGGTTGAAGAGCGAGGCTGCGTGGTCCGCATCATCAAACACATAGGCCGTGGTTTGGTAGATAGGCGTGGCGCGCGCGCCGGTGGCCGGGTCGGGCGCAGCACCTGCATGGATAGCCAAGGTTTCGAAGCCGTAGGGGCTTTCTTGGGTCATCGTATCGGTCTTTCCGTTATGCCCGCGCGCGGCGGCGCTTGGATGAAATCACGCCAGAATTAACGCCAGACCAGCCGATTTCACCGTTCAGCCGCGCGAATTCTATCTTCGGGCAACGATCCATCACGACATTCAAGCCAGCAGCCTCCGCTCGCTCAGCCGCGGCATCATTGCGGACAGTGAGCTGCATCCAGACGGTTTTGGCGCCGATCTCAACGGCTTCATCAGCGATGGGGCCAGCGGCTTCTGAGTTTCGAAAAATATCGACCATATCAACCGGTTCCGGGATGGATTTGAGGTCCCCATACACAGTCTCACCCAGAACCTCCTGGCCAGCGGCACCTGGGTTCACCGGGATCACGCGATAGCCTTTCGCCTGAAGGTATTTCATGACGAAATAGCTTGGCCGGTTCCACTTCGGGCTGGCGCCGACCATGGCGACGACCTTGGTGCTGCCCAGCACCTCGCGGATATAGGCGTTTGAATAAGCGTCGTGGTCCATCTGTCGGGCCATCCCTTGCAGCAAAGCGTGTGATCGGCCAAGCCTAACGCAGTGAATTTACAGACGCTACAGGAGCAAACGATGGCGAAGCGGAATCTGGCAGGCAAAGTTGCCTGGATTACGGGCGGCGGGACTGGCATTGGCCAGGGGGCAGCCGAACAATTAGCGCGGGCAGGGTGCCACGTTATTCTATCAGGCCGTCGCGCCGAGCCGCTTGAAGCGTCAGCGGCTGCATTAATGAAAGCAGGCGGGTCAACGGAAGTCTTGCAGTTGGACGTGGCTGATGCTGATGCGGTTGATGCCGCAGCCCAAGCGATTTCCACTAAACACGGCCGCCTGGATATTCTGATGAACAGTGCGGGTATCAACACTGCCAACCGCCGGTTCGCCAACTTCTCCACGAAGGACTGGAAGGCCGTTGTCGATGTGAATTTGAGCGGCGTTTTCTATTGCATCCAAGCCGCACTGCCGATGTTGCGGGCGGCGGGTGACGGGCTGGTGATCAATGTCTCATCTTGGGCTGGCAACCACATCAACTACCTGACAGGACCTGGGTATACCGCCACCAAATACGGCGTCGGCGCCATGACGGAAGTGCTGAATATGGAGGAGTTTCAGCACGGCGTGCGCGCCACATCCGTCTACCCGGCAGAGGTCGCGACGCCTATCCTAGATAGCCGCCCCGTACCGGTGACCGACGCCGACAAGGCCCGCATGGCGCAGCCGGAAGATTTGGGCGATGTGGTGCTGTTCCTGGCCGAATTGCCGGGGCGCGTCTGTATCAACGAAATTACTGTCAGCCCCACCTATAATCGCCTTTATATGGGGCAGGGCGGCAGTATGGCGCCGGATGCGGAGTAGAGGCTATGTCTGAGGAACGAGACGCCTTCGCCGCCAAAGTCGCTGAGAAACTGTACGCGCGAGACACAACGTCCCAACGCCTTGGCATGACGCTGGACGCCGTGACCATGGGTGCTGCGACGCTTTCCATGACTGTCACAGAGGACATGCTGAACGGCCACGGCGTAGCCCATGGCGGCTACATCTTCACGCTCGCGGACACAGCCTTTGCCTATGCCTGCAACGGCGAGAACGTCGCGACGCTCGCCCAACACTGCCAAATCACCTTCATCGCCCCCGGCCAACCTGGCGAACGCCTAACAGCAACCGCCACCGAACTCTCCAAAACCGGTCGCAGCGGCCTCTACGACGTAGAAATCCACGGCGGCGATGGCAGATTAGTTGCCGCCTTCCGCGGCGCCTCACGGACGGTTGGCGGGGCAACGGAAGAAGGATTGGGTGCTGCGCCTTTGTAGTCGAACAACGTGCTTAGTTGTGTCAACCAAAGCATATGGAGGCTCGGGATGTCCGAGGAATTTCTGTCAGAGTTAAGAAATTTCACACTCAAGGTTGAGATGGTGAAGAAGTTATTCTCGGAGAAAACAGGCTATAAGAATCCGATTAAGGCATGGAGGGATGGCAAAATTGCGCAATCTGGGTTTCTAAGTAATAATGTTAAATACCATTTTCATGGTATTGGCTGTGCTGTTGTATTCAATGATTATGAAATCGATTTTGACATGCATTGTGAGGAAAAAATTGTTTTTGATGGCTGGCTTATTCAGCAATTTTTATCTTCTCAAAGAAAAGGTGGATATAAGGACGTCACTCTAATTGAAACAGAAAAGATGCTTGTCCAATTGTGGGTGGACGGAAAATTGGGACGAATGAAGACCTCATCAGATCAGTATTACCTGATCCTTGAGGGCTCTGAAATATGAGGCAACTTCTATCATCCTGGAGTTAGGACACATTAATGGACCCTAGCCTTCAGGCCTCAAACCACCGCCATTCCAATCCTTGGCTTTGCATCCAATAGCTTCGCCATGATGTTCAGGCCTTTGGCGAGGGCGTTGCGGGTGTGGGCGCCGAGGCCGAAGCGGACGGCGTGGGGGGCGCGGCCTCTGCCGACTGCGAATGCGCCGGCGGGGCTGATTGCGAGCTTGCGGGTGAGGGCTTCTGCCACAAATTCGTCTGCGCGCCAGGGTTCTGGCAGGGACAACCACACATGCATCGCGCAATCCGGCAACGGACTGTTCGGCAACCAGGGACCGAGTGCCGCTTGGACCATTTTCAGGCGCACACGGGCTTCATCACGCTGCGCTTCAGCCAGACGCTCCGCCTCACCGGTTATAATCGCACTTGCGACCAGATGGGCGGCGAGGGGGGAGGCCATCCACGAAAGGCCGCGAATAGCAGGCTCTACTTCCGCCACGACGTACTTCTGCGACGCCTATGCGTCCTGGCAGAAGGGCGGCGTCGAAAATACCAACGGAAGGATAAGACGCTGGCTACCAAGGTCCATCGACCTCGATCTGGTCAGCGACGAAGACATCCAGGAGATTGC
>JBDQJI010000133.1:0-9468 GCA_040263875.1 Alphaproteobacteria bacterium
AACGCCTACAACTTCGCACGCAGACTAAAAACCTTGAAAGGTCTCACCCCATTCGAATATGTCTGCAAAGTCTGGACTGAAGAGCCTGATCGGTTCAGAATAAATCCGACCCATCAATCTCCGGGACTAAACACCTAGCCTGGACAATGTTCATATTCGTTGCAAGGTTTCTGCCGATGCGCAGCGGTTTGAAAGATTGAATGAAAAAACGTTGAAGTTGTTAGGATTTGTTGTATTGGCTGTGCTGAGCTTAGCCAACTGCAAGATGACTGAAGTTAGCGAACCACTAAACCCTAATGCTATGTTCTATGCATCGCTCGAAGATTGCTTGTCGGCAGGCGTTCATACGGTGGAGATCTGCCAACGTGATCGAAAGACGGCGCAGGCGACCATTAAAGTCCGACCGACAAGAGTTGTCGAGTCTAAGGGCGCTTTCAGAACATGGAAGAACCTGGAATATCCTGAGATTGCAGGCTGGATTATGGCCTTGCCTAGTGGCCTAGAGGTCAGCCCGCAACTGGTTTTCGATGTTGCTGGAGACGACAACTACCGCTTCGCGTCTTGGGAGACCGTTCGCAAACAAACTGGCGCTGCTGCAATTTCAGCTAAGGCTCGCCTTGCTCCGACAGAACGCACTTTTATCACCAAAAATGAGGTGACTACTGACCCTCGGGTTCTGTTTTGAGGCGTTGTGTCTGAACCAGGATGACGATTGCGCTAGCGCTTAGACCAGCGTCTCAGCAGGGTCGGCGTCGAAATCAGGATTGATGTAATGCGGATCGCTGCGGTGCATACTCATGGATCGTGGCGCGCGAGGAAGTCAGCAAGTCGACCTACTCGAGTGTTCCCAATCAAATAAGAGAAAGCTTTAGATGGCCGATACGACGAATAGCGGCTGGCGGGCCATCATTGGTTCTTCTTCCGTCATGTCTTTGGCGCTGTTGGGGGACGCGCTGCTTTATGCTGTTCTTCCCGCATATGCTGCAGACTTTGGGCTGACATTGCCCTGGGTCGGGGTGATGCTATCAGCCAATCGGTTTGTCCGCGTTTTTGCGTATGGCGTGCTGGCTCGATTGACCCAGCGCGTTGGCGTGCGCCGGATGTGCATGGCAGCGGCGGTGACGGCGACCGTTTCGACGGCGCTCTACGGTTTTGGCCAGGGGCCAGCTGTGATTTTGGCTGCCAGAATTCTGTGGGGGCTGACCTATGGCGTCTTAGTGCTGGTCACGCTGTCTTATGCTGTGGAATACCGGGCGCAGGTTGGGACGCGGGTTGGCATTGGTCAGGCGATCCAGCGCATTGGGCCTGTGTTGGCGCTGTTCGGCGGTGCTTGGCTGGTGGGTATTGTCGGCCCGAACCAGGCATTTGCGCTGCTCGCCATTCCAACGGCGCTTTCTCTGCTTGTCGCCTACACCTTGCCTCGGGCGGATGGTGAGGCAGCGAAGCGCAGCAAGCCCGCATCCTTAGCCCGGCCAAAGCCGATTGATGTTCTGTATTTCCTGCAAGGGTATGGCGTGGATGGCGTGTTCGCGATCTCAATCACTTTGATCTTCGCCCGCGAAGCATCATTGGCTGACGCAGTGATGGGGGGCAGCGCATTACTGGCGATGCGGCATTTCGGAGAAGCCATAGCGGCACCCCTATTCGGTTGGATCGCAGATCGTTTCGGCGCCCGCAGAGTGTTCATTTGGGCAGCAGCGCTAACGATGATTGGGTTCATCTTGGTCGCCATTGGGGCCACAATCATTGGTGCGCTGATCATGCTGCTGTTCAGGGGGGCTCTCGCATCCTTGGGGCCAGCGGTGATCACACAATCTCTGGATCACGACGAGGAGGCCATTGGCCCGCTTGCCCGGATGCAGGCTTGGCGCGATTTTGGTGCAGCCTGCGGCCCGCTCGTCACAGGATTTCTGCTGACATTCGTGTCTGCAGAGATACAGCATGCCGCCATGGCTCTCGCCTTGGCAGGTGGGATATTGTTCTGGGCGCTTTCATCAGATGAGCGAACGCGTTAGCCACGTTCTGGGCGCTTGCCTCGGCTCGCATACAGGTACAGGGTACGCAGACGTTTCGTAGCCGCTGGCCTGCCACATGCCTCTCCCTGATTTTTCCCATTCTGATCCTGATGGGCCCTATGCCTGGGCCAGGATGACGGCTGCGTTGGCAATGATGACGATTGGCGGCTTTGGGATGTTCGCCTGTGTGGTGGCCCTGCTGCCGGTGGCGACGGAATTCGGGCTGACGCGTGCAGAGGCTTCCCTACCATATACGCTGTTCACAATCGGCTTTGGGGCGGGCGGGGTCGCTTATGGTTGGGCGGTTACGCGCTATGGCGCTGCCACAATTACCTTCATCGCAGGGCTGATCTATGGCGGCGGGTTCCTGTTGGCTGCAAGCGCCCAGTCCTTCTGGGTTTATGCATTTGCGTTCGGTGTGCCGATTGGGTTGTTGGGGGCCTCAGCGACGTTCTCACCGCTGGTCGCCGATATCTCATTCTGGTTTGAAAAACGGCGCGGGTTCGCAATCGGCATCGTGATTTCGGGCAATTATATCGCAGGCGCTATTTGGCCGCCGATCGTGCAGGCGCTGATTGACGGTGTTGGGTGGCGGAACGCACTGGCGCTGGTTGGTTGTTTCTGCCTGGCGACCATGCCGCCCCTGGCACTCATGCTGCGCCGGCGACCAAGGGCGTTGATTGAGGAAGCAGCTAACAGCGTCGGCGCGGCACCCGCCCGCCCGCTTGGCCTCGACAAGAATGCGCTGCAGGGCGTGTTGTGTTGCGCTGGTATTGCCTGCTGCATCGCTATGTCGATGCCCCAGGTACACATCGTTGCCTTCTGTGCAGATTTGGGCCTGGGTGCTGTGCATGGCGCGAATATGCTCGCGATTATGATGGGGGCGGGCGTTGCAAGCCGCCTGATCTCCGGTTGGATATCGGACAAGATCGGCGGATACCGCACCTTGGTGCTAGGCTCATTTCTGCAAATGGCGACGCTGTTCTTGTTCCTGCCGTTTGACACTCTGACACCGCTTTATGTCGTCTCATTCCTGTTCGGGTTGAGCCAGGGCGGAATCGTGCCTTCATATGCCATGATTGTGCGCGGTGCGTTTCCGGCGAAGGATGCGGGCTGGCGCATTGGCATGGTGATGAGTTTCACGCTGTTCGGCATGGCCATCGGCGGATGGATGTCCGGCTATGCCTATGATTTGACGGGCAGTTATGATGCCGCCGTGTTCAATGGCATTGGCTGGAATGTCCTGAATTTGGCAATAGCGACCTGGCTGCTATTCCGTGCCCGCCGCGCCTTCCGAGCTATGGCGGCCCCGCAGCCCGCAGCGGTGTGACGGCGATCACACTTTAACGCGACGGCATTTCCTAAAAATTATGTTAACCTGATCATTACGCGGTGTTGCTCGGGGGGCGCAGCCGGTCACATAGGCGCGCTTGCGTCTCAGATGGAGATTCCCGAGATGGCGACCCGGTATTTTGTATCATTCGACGACAAGGATGCAGCTAATCTCGAGGCCGCTTCTGGCGATAGTTTTTTTGAGATTTCAGGTATCGAGTTCGGGTTTGAGAACCTGACTGGTGCCGGTCCAAGCATCAAATCGTTCGATTTTCAGCTTGACGACGGCTTGTTCAGCAAGACGACCCCTACCAATTTAATTGATGGGCGGACCTTTAATCTCAAGGTTTTCGCGTTCAGGGACATCGGCGAAAACGCCCCCCTCGCATCCAAGCTTATTTTGTCGACTGCGCATGTGGAGCGGTTCGATACGAGGGCTGAGAACGGGAGCATTAACCAATTCGTCTCAGTCGTCAGCAACAAAATCGAATGGGAAACCAATCTGTTCGATGTGTCGGGAACGGCTGCCGGATCTAAAAAACTTGTCATAGACCGCGCCAGCGATCTCCCACCAGAGTTTACGGACACCGCAGGCGCGAATGCTATTACAACAGTGCTTAGCGAAGCGAACGGCGGCGGCTCGTTAGATGGACTGCGCTACTACATGCAATTCAGCACTGGCGGGCAGGGAGCCGGCCGTGCGACCACGGTGACAGAGATCGACGGATTCGATTTTGAATTATCACGCCAAATCAATTTGGACTTACAGACCAATTCGCAAGGTGCGCTGGAGTTCGGAACGCTGACCGTGACGCGCTCTGCGGACGAAGCGAGTTCCCTGTTTGCGCTTCTGGAGAAGCAACAAGTTACGGGCGGCAAGGTTGATATCTTTGCCGTCGGCAACGTTTCTGGCCAGGGACCGAGCCCGATTTTTGACGTGGTGGCGACCTACGAGTTTGCGAATGGGACCATCAATGGCGCCCAAGCTATCGTCGAAGATGGCGGTTTGTCGGGAATCAATGAAGGCAAGCGCGACGTCGTTTTCAACTTTAATACGCTTTCGGTCGTGACGACCGAATTCAAGGCAGGCAAAAAGGTAGGCGATGTTCCCTACAAAGCCCAGTCGGCTGCCGCGAGCGCCGCCAACTTCACTCCGCCCCCAATCGGTACAATCAACCTGGAAGAAACGACGGGCGAGTTAGCGAACCTTCCTGCTGTAGTGGCTGGCAATGATTCGATTGTCTACCTGATGGGCGCCAAAGCCGGCGTCTCGACGATTATCGATGGTCGGTCGGAGATCAGCCTATCCAATGCTTCGACGATTGGCATCAGCAGTGGCGATCTCTTTGAGATTCTCGATTTCGAGATTGATCTGGACGCACTAACCCTGGAAGTGACTTTGCCTGAGGCCGGAATTCTAAGTGGTTTCATGAAAAAGATCACAACGACGGACTATACCGTCGAGGTGGCTGCCGTTAGCACGACAGAAGATAAAATTCTGACATCCGTTGTCTTAGATGGCGCTTTCATCGCAAGCATCGATACAGATTACTCAAGCATTTTTCGCGAAAACAATGGCGTGGCTGAGCGGGTTATCACCTTCGCCCTGCCAACGGATTCCAGTACCGGCTTGCCAGACAACTCGAACAGTGAATTCAAGCTTGTCCAAACCCGTGCCGTAAACGGCGGCGAGCAGAATTCAGAGTTCAAAGTTACAAGCGCTGGCGCGAGTTTGACGGGGCAAGGCAGTACAGACCCGCTTTTGACGCCAATCGGTGGAACGCTTGTATTACCCGCAGGCGAGGCTGTGCCAGATCAGGACCAGCAGGTCTTCATGCAGATCACAGCGATCGGCAATGGCGTCGATGATGGCCAAACGGAATGGGTCGAGATCGACAGCTTCAACCACGAACTTGGCCTATCAGCCGCCACGAATGGCGCGGTTTCTGGCGGGTTGCTATCTGTAAGCCGCGTAATGGATGATGTGACGGCCCAGCTGATGCAGGTCATGGCGAAGGGCCTGGATGTCGAAATCCATATTGAGATTTACGACGAGTTTGGGTCCACTTGGGTCAATGTCACCCACTACAAGTTTACAGATGCACAGATCAGTTCCGTCAGTACAAGCGGAACCGGCGGCAGCGCCAGTGAAGGCGACTTCATGCGTGAAGACTTAGGGATTGTTTTCGGAACATATGAAGAAGTCTTCGTAGATCGCGACAATGTAGATGGTGCGGGCCTGCCCATTGGCGATAGCGCTGGGAGTAGGGTGACCCTTAATCAACAATCGCCTTCGGTCACATCCGTCTCTGGGCTTACCAATGAAGCCAATATCGACACTGCGACGGGCCGCCTTACTTTGCCGAGCGTGTCTAACGACGCATTGACGACGCAGTCTGGCGGCGGCGCAGATGGCCTGAAAATGTTTCTTGCGGTCGATGGGGTCGATAGCGGCGATGGCGAGCAGAATGTGCATTTTGACGCGTTCGATCAGTTCTTCAGTGTAAACAGCTACGAATTTGAGGGCTCAGGCACAGGCGCGTTCGCATTCTCTGGTTTTGAAGTCGAAGTATCCAACGCGCAGAACTGGGTGGCGCTCGATAAGCTGGCCAGGGACGCCCAAGTGGCAGGCGGTCCAAGCGGCGAAGTCAATGTGCGGCTGATCGCGGCTGACCATGGCGTTGAAGGCGGCGTTGGCGCGGGCGATGCGAATGTCGTCTGGGAAGTTGATGTGACGCTGGCGACGTTTGTGGGCGTTGAAACGAGCCTTGGCCAAAGCCGTGCCTTTCGGGTGAACTTCGCTGACGACACGGACTTCGCCTTCAAAGTGCGCGATAGTCCGACCGGCAATCGCACAAACAGCACTGAGTTTACGGCGGACTTTGACCTAAGCGGCAGCGGCGGCTTCACCGGCCTCGGCTTCAGCGATGTCGGCTACAGCGAGTCGCCAGCGCGTGGCGGCTCCAACGTGCCCGCAGGCAATATCAAGGATATTGGCGCGGCCTGGGCTGCAGGTTTTCAAGCCGGCGGCACGTTCTCTGACGACTACCGGATATTCATGAATCTCAAAGGGACTACTGATCCCGAAGATTTCTTTGAAATCACGCAGTATTCGTTCAACCCATTGGCGGAAGGCGATGACCGCATCCTCGAAATTACGGGTGGGCTGACCGATCAATCCGTGGCGGATGCGTTCCAGGTGGCAAATGGAAATACATTGCCCAATGCTGTCCAGATCGAAGTTTACGGCGAAAATGAACGCCTTCAGGGCTTGATTGAGTATGCCTTTGAGGGCGTTACGTTTATCGAACAGTCGTCGAGCATTGACGACGTTTCTGGGACAAGTGTGCTCCAGCTTAAGTATACGGCATTCCAGGAAGCGCTTGCGCAGTACGATAACTTTGGCGCGCTATCAGATCTCAATGTGAACGGCGGTAACCGGATGTATGCGTCTGACGGCTCGGTCGATCTGGCGTTGTTCGGCGGGGCGGCTGATTCGTTTGATGCTGCGGACAACCCCATCATCGTACAGGCGGCGGGCGGGTCCTCGGGCTTTAGTGGCAGCGGCGGATCAGGCGGCGCGATTGGCAACGACACGCCGGCGCCAGCGAATGCGTTCCTACAGCTTGCAGCCGCCATCGACGCAGCGGACGCAGGCGATACAGTCGACATTCAGAACGCCCTCGCCGTCGGCTTGGGCGGCACGTCTGTCGACAAGAACAATCTGACATTCAACGTCGCCGCTGGGCTAAACGCTGTGCTTGGCATGTCCAACATCGCCCAGCTCAATCTATCCGGCGATGGCAGCGGCACGGTAACGGGCTCTAGCGGCGAAAACACCATCAACGGCGGTGATGGCGATGATGTTCTGGATGGCAGGTTCGGCAATGACACGCTGAATGGCGGCGATGGCGACGACACGCTGACTGACGGCATCGTGGGCAACAGCGCAGGCGCCGACACGTTAAATGGCGGTGGCGGTGATGATCTTATCAAAGTCGGTTTCGCGCTCACCGGCGATAGTTATGACGGCGGCGCGGATAACGACACGCTGGATGTTTCATTGGAAACGTCGGCCTATTCGAATGTTGCTTTGAATGCAGCCGGGTTCCAGGAATTTGGCGCCAATTTCAGTAATTTCGAGCATTTCATTGGATCGCAAGCCGGAGATACGGCCCAAGGCTTTGCAGCCGCAAACATTATCAGCGGCAATGCTGGGGATGATAATCTGAGCGGCGGCGGCGGCGATGATGATCTCGACGGCGGTGCTGGCACGGATACCTTATCCGGCGGCACAGGGGACGATATCCTGCGGGATATTGAAAGCGATCCAGCGAACCCCGCTCCCGACACGCTAAATGGCGGCGCGGATGACGATACGATTATCATCTCAGGTGCCTCGACTGGCGATAGCTATGACGGCGGGACTGAAACCGACATCCTAGATGCATCTGCAGAGGTGCAAGCCTTCACAGGCGCGGACGCCGCAGATCTCAGCGGCGCAACCTTCAACGCGTTCGGCGCGACCTTCGCAAACTTTGAGCATTTCATCGGAACCGCCTTTGATGACGAAATCACCGGCGGCGCCGCGACAACCCAATTGGAGGGGCGGGCTGGCGATGACGTGATCGTCGGCGGCATCGCCGATGAAATCATTCTCGGTGGCGACAATGACGACGACATAACCGACGGCGTCGCAGGCAATACGCAAGGCGTCGACCAAGTGTCCGGTGAAGGCGGCGATGATATCATCCGCGTCTTTTTCGGCTCCTTCGGGGAAGTTTATGACGGCGGTGAAGACACAGACACCATCGACGTCAGCGGTGACACAGTCGGCCACACAATTGATTTCTCCGGCACAGATGCCGAGTATTCTTTGTTTGGCGCGACATTCCGCAATTTCGAGAACGTCATCGGGACGTCGGCTGCTGATACGATCACCGGCTCTGATATTGCCAACGAAATCGATGGCGGCGGCGGTGCCGACATCATCAATGCAGGCGATGGCGCGGATATCCTGATCGACGATGATACGAACAATGGCGACATCGATACGATTAATGGTCAGGACGGCGACGATGTCTTCCGCGTGAGCGTTGTCGGATCGGGCGCTTATGACGGCGGCGACGGCACGGATACAATCGACCTCCGCGCCAGTATTGATGAGTATTCCGGCTCTGAGGCTATAAATCTGGCGGCGGCGTCGTTCGGCACTTCAGGGCAGTCATTCACCGGGTTCGAAAACGCCTTCGGCAGCGATTTCAACGATGAGATCATCGGATCGGACGAGGCCAACGTGCTCGATGGGCATTTTGGCGTTGACGACATCGACGGCGGCGGCGGCGACGACATCATCACCGATCAGGACAGCGGCATCGACACCATCAATGGTGGCGCGGACAACGACCTCATCATCGTCCATGACGCCAATGGCGATACCTATAACGGCGGCACCGGGTTTGACACCCTGGATTTGAGCAACGAAACGCAGACCTATAGCGGCGTAACCGGCATTATTCTGGGCGGCGCATTTACAGGACCGAACGGATCCAGCTTTGACGGTTTCGAAAAGCTGATCGGCACGGCGCAGGCGGATGAAGTCACGGGCAGCGGCAATGATGACCTGGAAGTCGATGCTGGCGACGGCGATGATGTCGTCACAGCAGCTTCAGGCAATGACACGCTAACCGATTCCGATACCTCCGGCATCGACACGCTTTCAGGCCAAGCTGGCGACGACACAATCATCGTGCGGCAAGCCAATACAGGTGAGACCTATGATGGCGGCGCGGATAACGACACTTTGGACCTCAGCGGCCACCTCTTTGGCTTCGACGCTACGAACCCGCTGGACCTAACTGGCGCGGGCGCCGCGATCTTCCAGAACTTTGAGACGGTGCTGGCGACGGGCGAGTCAGACACCATCATCGGCTCCGGCGTCGGGCAGACCATCCGCGCAGGCGGCGGCCTCGACAATGTGACTGGCGGTGCTGGCGATGATGTCATCGAGGGCGGCATTGGCGGCGATACGCTCAATGGCGGCGGCGGTGCGAACACGCTCTCATATGAAGGGGCCACGGAAGGCGTCGAGGTAATCCTAGGCAGCAACGCTGTTTCGGGC
>JBDQJI010000134.1:0-9351 GCA_040263875.1 Alphaproteobacteria bacterium
AATGGCGAAAGCACTATAACCGCAAGCGACCTCACAGTGCTTTGGGCTGGCGGCCGCCAGCCCCTGAGGTAGTCCTGCCCCTAGAGCAGAGACCGTCCATGCACTAACATTATAATTGGACCACTCGGTGGGGGCTGACCAGCGGTGATGGCTTTGATACGGTCAAGAATTTTGAGCTTGGCGTCGATAAAGTGGATATCAGTGACTTCGGTTTCGCGAATTTTGCGGAGTTAGAACTGCTGTTCCGTGATTATTTCGGACGGGCGAATATCAGGCTGGACGGGACGGACGACCTTGTCCGCTTCATCGGTGTTACCTCTGATCAGCTAACAGAGGATGATTTCATTCTCTAGGGCAATTCCCGCAATCAATGTGATAGAGCGCCGGGCTGGGTCGCAAGCGACGTACGGCGCTCTGGCCTAAGCGCGAGCGGCTTTCAGCGCGGCCGACAGGGCCTCGGCAAAGGCCTCCAGGTCTGCGGTTTTTCCAGCTGAGATGCGGATGCAACGGTCTTGCGGCGCAGCAAAAGGCATGCGCACAAATACGCCCTGAGCCACGATTTCTTGCAACACCCTGCGTGCAAAATCACCATCCTGCAGGCAATCAATTGCGACAAAATTTGCCGCACTTGGCAGCGGCTTCAGGCCGTTATCTTCCGCAATCCTTGAAATCACATCGCGGGCCTGAGCGACTTCCTTGACCACATGGGAAAGCCAATCCTGATCGGTCAATGCAGCCAGAGCGCCAGCCTGCCCAATCCGGTTGACGCCGAAGTGGTTGCGTACCTTATTAAATGAAAGCGCCAATCCTGCCTCAGTAATACCGTAACCAACACGCACGCCAGCCATGCCATGGGCTTTGGAGAATGTGCGGAAACGGATGACTTGTGGGTTCGATACATCGATTGCCGGGACAGCGGTCTCCGGTGCGAATTCCACATACGCTTCGTCCAGGCACAAAATAGCGCCGTCAGGCACCGCGTTGATCAGGGACTGCACAGCTTGTGCGCTCGCGTATGTGCCCATGGGGTTGTCAGGGTTGGCGAAGTAGATCAGCGGCGCAGCGGTGCGCTTAGCGGCATCAAGCAGCGCTTCTGGGTCCTCGTGGTCGTCGCGGTAAGGGGCAAATTCTAGCTTCCCGCCGAACCCAGCGACGTGATAATTGAAGGTTGGATATGCGCCCTGCGACGTGACGACTGGCGTTCCCTCGCTTACTGTCATGCGTGCCAGATAGCCCAGCAGGCAGTCGATGCCCTCACCAACGACGATATTCTCTGGCTGCACGCCATGATGGGCGGCAAGCGCGTGTTTCAGGTCATAGTTCTCAGGGTCGCCGTATCGCCATACCTCTGAAGCAGCCTCAGTCATCGCTGCAATGGCTTTAGGGGAGGGGCCGAATACGCTTTCATTCGCGCCAATGCGAGCGCGGAATGGCTTGCCCATCTGCCGTTCCTGGGTCTCCGGTCCAACGAAAGGAACGGTTGAAGGCAAGGATTCTACGAGCGGCGTGAAGGGATAATCTGACATTGCGGCGCTCTTCCAAAACTCTGCACAATTAGCGGCGATATTCATATCGCAGGCCGCCAACTGCGCCAAGGTTTAGTGCAAACCGCATTCTGTTATCTTGTTGAAAGCGCCGTCGTCCAGTCCGAAAGGCAGGGTTTTCAGCTGCTATTCAGCCGCGCTTGGAAACGCTTGTGGCCACTTGGTTGGGAACCCGCGGCCATGTTGGTCTGGCGAGGTGATTTCTGCGCCCAGCTCGTAGGCAGCGCGCCACGGCCATTTGGGCTCGTAAAGCATGCCACGCGCCAGAGCCACCATCGCGACCTTGCCGCTTGCTATGAGGCTTTCGGCCAATTGCGGGTCACGGATCATGCCAACAGCCATGGTTGGCACACCGGTCGCTTCTTGGACAGCAGCGGCATGGCCAGCTTGATAGCCTGGGGCGAGGTTTGGTCGGGCGACAGGGCTATTACCGCCGCCGGAGATATCAAAGAAATCGCAGCCAAGCGCTTTCAGTTCCTGGGCAAACGCAACGGCGTCCTCAATTGTCAGGCCTCGGTCATCCCAGTCGACGCCATTGATGCGAACGCCAAGCGGCTTGTCGTCCGGCCATGCGGCGCGCAGGGCTTCAAATGCTTCCAGCGGAAAGCGCATGCGACCTGCACGGTCACCGCCATAGGCGTCATTCCGACGATTAGCGATAGGAGAGAGGAAGGAGGAGAAGAGATAGCCGTGGGCGCAGTGCATCTCGGCCGCTTCAAACCCAGCCCGGTCTGCTCGCTCTGCCGTCGCGCAGAAATCTTTGATGACCTTATCCATGTCATCCTGGTCCATGGCTTTGGGCGTGTGCCAGCCGTCAGCAAACGGCTCGGCGGATGGGCCGACGGTTTGCCAGGCGCCATCATTAGGCCCCAATGGTCCACCGCTTTTCTGTGGTGCGAAGGCGGATGCTTTGCGGCCCGCATGGCCAAGCTGAATAGCAAGAGGTGTGACGCCATGGGTCGCGCAAGCACTAACCACATGGGTCAATTCACGCTCATTCTCATCGGTCCAGAGACCTAGACAATCTGGTGTAATGCGGCTCTCGGGGGAAATGCCTGTGGCTTCGACAAATGCCATGCCCGCGCCGGAAAGGGCGAGCTGGCCAACATGGATCATATGCCAGTCAGTTGCAGTGCCATCCACGGCGGAATACTGGCACATGGGCGCTACGATAATGCGGTTATTCAGTTCCAAGCCGCGCAATCGGATCGGTTCAAACAGCTTGCTCGCCATGGCGGCAATCTCCAGATGTATATCGGAATGAGATCGTTAGGTGGTCGTCCAGCTGGCCGAGAATATGCAGCCTAGCCTTGACGGTCTTTTGGATGGTTTTCGCCATCGAACGGGATGACTTTGGCCGTCTCTAGGATGGTGCGGAAGTCGTCTAGGCAGCGCGCGTTAACGGTATAGCGATCTGGACTGTTGCGAGGGCGTCCAAAAACGTGGATGCCGCAATCTGGGCAATAATTGTGCTGTGCGGCACCGCTGCCAAACCGATAGGTCACAGCTTTGTCTACGCCTGTAAGAACGCTGAACTCGGAATCCTCCACTGCGGCATGGAGGACACCCTTTTTGGTGCAGATTGTGCAATTGCAATCGATCAGGCGGCTGATCGGCTCAGACTTTGTCACCTGTACCCGGAGCGTGCCGCAATGGCATCCGCCTTCATAGACGTGGCTCATCTACCGTCAGCCAGTGCCGAGTAACGCCTGACGGCGCGCTTCAAATTCCGCGTCAGAGATCAAGCCAGCTGCCCGTGCATCATCAAGTTGCTTCAGCCGCGCACGCAGGCGGCGGTCATCAACCGGGACGGCAGGTTCTGCAGTTGGTTGCGGCGTTGCTGCAGGCTGTGGTGCTGCGGCCACAGGGGCAGCAACAACAGGGGGCGCTGCAACAGAGGCCGCTGCAACAGGGGCAGTGACGGTGACGGGCTCTTCAGTGCGTCGTTCGGCTTGATCAGCCACACGTTCAGCGGCAGTGGCTGCTCGCTCGGCAGCGTCAGCGGCGCGAGTTGCGGCGCTGGCTTCTGTAACGGCAGCAGTGGCTACAGCGGTTGCGGCTGTCGCAGCTGCAACAGTAGCCGTATCCGATGTCGTCGTTTGCATTGGTGGGTAAGACGAACCGCCATAGCCTGGCGCTTGTGGTTCAACAGGACCACCACGAGCGACTGATTGGCCCGTTGGAGCGCTCCAAGCGCGGGCGATAAATGCGTCGTTCGTCGAGACACGCCGAGAGATCGTGACGTTCACGCGTTGTGACTGCATGACATACATGATTGCGAACACCATCGCGATGATACGAAGGGCTATGCCCCACCACACAATCGTAGGCACCATGTCGACCAGCCCACGCCAGCCTTCGCGGGTTACTTCAACTGCACCGGACGGGAGGATTTCTCGGACGTCGCCGAGTGTGAGGCTGACAAAGGCCGCCAAACTGCACAATCCAAGTGCGATGGCGATAATGAACCAGGCGTAGAAGCCTTTGTGTTCTGCGCCGAGTTTGCGACATGCAGTCCAGCAGGCAATCAGCAGCAGCGCATCTATTGCAACGAGGATCCATGCGTCCTGTGGTGCGTCATAAGCACCAAACGCAATCTCAACGTCCTGCCAAAGCAGAACCATGGGACCAACGAAAAGAATGGCAAGCAAGAACAGAGCCCAGCCGTAAACGCCATATGATGGATGCGCGCGCGCATCCTCCGGGTCAAGGTAAACCCATCCCCCAGATCGGCTCGTAGACCGCGCTGTTGGCGCTGTCATGGTTGCCTGTTCCGCCATTATCCAAGCCCCTAGCTCTAAGACCTAGCGCATCCCCGTCTGCGCTTTGCCTCATTCTTAGTAGATTCTCGTCCGAAAGTCATTAACAGCACGTCGCCTAATCAATGAACCGGGCGCATTTGGTTTAATCCAATGCTCTCCAGCCAATATCGCTGCGGCAAAAGCCTTCTGGCCAGTCAATCGCATCAATACCTTGGTAGGCCAAATCGTGCGCTGTTTGGAGGGTCTCGCCCATTGCTGTGACACATAAGACGCGCCCGCCATGAGCCAACATCTTATCGCCGTCGAGCTTCGTTCCAGCGTGGAATACGGTGACGCCAGGAATCGCGTCAGCGTCTGCAATTCCCCGAATTTCCGAGCCATTTTCGTACTTTACGGGATACCCATTGGTTGCCATGACGACGGTCATTGAAGACACATCGCGCCAGCGCAAGTCAAAATGCTTAAGGCCACCTTCCGCAGCGACAACCAATGCCGGCAGGAAGTCTGATCGCAGCCTTGGCAGAATGGCCTGGATTTCTGGGTCGCCGAAACGGCAGTTAAATTCGATAACCTCCGGCCCGTTTTCCGTAATCATGAGGCCCGCAAATAATACGCCCTTGAATGGCCGCCCTTCCGCGCGCATTGCATCAAGCACCGGCTGAACAATTGTGGTTAACACATGTGCTGCCATTTCATCGGTCATGATCGGGGCTGGCGAATAAGCGCCCATGCCACCGGTGTTCGGGCCTTTATCACCGTCAAATGCGCGTTTGTGATCCTGGGCGGAGGCGAACGGCATGGCGTGCTCACCATCACAGAGCGCAAAAAAGCTTACCTCTTCACCGACCAAACAGGCTTCGACCACGACCTCAGCGCCTGCAGCGCCAAAACTTTCGTCGCGCATTGCGGCGTCTACGGCGGCGATGGCTTCGTCCACCGATTCGGCCACGACCACACCTTTGCCTGCGGCCAGCCCATCCGCCTTCACGACAATCGGCGCGCCTTGTTCGCGGATATATGCGGCTGCTTTGTCTGCATCCGTGAAGCGTTGGTATGCTGCGGTCGGCACGCCAATCCGGGCGCACAGGTCTTTCATATAGCCTTTGGACGATTCGATTTCTGCTGCCGCCTTAGACGGGCCGAACGCTAAAATTCCTTCAGCCTCAAGCGCATCAACAACGCCTGCAGCCAATGAGGCCTCAGGCCCGACGACAACAAGGTCAATCCGCTGCTTCAGCGCGTAATCAACAATGCCTTCAACATCCAGCACATCAATCGGCGCGCATTCGGCGTCTTCAGCGATCCCGGGATTTCCGGGAACGCAGAAGATTTCGGTTGCAAGTGGAGAGGCTGCGATAGACCAGACCAGCGCATGCTCCCGCCCGCCTGAACCGACAACGAGGACTCGCATTCCGTTAATCCCTTGGGTACGTGTCATTATCTTGTATCATCAGCTTCATGAAAACGGAAAGTGACCCTGGATTGGCGTTTTTGGATGGCGGCGAAGCTGCGTCAGTCCAAGCAGAACTGCCAACAAATTCGCCCTCGCTGTCAGTCGGTGAGCTTTCACGCGATATCAAGCGCACACTTGAAGGCGGGTTTGGCCATGTCCGCGTGCGGGGGGAGGTCAGTGGTGCTAAGCGTGCAGCCTCTGGCCATTGGTATTTCCGCTTGAAGGACGACAAGGCGGTCATTGACGCCGTTTGCTGGCGTGGGTCAGCCAATCGCCTTAACACGCCACCAGAAGACGGCCTGGAGGTGATCGCGACGGGCCGGGTCACGACCTATGAAGGCCGCTCGGTCTACCAATTGGTCGTTGAGCAGCTAGAGCCAGCAGGGGCTGGCGCGCTCCTGAAGCTTCTGGAAGAGCGTCGGAAGAAGCTTGGGGCTGAAGGGCTGTTCGACGAAGACCGCAAGCGCGCCCTGCCATACTTGCCGGAACGGATCGGCGTCGTGACATCTCCCACGGGCGCTGTGATCCGCGATATTCTGCATAGGCTAGCGGATCGCTTTCCCCGCCATGTGTTGGTCGCACCCGTGCGGGTGCAGGGAGAGGGATCGGCGGAAGAAATTGCCACTGCGATCCAAGCCATGAACACGCTGGAAGGCGATCTCCGCCCCGATGTGCTGATTGTCGCCCGTGGCGGCGGCAGCCTTGAGGACCTTTGGGCGTTCAATGAGGAAGTTGTAGTTCGCGCCGCCGCCGCATCAGCCATCCCACTGATTTCCGCCGTTGGCCACGAAACTGACACGACGCTGATCGATTACGCCAGTGACCGCCGCGCGCCGACACCAACGGCTGCCGCTGAAATGGCCGTACCTGTCCGCCAGGACCTGATTGCAGAGACCCGGCGCTTGGGTCTCCGTTTAGCTGAAGCGGCGGACCGCGGCGTTGCTCAACGCCAGGATCGTCTAAGCGGCATTGCCCGCGGACTGCCGCAACCGGCCCGGCTGGTTGAGACGGCATCCCAGCGCCTGGACGATTGGGGTGAGCGACTGGCCCTAGCGCTCCGCACGGGTCTTTCTCGCCGCCAGGATTTCGTCGCGCGGCTGAATGCAGCCCTGCCAAGCCCCATGCGCCAGTTGGAGGCAAAGCATGATGGGCTTCGCCAACGGTCCGGTGCGCTTGATCGGGCGGCGGCGAAAGCGCTCGGCGATCATGCCCATGCACTGGAACGGCTTGATCCTGCCCGCCGCCTCGCTAACGCAAGCCAGCGCGGCATCCAGAACGCTGAAACGCGGCTAGCGAGCGCCGCCGGGCTGCTCGATAGCTATTCCTATGAGAAAACGCTGGAGCGTGGCTTTGTGCTGGTGCGTGCAGGCGATGCCGTGATCTCGACCGCAGAAGCCGCAACGCCAGGCCTCGCGGTAGAATTACAGTTCGCCAAAGGAGAGCGCCGCGCTGCCGTGATCGGTGACGGCACACCGCCTGCAAGACCAGTTCCTAAACCATCTAAGCCTGCGAAAAAGCAAAAGCCCCGGCCATCGGATGATAGCCAGGGCTCTCTGCTGTAGTCCGCTCAGAATGTGAGCGTTACAGCGATAGCTGGTAGCTGACGGCGTTGTAGCGATAGCCACCGCCGCTCATGGCTTCCACGTAGCCAACGGCTGGGAACGGCATGTGATATCCGGCGATTGGAATGCCGTCTGCTGCAGCCATGCCAAGCAGTTTCTTGCGGGTTGCGGCAGCACCTTCTTTGTCCATATCAAAGCGGACATGCCAATCGGGTTTTTGCATCGACATGATGTGTCCGGCGTCAGGTCCTATGAGACAGATTGAGACTTGGCTCGCATGGTCGGAGCCTGATCCGCGTTACAGTCGGTCAGTTTGTGCAGCGAAATGGAAGGACTTCGGCAACTACCGGGGGCAAAGTGCAACAATGCGTTCGGTTATCAAGCTGAGCGGCTGGACCGGTGCCCCCTCGCGCGGGGTCGCTGACTATATCCAGAAGCGCCTAGAGACCATCGTCCAACAACTAATACAGAAGCAGTACGCCCGGAAGAGGGCCAACATCATGGGCGGAGTGGCTGACAAGTTCGCCAAGAAGGAGGACGCTGAGGCACCCCCTGAGGCGGACGCTGAAGCCGAGAAAGCTGAACCCCTGGCTCCTGAGGAAGCTTTAAGGCGCCACGTCGTTAGCGCCACCATAGAGACTAGTTTCTATTGCACGGGGGCTGGTCGACCGTTCCAATTCCTGAACCGCGAGGGCGATTTAGTCCAGTTTTCTGAGAGGGACGCTTGGCGGTACCTAACCTCGACCTTCGGCAGTCCCTTAAAGGCAGAGCATATCGACCAGTGGGTCGAACTGGCAGAGCCAAGTGTGCGAAAGGACGTTCGCAAGGCCATTGCGGCAGCCGTTCGAGAGCCAATTCTGGATGAAATCAAGCTGTATCGCCAACGCAGCGCCCTGGCATGGCGGGTTGATATGTTCGCCAGTGTGCCCTTGTTCGAGTTGCGCGAGTTCGACGTACAGATAACGCTACCGCATCGTCCACTGCCTCAAGGGCCGTTTGAGCAACGCTTCATCGATGACTTCCGAGCACATTGGCCAGAGGTGGATGTGGTGCTGGCCTTCATCGCCGCTGCCCGGTTCGCTGGGGACCGAAAAAAAGCCTTCTTATGGTGGCTGGCGCAGAGTGACTTCGGGAAAGGGCTTTTCATGAGCCAGCTGGCAGGCGCTGGTGTTGTGGCATCTACGTCTATCAAGGAAATCGAAGCCGCAATGGAGGGCAAACCCGTCGCCCTTGCCGCAAACAATTTCAAACGGGCCTTGGTGCTCTGGATCGACGAGTTCAAAGTCGTAAAAAGTGAATTGAAGCAGCTTCAGAACGAAATCACGCTATCGCCCAAGTATGAACTGCGTCAAACGGTGGAAATATTTTCCAAGATATTCACGAGCGCCGAGACCGTGAATTCGCTCGTTGGTTCAAACGGGGTTGAGGGCCAATTCGTGAACCGAATGAGCGTGATCGAAAATGCAGGTTCAATTGACAGTCGACCACTGTTTCAAGCCAAACGCGCCACCTACGCCATGAGCCTCCGGAACTGGATCGCGACAACGTTGAATGCCGCCATCGCTAACTATCAGGACATGGGACGCGATCGGGCGACAAATGTTGCTGACAAGGCCCTAGAGAGCTTTCACGCGGAGTGGGGTATCGGCAAACGCTTTGGAAATCTGGATGACAATATCAAGGCCGTTGCGGATGAGTTTCTCGAATACTTGTGCACCGACTTGAGCCAGGAGGTCGTCGAACTGGCTGCAGGCGGTTTCTTAGCCCCCAAGCCGATGAAAAAATTAGTTGATTGGTTGAGCGTCAATTACGCAGATTCAGAATTCTATACGCTGAAACGCAAGGCATCAGAGATTTTGTCACTCGCCTGCCATCAGGGAAAGCCTAGGCAAGCGAGGAAGTCCGTCGACGGTAAACCGGTGCGCGGGCTGGTGCTCCCGCCTAAATGGGAGCCAACAACATGGAACGTTTAGGACTTGACCAACCAGGCTCCCGTTCGGACCTGCGGGTTACATGGGTAACGTCTGGGT
>JBDQJI010000135.1:0-9236 GCA_040263875.1 Alphaproteobacteria bacterium
AGCGATAGTGTCGGCGGTCTGATAGGTGTAAATGCTAGGAGCATTACCCTTCTTCGAGGCCGAAACAACGCCCAATCCAGCAGCATCAAAAGCCATGATATAGTCCTCCTTACTCGGTGCTGCTGATCTTGACGATGCCTTCGTCGTCGATGGCAACCGCACCAGCGGAGAACATCGAGGAGACAAGGAACGACGTCTTCTCAGGCACATAGTTGATTTCAGACTTCTGGTTCATGCTGATGCCCAGACCAACCGCGTCACGATGGAACGCGAAGCTGGTGCGGGTGGACGGCAGCGGAAGACCGCCTTCGTCACGATCACCGAGCATGATGAAACGGAAACCCAGAAAAGTCGAGATATCACCGGCACTTAGCGCCTTAATGGTGGCAAAATCCGAGCTAGTAAGTTCCGTTTCATTCAAAAGCGCCGACAGGCCATTCGCATGAATGACAATGCAACGACCTTCAGCCGGGACATTCTTCGCGTCCAGAGCCTTCTTTGCAGCCAGCAGCTTGTCCAGATTCAGGTTCGTAGCCGTGCCACCGACGTTGGTATCAACGGTGGACGGCGACGAAGCCGAGTTCAGAGCGTCGATCACAAGCTGATCCATGCGGCGGCCAATCGCGTTGCCCACCACCTGCACCAGTTCACGGCGCTCATCAAAGTTCACCTTCGCCTGATGGAAGATGTCGCTGTATTCCGCCGCGATGTAATCGGACATCGTGGCCGTGACCTGAGAGTAGGACACGTTCAGCGGGGTCACATCAGTCTGGGGAACACGCACAGTGGCCGTACCCTTCCCGATCTTGGGGAATTTGACGACCGAGCCTTCAACATTCATACGTTCGCGGCAAACGCCAGCAAGCATACGCGAAGCCTGATAGGCCTGCTTGACTTCCGCATCGAACATCTGAACGAAGGCGTTAGAAATGCCAACAGCCATTTCTGAGTCCTTTCATTCTGGGTTCAAGACAAAAACGCCTAGCAGGTATCCTTTCGGGCTGCGGCTTGGGCAAATCGACGCCTTGCCCCCAAGCGGGTCAGACGGGCCGCAGGGTTATCCGTCGCCTGATTATATGAACATTTACACGCAAATGTAAATAGGCGGCTTTCGCCGCCTATTCATCACCTGTTTCTTCTAGTTCGCCCCGGCCATTGCAGAGTTCACATTCGATTTTCTTTGCTGTGTAACCCTGCCAAGGCCCGGCTGGACCAACGCCGCCAACGGTGTACTCGACCTCGACGCGGCCCTCACCAAAGCATTCCGGGCACTCCATCAGATTGCCGAGTATTCTTGCTGGCCATAGACGGCCTCGAACAGTTTCTCGACCTTCGCGCGGTAGGCCGGGTCGCTCTGATACTCAGGCTTACCCACCATTGCGTTCAATTCCTCCTTGGAGGGCATACCTTCCGCCGGTCCAACATCAACAGGCACGGACTGATCGCCGTAGTATGAGCGAATTTTCTGCAAGGCACGGATGCCCTGCGCCGTTCCGCCCATGATCTTAAACTCCTCGAAGTCATCCTGACCCCAGATGCCCTTGCGTACAAGCCCCTGCGCCCATTCTGTCATGGACTTAATAGTCTTGTCTGCGTTCGGACCCAGCTTCTTGTATTCTTCCTGATAAGAAACCTGCGCCATTTCCTGCTGCTGGCCGCTCATGGAAATGAACTTTTCAGCCAATTCATTAAACGCTGCCTGACTGATACCGTTTTCCTTGGCCCACGCCTTGTAAGTATTCAGCAGTTCGTCGTCCTGCGACACACCGGCATCCGAGAACATCTTGTCATCGTAACTTTCCGGCGTCTTATGTTCGCCGCGAGAGAACTTCTTCTGAAGCTCATTGTACGACTTGACTAGGTTTTCAAGGTCCGGGCCTTCCTCCTCGTTCCAGAACTTCTCTGGATACCAGTCTGGCCGCTCAAACTCTACCGGCTCGTCGTCCTCGGCGACCGTCACCTGTTCGACGCTAGGCTGGGCGTCTTCTTGCAGATGGCTGATCGTTTCCGGTTCCTTTTGGGACTCGTCGGATTCAAGCTGTGCGGAGTCCAGCAGCCCTTCTTCCGTCTGCGCTTCTTCACTCATAGGGTTCTTCCTTTCGCAACACGGCGCTCAATTTCGCGCACTATCGAGTTTTGCCCCTCACGCGCATAGCCGTGAGACGCTTCTTCGCCCGGATACCATGTGGGCTGCTCAATCGTCAGCGAGCGCAGATGCTCAAGCAATTTCTGCCCGTCCTCGCTGCCAAACACTCTGAGATATAGACGATCAAGGTCGTCGCTTTCCTGCTGCTGCGGTTGCAGCAAGGTGGGATCAGACTCTCTGAGTCCGTCCCATCCTTCGATCCGCTCCATTAGACACCTTCAACTGGTTGCTCCATTCCCCCGGCCTGCTGTTGCATAGCCATCTGCGCGGCCATCGCGGCCTGTTCCGCCATTTGCTGGCGTTCTTGCGGCGTCGTCCGCAAATCAGCGGGCACACCGAGTTTATCGGCAATATAGTCTGCAATCGCGCCAGTGCGAACAGACATCTGACCTTCCGGACCAAGCGCGGAAGAAAGCTGAACCCACTGCGTAATCTTCTCAACATCGCCCATATTCTGAGCTTGTGCAATAGGCGACACGGGCGTCACCTTGACCTCAAGCCCATTAACACGCAACGGCATCTCAATCATGCCGCGATCATCCATGATGTACAGGATGCGCGAGATTAGAGGCACCATCGTTTCGGTAATCAGACGGCCAAAGGCAGAGCCGAGGTTCTGGGCCAGTTCCTTCATGCGCTCCGCGATTTCCGTAGCAGAACGAGCCGACATATTGTCAGGCGGAAGCGTATCGTCCAGCAGAATCTTCTTAATGTTCATGCGGAGATCGTTGATTACGATCTGCGACACGTTGAAGTCGCCAGAACGCGGCAGCATACGAAGCGACTCGCCTTGCGGGCCACCATTGCGGGCCACCGGAATGATCGCACCGGGAACAATACGAACCATCTGCGGGTTCAGGACGCCATCGTCGGCAGCAGTATAAACCCCTGCAATAGACAAGGACGCATTACGAAGCAGAAGTTCCAGCGTCTTGTTCAGCGTCTTGATGTCCGGGATTGCCGTCACAAGCGGGCCGCGCCCATACACCTCGCCAGCCACCTTCATGTACCGAGCGACAATCCAAGGCGACGACTTCATCTTGCGATGAACAAGCTGCGCCTTGCCTTCCGGCCAGATCACATGGTAGTCGAAGTCGCCGCGCCCAACATCAAGGACGGTCGCCTCAACCAACTCAATCTCGTCTGTCGGCTTTTCCTCAATCATGCGAGCAAGCCGGTCGGGAATCTCCGCCTCAACCCAGTGCTGCTTGATGGCTTCTGCCTTCAGGCGCATACGACGGTAGACGTTATCAACCTTGCCGTGGGCACCTTCTTCAATCGACACAAGGTACTGGGGCACGGATGTAAATCGGATCGGCGTCATGTCGTCGCCGGGCTGGATCAACATGACTGCGGTGCCGACGGCTAGGTCCATCAAGAACTCGCCCATTGCCAGATCGAAATTCGTCTGGCGTAACAGCGAAAACATCTTGTCGGAATAAAGGTCTAACGCAGCCTGCGCTTCGACCCGGCGTTCTTCAGGGATTTCCGGCCCCGGCTCAAGGCGGCACCAGCGCCCATAAGGCGGGAACAGACCGGCTTGGATGCGATTGGCGAAACGCTGCGTCGAGGAGATCGCGGTCGAGTCGAAAACGCGAGCCATCTTGTTCTGGCCCGGCGACCCGCCGCCCTCATAGTAGCCGTCATACAGATTACGCTGCGGCAGAGCGAACTCGTAGCAGTCCTCGTAAATCTGACGCCAGTTATCCTTGCGGCGCTGCGCGATGTCATGGCGCTTCATAATCTGTTCGACAGTGAGCATGGGTCTAATCCTTCTTATGCCGCGCAGCAAAATTCCGCGCAGCTTCCTTGGAGCCAAAGCCCCACGCCTTTAGTGCCAATGCAAGTCGAGTCGGCTCGCCACTTTCATTCTTCATCGGGCCGTCCATACCACCGAAGCGAGCGGCAAAGGACACGCGGCGCGGATTGGTGCCAGACTTGACCGGCTCCTTCAGGTTGCCGCCTTCCTTGCGCTCGAAGTATTTGCGACCCGCCTCGTTCAGGCCGCCCTTCGGATTCTGGTGCGCCTTCTTAACCACGAGCAGCCTGCATATTGTCAATCAGGTTGGGATATGGGCGACCAGCAGCACGGGCGGCTCGCATAGCTGAACGCTTCTGAGCCGACGTTAGCTGCTGGGGCTTGCCAGCACTCTTAGGCCGCTTCTTTTCCCAGACAGGCTTTTTCATTTCATGCCCTTTGGCTTACCGGTCTTACGCATGGCAATAGCAACCGCCTGTTTCATCGGACGGCCTTCCTGCATCAACATCTTGATGTTCTTGCCAATGGTTTTGTCGGACTTGCCTTCCTTCAGCGGCATGTCACTTGGCCTTCTTCAGCATCTTCGTTTTCATCGAGACTTCCGAGATGCGACCGCCATACTGCTTCGCATACTCTTTAGCCGCTTCCATGCCCGCCTTAGAATAAGCGAAGGTGCGGGTCTTACCATTCGCGAGAACTACCTTTGGCATCAACCAACTCCAAGTGTCTGCTGCTGTTCGTCGGTTGCGCCCAGTCGGCTTGGCGAAAGAAGCGCGCGACCCACGCCACGAGCGCGGCGACGTGCGGCGGCTTGTTTCTGTGCTTCTGTGGCCTGACTCGCCGTCGAATCTACCACCGGCTCCGGTTCAGGTGCGGGCGGAGGCGGAGCAGGAGAAGAAGGCCTGCTGAATACACCACCCATCATCCGGCTCCAAGCGTTGTGTTGATGCCCCTCTGGGCGTTCTCGCGTTCAGGAGAAAGCAGCATCCTCTGACCGCCGATCTGGCGGGCACGACGACGCGCAGCAATCTCAGCCCTCTTCTGACGCTCCTCTTCCTCCAGACGAGCCTCCTGCCGATCCTGAGCCGCCTTCAGTTCGGGATCAGGTTCCGGCGGTCGCGGCGTTTCGCTCTTCCCCCCAAAAAGTCCACCCATCAGTATATCCTCGCAAACATAATATGGTCTGCGCCATCCGCACCGTAAGAGCGCAAGACGCCTTCACAGGTGAATCCTAACGCATTTGCCCATCGAACTGCAACAAGATTGGTTGCATTTACTGTAAGCTGCAACCGTTTCAACTTCATTTCGGTGGCGATGCGGTTGAAATATCTTGTCGTGCTGCGTGTAAGTGACACCGGATAGCCGTCAACCAGATGGCTAGTTAACATCCATCCCTCCGCAACTCCGGGCCACATGGTATTAACGCCAAAGCAACAAGCCATGCCTTCAGGCACGACCGCCGTCAAAGCGTTACCACTCGCCATGTACAACTTCAGATATTCACGAAAATTCGGAATGCAATCGTAGTACGCGCGGTCGTGCGGGCGTAGGTCCATCGCCTCTGGGTGCGCCCAATGGAACGGCACCAGAGAAACATTCTGGTTGCGAAGGATTGCGCTGGTATCAACCATCGTCTATAATCTTCTTGCACATTGTTCCGTCTCCGATGTGTGTTCTTCTCCATGTGACTGGAGGGGTGTGTTTGTCTCCGCACACCCCTCCTTTTTTTTACGCAAACACGTCGAAATCCATCTTCGCCACCGTCTGCCCAAACAGCGGCTTGCCGTTTGGGTTGCGTGTCAGGCGGCGGTGTTCACCGCCACCCAGCATCAGATACCCATACGCATCGCCAACGTGCGAATGCTCGTTCTTGTTGGGAACATCGCGGAACCGTTCATACCCGCCACCCAAGGCGACACGCTTGAAATGATACCCGCCAGAAAGAGACTTGCGCGTCCGCACACAGTCGCGCGACACAAGCAAGCCGGGCTTGCCGTCAATGAGCCGGTTCATCGGCATCGCACCGGCCTCGCGGCGAACCATGAAATCATTCGACGCCGTGGGCTGTGCGCGCAGGCCCAGCGTCCTGAGATGGTCAAACGCCGTCACCTCAAAGATTTCGTCGCGCTTGCCACCCGCAGGGTCGCCCCAGATGAACACTTCGCACTTCGGGAACTTCGTACTCAAGTCGGCCATAAGGTGATGCCCAAACCGCTCAAGCCCCATGTCGAACGCAACTAGCTCATGCACGACGTGCCAGCGACCGTTCGGCATCTTCTGCCCAAACACCGCCGCTGGCGTCAGACCAAAGTCCAGCCCCACATGGACAGGAAACGTCGGCTCAATCTCAACGTCAGACGACATCAGGCTGTCGCTGAACTCAGGCCAGACCGGCTTGCCGTCCTGTACATAAACGTACTGCGCCCCGGCATAGCATTGAATCCAGTCCAGCGTCTTACCGGCAAGCTGCTGCTCGTAGTACCCCGGCGGAAGGTTGCTCGTATTCTCCGCCTTCTCGTTCATCAGCCAGTATTTGCCAGCCGCGAAGATCGCATCCTCATGCTCCTTCGTGCCTTCCTTCACGCCGCCGGGCTGCTTGTAGAACTTCCACGGGTACTTGCCGCGAATCGGATTCTTCTCTGCAAGATTCGGCCACCAGTGATCCGAGTCCATCGGGTTCGTGGACATCCAGACGCCGCGCCACGGACAGCCGCCATGCTTCTTCGTCGGGTAGCGTCCGACGCGCGAGGTCAGACCATCGACCACCGCCTTCGGCAACTCACGCGCCTCGTCGATAAACCCGCCGGTCAGTTCCAGCGACAGCAGCTTTCGCACGTCGCGCGGCTGATCCAGCGCAAGGAAAATCACCTCGCAGTCCAAACCCGGCGCACCGTCACGCGGCGGCAGCTTGATGTGATGCGTAATGGGCGGCGACCAGCGCATCTCGCCCCATGTGTTCTCAGGAAATATTTCCTGCCACGTCTTGATCGTGGTGGTACGCAATTCGGGGTAACTATTTCGGATAACCGCAAAGCGCGTGTACCGGATATTGTCCTCCGGCGACGGCGGCTGCTTCACGGCACGGAGCATGACCTCCGCCAGACTGGCATACGTCTTGCCGCTGCCGACCGGCCCCATCAGCCCGCGCACAAAGCTGTCGTCGTTCAGAAACTTCCAGACGGTCGGGCTTTCGCTGAAGTCCAAGTTCAGGCCCGTCAAGGCGTCCGTGCCACCACTCCTGCGGCGGCGCGGAGACCGATCCGTCGCCCTACTGCTCCTCGCCATGCCCGTCACACCCTACGCTGAACCATTTCGTGCCGCACATGCCGCAGTAAACCGACGCAGTGCCGTCATACGCCAGACCTACGCTGAAGAACTCACAGGCCGGGCAGCGCACAGGGGTATCATAGAAATGAATGTAATGCCCGCGTATGTGATCAGACTCGCCAGCTATCTCCATTGGCTTTTCGGCCCAAACGTCTGCGTTACTTTCTTCACCATCACTTATCCCCAAACATAGCCATTCTCAAGCGCGAAACGAAAAGAGACTGATCCGCAGTCGGGACTCCCGCGCTCGTATCATTGCTCAAAAGACGAGCGGCTATCGTTGCAAGCCTGTCTGCCTTCGGGGCGTTGCGATATGTTGTCGTATCAAGAAACTGCTCCTGCTGTTTGGTTAGTGAAAAATCAGGCGCATATTCTTTTTGGGTCCGCATCCAAACACGCGCAGCCTCATTGATTGCGACAGCCTGTTTCTGTTGCTCGCTGAGTTGGGTAAACGGGTTAATGATGACTTTATTGTCCTCCGTCGCCATCCCGGCAACAGAAGGATTCTTACGAAAATAATCCAACTCACCTTTGAACGGCTCCCTAATTGGAACGCCAGCTATGGATTCAGCCATCTGTCTGCTCCTGCTCGTCTTCTTCAATAACCTCATACGTCGTCGTCTTCGGCCCCGTCACATTGATCCCAATCATCGACGGGCGCGTCTCGTCGCTGTTCGGCTCAAGCAGGCCGCGATGCTTCGCCAAAAGCCGCAAGGCCGACAACTTGTCGTGCATCTCGACCTCGATGCTGTTGCCATGCTCATTCGGCGTAATCTTGACCTTCTTGATCGACCGTCGCGCGCGTTCCGATAACTCATCAGACGGACGCACCTGAACCCGACCAAGCATGTCCCACGATAGTACGTCAGTGATTTCGCCCGTGGCAATAGCCTCAAGCTCATCAATCACCGATTGCTTGCGGGAATCGTCCTGAGACGCAAGAGCGGCGCGGGCCTGCCTAACAGTCAGTGGCTTCGTCATACTCAGATACCTCAGCCCCAAGGGCGGCATAGCCCGCGATGTCCACCCAGCTATCAGTGTGGCCGGGCGTGTGGACTAGGCGGGCCAGCTTCAAGGCAACCATCATAGCCGCAACTTGTGATGCTGTCACCTCGATGCCGAGGATCACAGACCATAGCGTTGCTATGCGTGTTAAGTTTGACGTCGCATCGCCGTAGGGTTCGCCACGAGCGGTGGTTGCAGCCTCGGCTGCGTTGAGGAGCGCGCGTCTGTCCATGTGTGTGTCCTTTTCCTTAATGAGCTTCGCCGCGTTCTATAAGAGCGGCGTGAAGGAGTAAACCAGCGTAAATACGCGGGTCGTCCTGTTCGCGGGCAGTCTCGCGGACGAGACGCACTTTCGCCTTGCGCCATGCCATGTGCGCCTCATGCGGGCAGGTGAAGACGCCGAGGTGTCGCTTTTTCCCTCCTTCTGTGATATGGGCGGTGAACTTCTTGCACGACTTTTCCCAATACACCCCAATCGGCCATTCGCCGCGCGCGGCGCCGCAGTCGGTGAGCAGCTTGTTAAGCGCTTGTGGCACGAAGACGCATGTGTCGGGCGAGTAGACTTTGTTTCCCGGCGCGATGATGTCCTTATCTAGATGCTTCCCTTCCCAATCCTGCGGCTCCATCCATGCGCGGAACGCCATGAACGAGTGCCATTCCTCGCATACCGTGACGCCGATGTAGGTGGGGAAGCGGGCGTGGTACGCGGGGGAGTAGGCGCGTTTGAGCATCTCGGTCCATGCACGGTAGTACGGACAAGGTAGCCGCTTGCCGTCTGGTCCTCTGGGGCGAACAGTATAATCCGCGTCGTTTGTGCCGACGCCGTGGACTTTTCGTGGTTTCTTCATTTTGTGTGTTCTCCTGATTTTCCTGCGAAAATTTTGTGGGGTACCCCCATCAATACAAGCGCGGGGCCGGGGGGCAAGGGGTCGCCTCACAGCGGCGACGGCGGCCTTGCTTGCGTCTAGCGGCGGCGTACACAGGCAAACGGTCGTATGC
>JBDQJI010000136.1:0-9119 GCA_040263875.1 Alphaproteobacteria bacterium
CCCTTCAAGGCAGCGATCTGATCTCTCTCGCTGGGCGTGAGATGCGTATAGTTCGACATGGCGACACCGTTTCACGTTGTGCATCAGACAGATACCAAATCTGCCCGCGGTGTTGCACTTCGCTCCGGAATTCACCAACCACCTTGATAAGCTTAGAGCAGCCGGTCATGGGTTTCGATATGACAGTTACCAGCACCGTCAGGTATCAAGTCACCCACGCGACTAACGGTTCTGTATTTGATGAGACAATCAAAACGCCCTATACGGCGAATTTCTCCGATGCGGCCCTAGGTGCAGAACGCCTCCGTTTGGCAAATGAAGGCACCATCCGCACAAACATCAAACGCTTCATTGATGCACTTATAACGGCTTCAAAGAAGGACCCCGGGAAATTTGGCGGGGACGTTCGTCTCCGGACAAGCTAGGGCAATATCCTCTGCAGCCCTAAACGTTGAAGCGGAATAGCATTACGTCGCCGTCGCTGACGATGTAATTGCGCCCTTCTTGTCGCATTTTTCCGGCTTCCTTAGCGGCGGTTTCGCCGCCAAGGCTGGTATAGTCTTCGTAGGCAATTGTTTCTGCAGCAATGAAGCCGCGCTCGAAGTCTGTGTGGATCTCTCCAGCGGCTTCTGGTGCGGCGGCTCCGTCACGAACCGTCCAGGCGCGAGCTTCTTTTGGGCCAGCTGTAAAGAACGTGATGAGGCCCAGCAACTCGTACCCAGCGCGAATTACGCGGTTCAGGCCGGGTTCTTCAAGACCAATCGTCTCTAGGAACTCGGCCTTCTCTTCGTCAGTCGAAAGCTGTGCGATCTCGGATTCAATGGCAGCAGAGACAACGACATGTGCTGCACCTTCAGCCTCTGCCTTCAGGCGTACTTTTTCGGAGAGCGTATTGCCGTCAGCCGCTGATTCTTCATCCACATTGCAGACGTAAAGCACAGGCTTGTACGTGAGCAGCTGCAAGCTCTTGGCGATTTTGGCATCTTCTTTGTTGTCGAAAACCACAGTCCGCGCTGGCTTACCGTCTTTCAGTGCCTCAACCAGGGGCCCCATAATAGCGGCTAGCGCCTTGCCTTCTTTGTCTCCGGTCTGGCCACGTTTCCGAGCCTGATCGTACCGCTTTTCCAGGCTTTCCAAATCAGAGAGCATGAGCTCTGTTTCTACGATCTCCGCATCCCGAATAGGGTCAACAGAGTCTTCGACGTGGGTAATGTCACCCCCCTCGAAGCAGCGCAGCACATGCGCAATTGCGTCCACCTCACGGATATTCCCGAGGAACTGGTTGCCCAGGCCCTCACCACGACTAGCACCACGCACAAGGCCCGCGATATCAACGAACTCCAGCTGCGTTGCGATGACCTTTGCAGACTTCGCCGTCGTTGCTAATGCATTCAACCGTACATCTGGCACGGCAACCCGACCAACATTTGGCTCAATCGTGCAGAAGGGGTAGTTCGCCGACTCAGCCGCCGCTGTCGCTGTCAAAGCGTTGAAAAGTGTAGACTTACCGACATTCGGCAGCCCGACAATGCCGCAATTAAAACCCATGTTCTTTTCCTAGATTCAGCCCGTGAAGCGCAGCGATCAGCCCCAGAGTTCTGAGTGCGGCGGCGCAATGTTGGAGCCCGTATAGCAAAGCCCGGGCGCGCGGTCTTCCGCTAAAAGCAAAGGTCCGTCCAGATCAACGAATTTAGCGCCGCCCGCGACCATCATCGCCGGGGCCATAGCAAGCGATGAGCCAAGCATGCAGCCGACCATAACCTGCATGCCAGCATCCAAAATAGCGGCACGGAATTTCAACGCTTCCGTCAATCCACCCGTCTTATCGAGCTTAATATTCACAACGTCATAGCGCCCCTTAAGCGCCCCGATATCAGCCGCCGTATGGGCTGATTCATCAGCGCAGAGCGGGACAGGGTGCGGCAAGTCAGCGAGTGCAGCGTCATTATCTGATGGTAGCGGCTGCTCAATCATTGCAACGCCGAGCTTCGCAAGTTCCGCCGAAAATGGCTCAACCATATCCGACGTCCAGCCTTCATTGGCGTCCACAATCAAAACGGCGTCTGGCGCGTTCTGGCGAATGGCAGCGACCCGATCAAGGTCTCCCTCACCTGCAAGCTTAATTTTCAGCAGCGGTCTTGCTTTGGCGGCGAGCGCTGCGGCACCCATTGCTCCTGGTGTGTCTAGGCTGAGCGTATATGCCGTGACAACACCCGTCGGTGCTTGCATGCCGACCATGTCCCAGGCCCGTTTGCCAGCTCGCTTGGCTTCCAGGTCCCAAAGCGCGCAATCAACCGCATTGCGCGCCGCCCCCGGGCTCATCAAACCTTGAATGGCATCCCGGTCAGCGCCATTCTTCAGCGCCTCCCCGACATGCTCAATCTCTCCCAAAACGGACTGAACAGTTTCGCCATACCGAGCATAGGGCATGCATTCGCCACGGCCTGTAAACGCGCCGTCGCTGATGGTTGCGACAGCCGCGCGGCTTTCCGTTCGCGCCCCCCGGCTGATGCGAAATACGCCCCTGATGGGAAATACTTCCTCGCGAGCTGTCAACGTTATCGACATAGGCTCTACTGCCTCTAAATCTTGAGAAGTTCGTCGACAATCCGGCCAGGACCCTGGCGGATTGGATCGACTGTCACGAGGCCGTAACGCTGTTCAATGTCAGCCATCAGCTTGTCGCCTTCATCAGCGGATACCTGGGAAGTATTCACGCTAATGCCAGCGAAGCGGACATTTGGGTTCGTTAGTTTGGCCAGCGCCACATATTGCTCCAACGCATCTTCCATTCGAGGAATGGGCATGTGGGGCAGGTTGCGCATATGGGTCCGTGTCGGCTCATGGCAAAGCACGAGTGCGTCTGGTTGCGAGCCATGCATCAAGCCAAGCGTGACGCCAGCATAGGCTGCATGAAACAGGGAGCCCTGCCCCTCAACCACGTCCCAATGGTCTGGATCATTCGCCGGGGACAGCCATTCAGCCGCACCTGCGATAAAGTCCGAGACAATCGCATCAATCGCGATGCCGCGCTCAGCGATGAGCACGCCCGTTTGGCCCGTTGCACGGAAATCGGCGTTGATGCCGCGCTCCTGCATCTCTTTAGCAATCGCGAGGGCTGCATATTTCTTACCGATGGAGCAGTCCATGCCAACGGTTAGAACACGTTTACCGGCACGCTTCTCGCCGCGCCCGGTACCAAACTCACGCGTTGGATGCCGCAAGTTATGCAGCGCCCGTCCATGTTTCTCTGCCGCGGCTTTAACGGCTGGGAAGCTTTCCAGCCGCGCATGCAGGCCGGACGCAACATCCATTCCAGCTTCAATGGCCGCAACGACATCCGCGATCCAATGTTCCGGCAAGAACCCGCCCTGATTGACAACGCCAATCACCAGCGTGCCTGCGCCCTTGGCCGCCGCTTCTGCGACTGACAAGTCCGTCAATCCGCAATCAGCACCACAACCCGGCAACCGGACTTGGCCCACACACCATTCGGGGCGCCAATCCGCAACGCCATCAGCGGTTTTCGCGGCGAGCTGATCCGGCACATCGCCCAAATAGAGCGCGTAAGGTTTACGTAATTCCATGGTGTTCCGTCCTAGCGCTTCGGCTGCAGTTCTTCCACGAGGCGCGCGAGCACGCTGGCACCAATCGGTAGAACGCTGTCATTGAAATCATATTGTGGGTGATGAACGTTCTCGCTGGAAGCGCCACCGCCCTGGCCAAGCCAGAGATAGCAACCCGGCTTTTCATTCAGCATGAAGGCGAAATCTTCACCGCCCATAGTGGGATCTACGTCATTGCGTACGTTTTCCGGGCCAACGATGCCGCCAGCAACATCAGCCGCAAGCTGTGTCTGGGCTTCGTGATTGACGGTGGCAGGGTATCCACGACGGAAATCTACTTCAGCACTGCCACCCATGCCGCTTGCGATACCTTCTGCGATCCGCTTCATGCCGTCTTCAATTAAGTCCTGAACGTCTGGATTAAATGTACGGACGGTGCCAGAAAGCACGGCTTCTTCGGGGATGACATTGAACGCAGCACCCGCATGAAACATCGTGATCGAGATGACGGCCGTTTCAATTGGGTCCTTCGAGCGGCTAACAAGCGATTGCAGCGCCGTCACGATCTGGCTGCCGATAACAATAGGATCAACGCCATTCTGCGGCATAGCACCATGGGCACCCCTGCCCCGCACCGTAATGTCAAACTTGTCCGCAGCCGCCATGATCGGCCCTGGCACGGCAGCGATGGAGCCAGCCGGCATTTGGGGCCAATTGTGCAGGCCATAGACCTGGTCACAGGGGAATTTCTCAAACAGGCCATCGTCCATCATGGCTTTAGCGCCTGCATAGCCTTCTTCGGCGGGCTGGAAGATCACATTCACAGTGCCGTTGAAGTTGCGCGTTTCCGCCAGATATTTGGCAGCGCCTAAAAGCATGGTCGTATGGCCGTCATGGCCGCAAGCATGCATGACGCCTGCGTTCTGGGATTTCCATGGTGTGTCATTCATTTCATCAATCGGCAGCGCATCCATATCTGCGCGGAGGCCAATTGAGGGGCCATCGCCAGAACCTTTGATCACACCAACAACGCCGGTCTTGCCCAGGCCTTTGGTCACCTCAATGCCCCAGGATTCTAGCATTTCAGCGACTTTTCCGGACGTGCGGACTTCCTGGTAGGCCAATTCAGGGTGCATATGGAAGTCACGCCGCCATTCGGTCATTTGTTCTTCAAGCGCTGCGATAGAATTGATGATGGGCATGTGGACGGTCCCTTGCTAGGTAAGGTGTTTGAAACTGTTCTATCCCGAATCAGGGATTGAGGCCATGGACGGCAACGGCGCAAATACAAAAATGCCTGAGAAGTTGACCCCGATGATGGCCCAGTTTTTGGCCATCCGCGAGGCCAACCCAGGATATATGCTGTTCTATCGCATGGGCGACTTCTACGAGTTGTTCTTCGAGGACGCGATTAAGGCCGCGGATACGCTCGACATAACGCTGACCAAACGCGGCCAGCATGGTGGCGACCCAATCCCCATGGCGGGCGTACCGGTCAAAAGCCATGAATCCTATCTAGAGCGCTTGATCCGCGCTGGCCATAAAGTCGCCATCTGTGAGCAGATGGAAAGCCCAGCCGAAGCAAAAAAGCGTACCGGCAAGACGCTGGTTGAACGTGGCGTGGTGCGTCTCGTCACACCGGGAACCCTGACCGAGGACAGTCTGCTGGATGCCCGCCGCCATAACTTCCTGGCTGCACTGGCCGAAGCGGGCGGTAAGCGGGCATTGGCGTGGTTGGACCTTTCCACAGGAAGGTTCGAGACTGAGCCGTTGGCAAAGGATGGCCTTGCACCTGCCCTCGCCCGGATTGAGCCGAACGAACTGCTGCTGGCCGATAAGCTGATGGTGCGGGACGATATCACCCTGGCGCTCGAAGACTGTACGGCGACACTGACCGAACTGCCCGCTGCTCGGTTTGATAGCGCCAATGCAGAACGTCGCCTGAAGCTTGCCTTCAACGTCGATGCTCTGGATGGCTTTGGCGCATTTGACCGCGCAGAAATCGCAGCTGCTGGCGCGCTCGTGGACTATGTGGACCTTACCCAGCAGGGTCACGCGCCGCGCCTAGACCCACCGCAGCGTTTTGCAGGCGATGCTGCGATGCAAATCGACCCAGCAACCCGCCGCAGCCTGGAGATGTTCCGCACGCAATCTGGCGAGCGCAAAGGCGCGCTGTTGCATGCTATCGATAGAACATCAACCAGCGCTGGCGCGCGGCTTCTTGCCGGATGGCTAGCTGCACCGCTGACAGACCCTGGCGCCATTGCAGACAGACAGAACGCCGTTCAACACTTCCTGGAAGCGCCCATTCTGCGCGGTGATGTTCGCGATACGCTTGGCCAAGCGCCGGACCTTGCCAGAGCACTATCCCGAATAGCGCTGGATCGTGGCGGGCCACGAGATGTGACGGCGACGGCGACGGCGCTCTCCTGTGCCGAGACTGCACGTGCACAGCTTGAAGCGAATGACAGATTAGCAGCGACACCGTCCTTGCTCCAAACCGCATGTGCACGCTTAACCGGCCACGGCGCATTGTCGGACATGTTGCGCCAGGCGCTAGCAGACGATCTGCCTTTGCTGGCACGGGACGGTGGGTTTATCCGCGCGGGCTATGATCCAGAGCTTGATGAATTGCGCGGCCTCCGGGACGACAGCCGTCGCCTGATCGCGGCGCTGCAAGCCCGATATGCCGAAGAAACGGATGTGCCCGCCCTGAAGTTGAAGCACAATGCGGTGCTGGGTTACTTCGTCGAAACAACGCCAACACATGAGGCAAAACTGGTCGCGGATGAGCGGTTCATCCGGCGGCAGACCATGGCGAACGCCGTGCGCTTTTCCACCGTTGAGCTGTCTGACCTAGAGGCCAAGATCGCCAGTGCGGCGGACAGGGCGCTGGCACGGGAACTGGAACTATTTGCTGGCCTCATCAACGCTGTGAAAGCCGAGGCTGAGGCGTTAGCCCGGCTGGCGGACGCATTGGCGCTTATTGATGTCGCTGCAGCGCTTGCCTATTTAGCCGCCGAGCAAAATCTTGTCCGACCAAAGATAGACTCCAGTTTGCAATTCGAGATCAAAGGCGGGCGCCACCCAGTTGTTGAGCAAGCCTTGTCAGCAGGTGCTTTCGTGCCGAATGACTGTGATCTATCCGTTGAGACCGCCAACCGTCTTTGGTTGATCACCGGGCCAAACATGGCGGGTAAAAGCACCTACCTCCGCCAGAATGCGCTGATTGCGATCATGGCGCAGATCGGATCATTCACCCCAGCTGCGGGCGCGCATATCGGCGTGATCGACAGGCTTTTCAGTCGCGTGGGCGCTTCTGATGATCTGGCGCGCGGGCGGTCCACGTTCATGGTTGAGATGGTCGAGACTGCCGCTATTTTGAACCAGGCCGGCCCGCGCGCATTGGTGATTTTGGATGAAATTGGGCGCGGCACCGCCACATATGATGGCCTTTCCATCGCCTGGGCTGCCGTTGAACGGCTACACAACTCCAACCGCTGCCGGGGCCTGTTCGCGACCCACTATCATGAACTGACCGCCCTTGCTGAAAAGCTGGAAGGGCTGGGCCTCGCTTCGATGCGCGTTAAAGAATGGCAGGGCGACATCGCATTCCTGCATGAAGTAGCGCCGGGATCAGCGGACCGGTCCTATGGCGTCCATGTGGCAAGGCTGGCTGGCTTGCCCAAAGATGTTGTGAAGCGCGCGGGCGATGTGTTGCGGCGTCTTGAAGCTGGCGATGGACCAGATGGCCAGAAGGCTGCCGCATCACTACCGCTTTTCGCCCATGCGGCACCTGTCATGGCTGAGCCTATGCCGGAACCATTGGCTCCAGCGATGCCGCGAGGCTTAGCGGACGCAATAGACCAACTGAAGACTGTTGACCCAGATGCGTTAACGCCGCGCGCCGCACTGGAATTGGTCTACACTCTGGCAGCGCTTGCGAAGGATGAGGGAGACGAAGCATGATGGATGTATCAAAGCGCTTTCTTGGCGACTGCGCCCAGATGGCCGCTGAAATTGATTCAGCAAGGCGCGACATCGCCCGCGAAATGCGCGAATTCCCTACACCTTTCCCGGCATGTGACGTGCATTTTACGCGGCTTTCAGAAGAACGCAGCCGCTTGCAGCGTATGGCTACTGCCCTTGAGGCCTTTAGCGCCGCTGCTCATTTAGAAGCGTCGCCGCTGATCCATCCACGGGACACGGTCTATCTGCCGGATGGAACGAAACAATATCATCCCGCACCAGCCTCAAATTGCTGACGCGTAAGCTATCCAAGACCGCAGGCGCGCTTTTTCAGGCGGTCAGATCCATCTTGCTCACGCGCCGACTGGGCCGGGCGTGTTAGACTGGGTCAGGGTCAACCAGAATAAAGTCCGAAGCGTCTAGTTCAGCTGCCGTTACCCCCATCAACCGGATCACGTTCTCGCCGCTAAGTGATATCGTCGCGTTTCCATCATCGTCTTCACCAATTACGGACGCGAGTGGCGCAAATGTGGGAAATAAACCCGTTTCAAGGTTGAGACCTCGCAGGTCGATCTTGTCGATGCCATTTTCGAAGTCGGCAATGGTGTCAAAACCACTGCCACTTGAGAATAAGAAGCGGTCCTCGACACCATCACCGCCGCCGACGACCTCTCCACCGACAAGAACGTCATTGCCAGAGCCACCGATCAGACGATCACCGCCAGTTCCGCCTTCAATGAAATCATCGCCTGACTGGCCATTGATCCGGTCGACGCCAGCACCGCCGCGCAGGCCGGGTTGATCAAATGCAGGATTTGGACGGCCGATAACAATGGTGTTCGTGGCACCGCCGCCCGCTGCTTCAAGGGCGTCATTGCCGCTCCCGCCGATGATCACATCATCGCCGTCTCCGCCGTTAATCAGATCTGTTCCAGCATGGCCTTTAAGCAAATCATTGTCGGCACCACCGTTCATAAGGTCGTCGCCGCTGCCGCCAAGCAGCACATCATCACCGCCATTGCCCTGTAATACATCATCGCCGCTACCACCTATGAGCGTTTCCGCTCCGGCAAGACCGCTGAGCGTGCCGTTCTGGCCAGGCCCAAGGTCCAGAATAAATATCTCAACATTGGCAAATGCAATTACAGATGATCCGGGCGCGATGATCACCGTGTCGATCCCTGAATTCGCATCCTCAAAGATCAAATCGCCTGAATTATCGACATAGTAGGTGTCGTTACCAGCACCACCATTCATCGTGTCCACACCGAAGCCGCCAATTAAGCGATCATTCCCGGCACCGCCCTGAAGGATGTCGCTGCCGCTGTTGCCAAACAAAACATCGGTGGATTCCGACGCGAAGCGCAACGCGATCAAGCAAACCTGATTTGAACGTCATTTCCAAGCTCGGCGAGCATGGCCTCGATGGGTGTTTTGAATCGGCGGCACTTTCGCGGCGTTGAGTTCAGGGCCATGGCAATCTCCTGGATGTCTTCGTCGCTGACCAGATCGAGGTCGATGGACCTTGGTAGCCAGCGTCTTATCCTTCCGTTGGTATTTTCGACGCCGCCCTTCTGCCAGGAC
>JBDQJI010000137.1:0-9037 GCA_040263875.1 Alphaproteobacteria bacterium
ATTACTCGGGCTGGTCACGGCATAAGGGATCGCAACGAACAAAATGAACGCGCCAAACCCAATGAAAACAAGCCCTAGCGGCGATATTCTAGAGTTTTGCATCACGCCTCGTTTCGAGCTTTACTGCCCGTAGAAGAATGGGGTTGCAGCCGCGAGATGCCTGACATGCCACAACCCCTACTTAACTAAGCCAAATCAGCCTTTAATCCGCATGCCAAGATCATCAACCAGCTTAAGGAAAATCGTATACTGGTCGAGGATAAAGGCTTCGGATTCTTCTGGGTTCATCAAACGAATGACAGAACCACGCGCTGTCATTTTGTCGAGGAAGCCCTGATCCGTCGTGGCCTGAGCCATGTAATCGCGCCATTTAGCAGCGACGTCATCTGGCAGACCTTTCGGACCAGCGATGCCGGTCCAACCAACCAGCTTGTGCAGGTTTGGCTTGCCAAGATCAGCAGCGGTCGGCGCATCAAAGCCAACAACCGGTTCTGCGGTCGTGACCATCAGCGGACGGAGCTGCTTGTTCTTCAAGAAGCTGGCGAGCGCTGAAGAGTTTGTGCAGATGAATGTCGCTGTACCCGCAAGTACAGCCGTTGCTGCTGCCCCGCCGCCTTTCAGCGGAATGTGGATTGCATCCTTCATCGGGTTTGAAATACCAAATTCACGTAGCACCATCGCACCCGCAAGGTGCAACAGCGACCCAACACCAGCTGAGCTATAGCTGATCTTGCCGGGGTTTGCAGCAACTGCAGTCACCAGATCACCCATAGACTTGATGTCTGAATCTGCCTTAACCGCACAAGCAACAGGGTTGATTTCATATACGCCGACGAAGCGGAAATCATCCAGCGTGTACGGGAGCGTTGCTTTCATCGCTGGGTTCACGGAGTGAGAACCGACGCGCGCGAACAGCATCGTATAACCGTCTGCCTTAGCATTCTTCACGGATACAGAACCCGTGGCACCACCAGCGCCTGTGCGGTTGACCATCAGAATGGGCTTCGGCACGGCTTTGCCAAGCGGGGCTGCAATCGTACGGCCGGAAATGTCAGTGGCACCGCCTGGGCCATAAGGAATGACCATCGTAACAGGGCGTTCTGGATAATCAGCCTAAGCGGCTGTTGCGCCCATGGATAGAGCACCGAGCGCAGCCGCGCCAAGCGACAAAGATCGTAGCAATTTCGCTTTATGCATCGTTGAATTTCTCCCTTGTTCAATCGCTTTTTTATGTCCGGCCGTGCGCGGGATCGAAAGCCTGATTCCGTCCAAAGCTAAACCTGCCAGCAAGGTGAACGCTGCCGGGCGGCAATGCAAGCTGCTTGTCGATTAGCGCTCTTGTCCAACGCCTGGCATTTGCTGCACAGTTCCATCACCTGACAATGAATTAGAGGCCGTGATGAAACTCACATCCGAAGAACAGGCAATGCTCAATGGCGCGCGTGGGCCAGCGCGAAAATGGGCGTTGGAGCACCAAATACAAGTTGGCCGGATGTTTGATGCCGTAGACATGGTCCCCGTCAGCCAATCGCACATGATGGCTGATCCAGAATCTCTGGGCGAAGCTGGCGTCGCTTTCATGGAAAACTTCGCCGCCATGAGTGAGGCCGACCGCCGGGTTGCAGTTCCCATGATTACAGACCCTCGTGGCGTTGATCTCTCATACTATGATCCGCTCGGCCAAACTGAAGAAATGGCGGATCTGGAACGTCGGTTTATCGCTGCATGCCAGTCGCTTGGCATGATAATGACGGACACCTGCATCAACTATCAAACCATCATGCCGCCGGTACTCGGCGACCATGTGGCATATGGGGATACAGGTGTCGTGATCTATTCGAACAGCGTATGCGGTGCCAGGTCGAACTTCGAAGGCGGACCATCGGCATTGGCCGCTGGGCTAACGGGACGCACACCTCGCTATGGTCTCCATCTGGATGAACATCGCCAAGCGACCCGCCGATTCCGCGTTGCGTCTGAACCGCAGGGGCTTACGGACTGGGGTGTACTGGGTGCAGTCATTGGTCGGAAAGCGGGCTCTTATTGGGAAGTGCCTGTGATCCAAGGCATCGAGCGCGTCCCGACATCGGATGAGATGAAACACATGGGTGCGGCCATGGCGAGCTACGGCTCAACGCCACTGTTCCATATCGTCGGCGTGACGCCTGAATGCCGAACACTGAGCGATGTCGGCGGCGAATCTTTGGCTGTTGAGGACATCACCGAAAGCGACCTGGACGCCCTGCGCGAACCTTTTGGTGCTAAGGGCGAGGCCGTCGATGTGGTCGTGTTTGCGGCTCCTCAACTAAGCCTCGTTGAGATGCAGACAGTTGCTGACCTTTGCCGAGGGCGGAAGAAGCATAGCGATACGGCTTTCCTGGTCTGTACCGCAGCCAGCGTTTACAGCGACGCAGAGCGGATGGGCTTCAACCAAGCAATTGAGGATTTCGGCGGTAAAGTGCTGCAAGGCACCTGCTTCTATCAACAATATGCCCGCGAAATTGGTGAGGCTAACGGCTGGAAGCGCCTGCTCTCAAACTCCACCAAGATCGTGAATATCCTTGGCGGCTATGGCTACGCCCCTGCCCTAGCCTCCATGGAAGACTGTATCGACAGTGCCGTTGCGGGGAGGATTGTTTGATGGCGCGTACTCTAAACTGCCATGTCGGCATTGGCCCGGACGTTACCGGTGAGGCGCTCGTTGCAAGCGATAACTTCTCTGCCCGCTATGACCTTGACCGCATCAAAGGCGTGTTTTCTCGCCCGCAGCACGCGCTTGCTGGGCAGTCCTATCACGACAAGGTTCTAGTGTTGAATACGGCAAAAGGCGGCGTCGCGACCGCATGGATGCTGCACGAAATGACCGCACGCGGGATCACGCCGAAAGCAATCCTGTTCAACCAAGCCAATACAATCCTTGCCCAGGGTGCAGCACTCGCGAACATGGCGATGTGTGATCGGTTTGAGGATGGCGACGTAACCGCACTTATCAAGACTGGCGACAGGGTGACCGTGAAGCCTTCAGAGGGCATTGTGGTCATCGAATAGACCGGATCAACGCGGGAACACCATGGCTGCTTTAACGCTCGAACAACTAACCGCCGCCGCTGATGCTGGTGAAATAGACACTGTTATCCTGGCCCAAGTAGATATGCAGGGCCGGATGATGGGGAAGCGGCTACATGTCCGGCACTTCTTGCAGTCTGGCTACAAGGAAAGCCATTCCTGCAACTATCTGCTCGCCGCTGATCTTGAGATGGAGCCTGTGCCTGGCTTCGAGACAACAAGCTGGGAGCGCGGTTACGGCGACTACACAATGCGCCCAGACCTTGGAACGCTCAGACTGGCACCATGGCTGCCCGGCACAGCGCTGGTGCTGGCAGATATCTTGGACCACCACGGTAAGGTCCCCGTATCAGTTTCGCCGCGCGCCATTCTGCAGCGTCAGGTTGACCGGCTGGCTGCTCTGGGTCTCTCCGCGAAGATGGCTTCCGAACTAGAATTCTTTCTGTTTAAGGAAAGCTTTGAGGACGCTGAAAGTGCGGGATACCAGTCCCTAACGCCAATCAGTCCTTACAATGAGGACTACCACATCTTCCAGACCACGAAGGAAGAAGGTGTGCTGAGGGCCATCCGTAATGGCCTTTATGGTGCCGGCATTCCGGTGGAGAGCACTAAGGGTGAAGCTGCTGCTGGACAAGGTGAATTGAACATTCGCTATGGCGCGCCGATTGAGTCAGCGGACTATCACACCATTGCCAAGAACGCCGCCAAAGAGATCGCATGGTCTCAAGGTCGAGCGCTGACCTTTATGGCGAAACGGAACTATGCGGCTTCCGGATCGTCCTGCCACGTGCATCAATCGCTCTGGTCAGCCGATGGGGCCGAACCAATGTTCCATGACGCTAACGGGCCCTATGGCATGTCCGAGATGATGCAGCATTTTCTGGCAGGCCAGCTACAGCATGCATCTGAATTCACTTATTTCCTGGCCCCTAACATCAACTCCTACAAGCGCTTCCAAGCACAAACCTTCGCGCCGACGAAAGCTGTATGGTCTAGCGACAACCGCACTGCCGGATATCGCATCTGCGGCGCGGATAGCAGAGCCGTGCGTGTTGAGTGCCGGGTTGGCGGCGCTGATTTGAACCCATATTTGGCGTTCGCTGCCCTACTCGCTGCAGGCATTGCCGGGATTGAAGCCAAGATGGAGCTTGAGCCTGAAGCCACGGGCGACGCTTACGCTGAAACAGGCGGTCGCGCCATTCCACCAACACTCCGCGCAGCAACGACGGCGCTTCAAGGCTCCAGCATGCTCCGCGCCGCACTTGGCGACGATGTTGTGGATCACTATGTCCATGCAGCGGAATGGGAGCAGATCGAGTATGATCGCCGCGTTACAGACTGGGAAATTGCTCGTGGGTTCGAGCGGAGCTAGATGAAGGAGCCTATCGATGCCTTACGCACCGACGCCAGCCAACACGATCACCTCGCTAGAAGCGCTTGAAGCGCTTTACGGCACACCAAGTGAGCGCGCGATCACTAAAGAAATTGATTATATCGCGCCCGAATATGCGGCCTTCATTGAAGCCTCTCCCTTCGTGGTGCTTTCAACCGTAGCCCCAGAAGGCACAGATTCCTCCCCTAGGGGCGATCCGCCGGGCTTCGTGCGTGTGCAGGATCCAAAGACTGTCCTGTTGCCAGACCGCAATGGCAATAACCGCACGGATAGCCTGCGTAATGTCGTCCGCGATCCGCGTGTGTCATTGCTATTCCTGGTCCCGGGTGTTGGCGAAACGCTTCGGATCAATGGTACGGCGGAATTACGGACAGACCCTGACCTGCTGGCGTCCTTCGAATTCCAGGGCAAACTGCCACGTAGCGTTCTGAAAATCACAGCGGACCGTGTGTATTTCCAATGTCAGAAAGCCCTGCATCGCTCTAAGCTTTGGGACCCGGCGTCCCAGGCAGAAACACGGCCAGTCCCCACGGCCGGCCAAATCCTGAAGGCTTTGGATAAGGCCAGCGAATTCGATGCGGACGAATATGATGCGGGATACCCTGCCCACATGAAGCGGACCATCTACTAGAAACGAGGACAGGCCCTATGAAATTCGGCATGCATCTAGGTATTTGCGGCCCAGCGGCGGAGCCTGACAGCCTTGCCGAAATCGCCCGTGCGGCAGAAGACATGGGCTTCGACTACTTGGGCTTTAGTGACCATGTGGTGATCGCTGCATCCGTCGATAGCGTCTATCCCTACACCGATGACGGCCGTTGGTTTGCGGAAGATAGTGGTGATTGCCTGGAGCAGATTTCAACGATCTGCTATGTCGCCGCCGCTACGACCAGCATCCGCTTGCTAACGTCCGTCATGGTGCTGCCCCATCGCCCGCCCCTCCTCGCCGCGAAAATGCTGACGACGGCAGATGTGCTTTCTAAAGGCCGCTTAACTGTCGGCGTCGGCGTAGGGTGGATGGCCGAGGAAATTGCGCTGCTCGACGGGTCAGACTTCGCTAAGCGCGGCAAAGCGGCGGACGAAATGATTGCAGGCTTTCGCGAGCTATGGACAGCACCACGCCCCAAACAATCAGGCGATCACGTAACATTCGATGGCGTGTTATTCTCGCCCAAACCGGTACAAAACCCGCACCCGCCGATCTGGATTGGCGGGGAGAGTAAACCGGCCCGCCGCCGCGCCGGGCGCATTGGTGATGGCTGGTATCCGGTTTGCAATAATCCGAAGGCGACCTTCGACACACCAGAACGCTATGCGGCTGGGTTGGCCGATGTCCATGCAGCGGCGGCAGATGCTGCCCGTGACGGATCAGCGCTCGCAACTGGGCTATATGTGATCTGGCATACCTTGGAAGGTCCGCAGTTCAATGACGGCGGCGATCGCCGCTGCTTCACGGGCGCGCCGAGCGATATTGAACGTGATGTCGGGGAATTCGAAGCGGCAGGGCTCCAAAACCTTGTTATTGGTTTTGAAGCCCCAACCGCTAAAGACGTTATTCGCCGTATGTCAGCCTTCGCTGCAGTCGCGATAAGAGGCTGAAAGCCAAACGTTTTAGTGCGAGTGGCGGGGCATATTCTTAGCGGTACCGCGATATTTAACGGCATCCTCAAGCACAGCACCTTCTGACAGATGCCCGACCCCAGCGCGGTAGATTTCCTGCCATGGGGTTTGGCTTTCCGGAATTGGCGGCGGTGCCTCACCACGGCGCCGTTCCAATTCAGCATCATCAATCATGATGTCGATGCTGCGTTTATTCAGGTCAACGCGCAGCATGTCGCCCATCCGCAGCAGCGCTAATCCGCCGCCAGCGGCAGACTCCGGGCTACCGTTCAGAATGGACGGGCTGCCAGACGTACCGCTCTGCCGGCCATCACCAATGCAAGGTAGCGAGCGGATGCCTGCCTTAATCAAAGCATCAGACGGCTGCATATTCACAACTTCTGCAGATCCCGGATAGCCAATCGGCCCTGATCCACGCATGACGAGGATGCAAGTCTCGTCCATATTCAAGGCAGGATCATTGACCTTGTCGTGATAATCCTCAGGGCCTTCAAACAAGATCACCCGGCCTTCAAATGCATTCTCATCGCCAGGCTTGGCCAGAAAGCGCGCGCGGAATTCATCGCTGATCACAGAGGTTTTCATGATGGCACTATCGAACAGATTGCCCTTCATGTTGAGGAAGCCTGCTTCTGGCAGCAGCGGATCATCAATCGGGCGAATGATATCCTGGTCTGTGATTTCAGCGCCACGGCAATTCTCACCCATGGTCTTGCCGTTGACGGTTAGAGCGCCCTCTTTGATGCGGCCTTTTTTCATCAACTCGTTGACGACCGCTGGAACGCCGCCAGCGCGATAATAGCCCTCGCCCAGATACTCGCCTGCCGGCTGGCAGTTCACGAGCAAGGGCAAGTCATATCCATGATCTTCCCAATCCTGGATCGATAGATCGACGCCAGCATGGCGCGCAATGGCATTCAGATGGATCGGACAGTTGGTTGATCCGCCAATCGCCGTATTCACCGCGATGGCGTTCAGGAATGCATCACGCGTAAGGACCTTTGATGGCTTCAATTCTTCCCAAACCATGTCCACGATCCGGCGGCCAGTTTCATAAGCCGCCTGACCGCGCTCTTTATAGGGTGCTGGAATAGCAGCCGACCCTGGCAAGGCCATGCCTAGCGCTTCAGCGAGAGAGTTGGTTGAGAGCGCTGTTCCCATGGTGTTGCAGTGTCCTGGTGAGCGGGCCGAAGCCGCGACCATTTCAATGAACTCTTCCCATTCAATTTCACCGGCGGCATGGCGTTCCCGCGCCTCCCAAAGGATGGTGCCGGAGCCTGCGAGGCGGCCTTTCCAATGACCGTCCAGCATTGGGCCGCCAGACATCATGATTGCTGGAATATCGACTGTGGCAGCCGCCATCAGCAGAAACGGCGTTACCTTATCGCAGCCACCTGTCAGTACCACGCCATCAATTGGATACCCCTGCAGGATTTCCACTAGCCCCAGATAGGCCAAGTTCCTGTCCAGCGCCGCTGTCGGACGCTTGCCTGATTCCTGGATGGGATGCGTTGGGAACACGAACGGAATGCCGCCCATATCGCGGATGCCGTCCCGGATGCGAGGCTCTAGCGTCGTGTGGATGCGGTTACACGGCGATAGGTCCGACCCGGTTTGCGCGACGCCAATCATTGGCTTGCCAGATTGCAGTTCTTCGCGCGTGACGCCCCAATTCATGTAGCGCTCAATGTAAAGCGCCGTCATGCCAGGGTCGCTCGGGTCATCAAACCACCGTTGCGAGCGGAGACGTGGATCTAGCTTACGGCCGTCGCCATTCGCAGCGGACATGGGGTATTTCCTTTTCAAAAAAATCGACCTTGCCAGAATTACACCCTCACCCCCATGGCGCCTAGAGTCGGAAATATCATTTTGAAACAAGCCAACGTCGCGATATTAGCAAAATGCGGTGCAAATTAAGAGATCATTCAGGGAGTTGGCAGATGGTGTCCGCTGTATACGAAAAGGATATCAGCCATGGCTTTCGCAACAGCCGCTCTACAGACAGACGTTGAAGATGGCGCCATTCAGGCCAGCCCAAAGGTTTTCAGCCTCGGAAATCGGGCCGTCACACCTGCCCGGCGTATCGGGCGGCTTGAGCAACTTGAAGGCCAGGTCGCGCAATTGCTTGACCGCGCACACATTGCCGTTGTCTACGGCGGTGACAAGTCAGCACCCGGTGCTGTCATTCGCCAATCCGTGAACGCCCGTTCCTGGAAGAGCTACCGTAGCGTTGCTGAAGACATTGCAGAATCCTTAGAGCGCCAAGGCGCCCGCAAGGTCACACTGCTGGCAGACGACATGCGCCTTGGCGAACGCCTGCAGCAAGAAAATGTCGACATGGTGTGGCTGAACACCGGCGGTGTTCAAGGTCGCAGCCCTATGTCCCATGGTGCTGCGATGCTTGAAATGATGGGCGTGCCCTATCTTGGCCATGACCCGTTGATGTCCGGCATTCTGGACAGCAAATATATCTTCAAACAAAACGTCTCCTATCTCGGCCTGCCTACTGCGGCATTCACAGTGTGGAACCCCGCTTCAACGGGCAGCCCTGATCCACGCGAGGACCGCCGCTTCCGGCGTGCTTTCGGTGACTTCAACGGACCATTCATTGTGAAGCCGGTATCTGGCCGTGCGTCATTGCATGTCCACGTTGTCGATGAAGCAGCAGATTTGGCAGACGCCATCGACGCCGCTTATAGCGCCACTGAAAACGACGTCTTGATCGAAACCTATCTCTCTGGGCGTGAATATTGCATCGCCGTTGGCGGCCCTGTTGTCAGTCGCTCGACCTGCCTCGACAGGTACGAAGCACCGTTTGTGTCCGGCGTCAGGTCCTATGAGACAGATTGAGGGTATAATTTAGAGGAGGATTTTGGTCTCATCGCAGTGACGAAGGAACGAAGATGAGAGCAAAATCCAACAGTCCGAAGACGTCGGGCAGCCGTGCCGTCAAAGACA
>JBDQJI010000138.1:0-8814 GCA_040263875.1 Alphaproteobacteria bacterium
AAATGCCACCCAGTTGCGAAACCAGAAAATCAAGACCGATAGGTTGATGAAGGAGATTAAACAGGTTCAGTCATCCATCGGGGATGTTGAAACGAACAATCTGCTCAAAAAATATGATGAGGTCGTCTATGCAAGGATTGCTTCAAATCTGGATGATGAACTCAAATCCAAAAAAGATGAATTGGAACAGACCCGATTAAAGACGAAGGAACTTGGAAACCAGAAAAAGTGGTTGGATTGGGTTGCCAAGTATGCCGACAGGGTAATTGGGTTGGATGACCTCAAAGAGAATGACCGACGTGAATATCTTGAAGGAATTTTGGATAGGATAGTGGTTCGGTTAGATACTGAAACCAACGACCATCACTTAAAAATCGCATTTAAGATGGGTTTGGTGGATGATGGGATTGAGTATGCTGACCCCAAGAATAAGAGTGCGGGTTATACCGTCATAGAGGGTGATACAGACGCACCGTTGATATTGCCCTATGCCCAGACCCAACGGATGCACAAAGATGCCAGAATCTCTGGACGATGGGACGAAGAAGTAAAAAAAACTGCCAAGTAGGAGAAAGAAGTGAGGATAGGGTGCCACTTGCCACCTATTACCCCCCCAACAACATCAAAACATCACGGTGGAGTAGTGGCGCTACGCCCCATCCCGCAGCGCTGACTGCACTTCAATCTGATATCCTTCTGGATCGTTGAAGACGAAGGCGCGGATGCCCAGGGGATCATTTGTGCGGGGTGCTGATAGGGCGTCTACGTTGTGGGTGCTGATCCAGGAATGCCACGCATCTACATCCGGTACGCGGATGGCGAATTGGACGGGTTTAGTTTCAGCAGCGCGGTGGGAGCCACGGCTTTCGTCCACTAGGCCGATATGGGCGGCACCTGCAACCTTGTAGATTTTTGACCAACCTTGATCGATGGCCAGCCTAAACCCCATCACAGTTTCATAGAACGCCATCGCCTGGGCAAGGTCGCGGTAATAGAAGAACGTGACTGTCAGAGTAGCGGCTTCAGGTTGCGTGGTTGGTATTGCGGCCATGAATTGGCTTCCTTGTGCAGCGTCGGAACAGGCTTCTATCATTCAGGATAGATCATGCTTCAGGAGACGCCAGCCATGCCCAACCTTTCACCAGACCAGCAACGGCGGATGTTGCGCCAGATGCTGACAATTCGTCGGTTTGAGGAGCAGGCGTCTGAAGGCTTCCAGACCGGCGATATCTACGGTGTTGTCCACGCCTACATAGGTGAGGAAGCGGTTGCGGTTGGGGTGTGTGAGGCGCTCCGGGATGGTGATCAGATCATCTCAACCCATCGCGGTCACGGCCACTGCATCGCCAAGGGCGCGGACCTGAATCGGATGATGGCGGAGCTGTATGGCCGCCAGGACGGCTATTGCAAAGGCAAGGGCGGGTCCATGCATATTGCCGATTTTGGCATCGGCATGCTGGGTGCAAATGGCATTGTGGCTGGTGGTATCTCAATCATCACCGGGGCCGGGCTGGCCGCGCAGATGGATGGCGCAGGCGGCGTTGCAGTTGGATTCTTCGGCGATGGTGCGTCTAACGCCGGACCATTTCATGAATCGATCAATATTGCAGCAACATGGAAGCTGCCTGTGATTTTCGTTTGTGAGAACAATCTTTGGGCCGTGAACACGCGCGCTGCCGATAGCGTTGCGACGCCAGATGTTGCGGCGCGGGCGGCCGGATATGGCATTCCAGGTGTTATCGTGGACGGTAATGATGTGGAGGCAGTGCATGCAGCTGCGGAGCAAGCCGTCGCCAGGGCGCGGGCCGGGGAGGGGCCGACGCTGATTGAAGCGAAGACCTACCGCCATCGTCGTCACACTGAACGTGCGGACCAGCCGGATGCCCGGCCAGCAGACGAAATTGCTGCTTGGATGCAGCGCGATCCAATTGATCTGTTGATCAAGCGCCTGCAGGAACAGCAGGGCCAATTGGCTGATGATGAGCTTGAGGCCATCCAGGCCGAGGTCAGAACATCCATTCGAACCGCCGTTGCGTTTGCAGAGGCAAGCCCGTTTCCAACGCTCGAGTCCGCACTCGACGATGTATTTGCTGAATAGGAGCGCTGGATATGGCTGAAATGACCTATACCGCCGCCATCATCCAAGGCATTGCCGAGGAAATGCGCGTCGATCCCAAGATTTTCCATATGTCGACCGATGCACCGGGACCGCTGGTCAAAGAGTTCGGCGACGTCCGCGTGAAGCAAACGCCGATCACCGAAAGCGCGCTGACAGGCATGGCGATTGGTGCTGCAGGTGCCGGATATCGCCCAATTGTGGATTGGCGCCTGGTAACGTTCTGCTTCGTCGCGATGGACCAAGTCGTCAACCAGGCCGCCAAAATCCACTATATGTTTGGCGGGCAGACCACGTTCCCGATGGTGTTTCGCACAACCGTCGGCGGCGGCACGCGGCGCGCAGCGCAGCATTCACAAAGCCCGTATTCGATGTTCATGAATCTGGCAGGTCTTAAGCTCGTCCTGCCCTCCACGCCAGCGGATGCGAAGGGGCTGATGAAGACGGCCATCCGGGACAATAACCCAGTGATTTTTTTCGAGGCCGGTCGGCTCGCTGGTTTGAAAGGAGAGGTGCCTGATGGCGACATCGCCATTCCGTTTGGCAAGGCTGACGTGAAACGGGTAGGCACAGATGTCACCATCGTGGCGCTCGCTTGGGCTGTGCATGAAGCGCTGGCAGCAGCCGAGGATTTAGCGGCGGAGGGTATTTCGGCAGAAGTCATTGATCCCCGGTCATTAGCGCCGTTGGATACAGATACCATCCGTGCATCTGTGCAGAAGACCGGTCGCCTTGTCGTGGCGGACGAAGCGCCGCCCACAGCAAGTGCTGCTGCCGAAATCGCCACCCTTGTCGTGGAGGACACGGCCACATTCCGAGCGCTGAAAGGCCCGGTTGCACGGGTCTGCGCGCTTGATGCGCCGATCCCTTATAGCCCAGCGCTTGAGGACCATGTGTTCCCGGATAGGAAACGGGTCGCGGCCGCGGCACGGGCACTGGTTAAAGGCTGAGGCTAGGCTTTCAGGCTTTCGACATGCTGGGAAAGCTTCGGCGCTACTTCCTCAGCTAATCGCCGCATTGAGGTTGGCCAGCGACCCGTGTCATCCCAATCCTGGCCTGCCATCAGTAGGGTACCGAAAGGGCCAGCGCGGTCGGCCAAATCAGTCAGGCGGGCGAGGACAGTGGCGGCACTGCCTGCTAGCACGCAATCCTGGATCGCTTGCGGGATATCTAGGCGCGCATTCATCGCTTCGTTCGGCTCATCCCGCATAGCCTCAAAGTCCTCCATTTGGCGGAGTGAGCGGAGGTAGCGGAAATAGAAGGCGAAGTCGCCATCAGGGTCGGCGATGATGTCTTGCGCCTCCTGGTCGGTCTCTGTGACCAGAATGTTGCGGCCAAGGCGCCATACATCCGGGTCTGCGGGCTTGCCTGCTTTGTCTCGCGCCTCGGCATAGGTTTGCCATTGGGCGATCACATCGTCCTCGGATACGAAATTGGCTGAAATCGGAATGAAGTCCCGCTCCGCGCAGACGAATGCAGCACCAGAACGAGCAGACACCATCGCCATTGCGATAGGAGGATGCGGCTGCTGCATTGGTTTCGGGATAGCGCCCAGCCCATGGCGCGGCCAATGGGTGGATTTATTGGTGAGCGTCATGCCGTTTACAGTCATTTCAAACGGTCCGTCTGCCGCCCAAAGCGCCTGAATCGCGTTCACACATTCAAGTGCCACACGGTTGCGTTCGCCCATGTCAGTTTCGCCGAAGAATTCTGCATCAGAGATCAAGCCGCCTGGCCCGACGCCGAGCATCAGCCGCCCGCCGGACAGCTGATCGAACATCGCGGCCTCACCAGCGACAACGCCTGGGTGGTGATGCGGCAGGTTTACAACGCCTGTGCCGAAGCGGATCTGGCTCGTTTCAGAAATCAACGTCGCCAGAAACAACATGGCGGAGGGGATTTGTTCCGCCTTGGAAGTGAAATGCTCACCAATCCACACTTCACCATAGCCAAGCTTATCGGCCAGTAGGACCATTTCGCGGTCCTCCTGCAGCGCCAGGGCATAGGGCTTTTCGGGGCGATGCAAGGGCATTGAAAATACGCCGAGACGCATGGGATGACTCTCCTGTAAGCGATGCCAAGATTGTGCGGCTTATCGAAGGCGTTTCGCAAGTGCGCTGTGGTGCTTATGATGCTCGCAAACCTCGTTTTTGGAGCAGTCACTATGGATCATCTGGCGCGCGACTTTATTGGTTATGGCGGCAACCCGCCGAACCCGAACTGGCCCGGAAAAGCCAGACTAGCGCTGAACTTTGTGCTCAACTTCGAAGAAGGTTCGGAGCCCAATCAGTTGGATGGCGACGGCAAGACCGAAGTTGGCCATACAGATTCGCCAGCGTCCCCTGTGCCGCTGGACCGTCGGGATTTGGCGGCGGAGAGCATGTTTGAGTACGGCGCCCGTGTTGGGTTCTGGCGCATCCATCGGATGTTCCAGGAACGGAAAATTCCCTACACCGTCTTTGCCTGCGCCATGGCAATTGAACGGAACCCTCCGGCAGCAGCAGCAATTCGTGAGGCAGGGCTTGATGTATGTTGCCACGGCTGGCGCTGGATTGAGCATTTTAAGCTTTCCGAAGAAGAAGAGCGCGAGCACATTGCCCGTGCCGTTAAATCCCTGGAGAAGACGCTCGGCAAGAAGCCGGATGGCTGGTATTGCCGCTACGGACCAAGTGAAAGCACACGTAAGCTCGTGGTTGAGCATGGCGGGTTTTTGTATGATTCAGACGCCTATAACGACGATCTGCCCTATTGGAAGAAGGTGAATGGCCAGGACCATCTCGTGGTGCCGTATGGTCTTGCGAACAACGATGGACAGCTGACACGGGGCAATATGGCGACGAGCGGCCAGTTCTTTGAGTTCCTGCGTGACGCCTTTGATATTCTTTATGATGAAGGTCTGACAGAGCCGAAGATGATGAATGTCGGCTTACATATGCGCATCGTTGGCCAACCGGCGCGGGCCGCCGGCCTCAAGCGGTTCCTGGACTATGTGCAGAGCAAGCCGGACGCATGGATCGCACCCCGCGTTGAGATCGCCCGGCACTGGGCGGCGGAACATCCACCACCGCAGGGCTAAGCGTGTTGTGCGCTAGTCTACTGCGGGTGGGAAGCGCAGGTAGCTGTCTAACTGCACATTGAAGCCGCGGAGTAGGCCAGCGACCAGGCGATATTGCCCGACCGTGAATATGAGATCCAGAATGGCGGATGGCATCAGATTGCGTGCGACACGCTGCCATTCGGTATCTGTCATTGTGAAGTTGGTCATCAGTCCATCAACGGCCTCAAGCAGCGCTCGATCTGCGCCATTCCATTCTTCGTGGTAGGGGCCGTCAGGGATTGCATTGATCTCTGCTGGTGTGACATCGCGCCGGAGTGCGATTGGCACATGCTGAGCCCATTCATAGGACGATCCGGCAAGCCAGCCTGTTCGTAGGATCACGAGTTCTCTGGCGCGAGGACCAAGTGTTTGCTTATGCAGGCAGTGATTGAAAAAGGGCAACCAGCGTCGCAGGAGGTCCATATTATGCGCCAGCGTGTCGATGATATTGACACTTTCAAAGGGGCCACGCGCTTTCACCAATAGCTCAGAGTTTTTGGGTGAAAGATGCGCTCCCGTTGCAGGCAACACGCGCGCCTCGCCCTGTGGCTGGGCCGGCGATAAAAACTGGATCTTTGGTTTGGAACGCGGCGGCGTTCGTTCGTTGAATTCGGGGTAACCCGGGTCGGGGGGTATGCGCAGCGTGTTTAAGGCCATTGCTAGCATCACGTAATTGCCGATCATCGCCAGAATGTCGAGAATTTCAGATGTAGACCAGTGGTCTGTGAGCTTTGACCAGAGCCGATCCGTGATTGCAGGTCCTTCAACGATAGCATCAACAACACGCAACAGCGTTTGCTCTTCATTCGTCCAAAAAGTCGTCGCTGGACCGTGGATGATTGCGCCGAATTCCTTCGGGCCAAATCCGCAGGATGCCGCAGACATCTTAAGGTGTTGGCTCCATTCATACTCACAATCCGTGCGCCATGCGACACGAAGAATAAGGATCTCGCGGGTTCGGGCTGGAAGCGTTGATTTGAACAGGAAATGATTAGCAAAGATGGACCAGCGACGAAATAAGTCTGGCTGGTGCATCAGGGCCTTCATGACATTGAGGGCGCCGAGTTTGCCATCCGCAGCCTTTTTCATGTCTTCAGGCCAATTTTCGGGCTCTAGAAGCCTTACGCGTGGGCTGGGACGTGTCATAGGCGGGAGTCTCCGGCAGCAAGAGGCATGTTCAAGGCTTTGCATACTGTGTGATGAAAATGGTGAAGCGCGGGTTCATTTCGGCCAAAAGTGATATGCGACTGGGCACCGGACTTGAAGCTTTGTTGAATGCCTTCGCCCACAGGAAAGTCTTCCTCTTCGACTGTTTTCAGCAACAGAGCAAGATTCTTGGTCCAATGTGCCTCTGCCGCTTCCGTCGCCGCAGGCTCCGGTATCAGCAGCGTAACCCTCAATTGGACCGCGTCAACGCCACGGGGAAACGCGTGCCAAAGTTCAACGTGCTCACCTTGCCGCACAAGGACTGTGTTCGGAAACAATATATAGACGCTGGCGAGATGCTTCGGCAGGTTCCATTCAGCTTCCGGCTGGTCCTTCAATACAGCGATGGTACGGCGGGCAAACAGCAGGCGCAGGTTTTCGCCAAAGGCATCAAACGCACCGACATTGCTGTGTAAGATTGGGTGGATCGACTGTTTGTGTAAAACACCGAAATGATAGGATTCCAGAAACGTATCGATGCCGAGTTTCCAGTTGAGGTTCCATTCGGAATCGTAGGTTTTGAAATGGGTATATCTGGCGAGGCCATAGTTCTCAATCTCTGGTGCTAACCCATCCAGTAAAGCATTGATATCAAGCGGTGGTGCGCTCGCTGCAGCTGGGGATGGCTGCACAAATATCAGGCCGTACCGTTCCTGGCATGGCAGTTCAGTTAGGCCGTGGTCAGCTTTATGCATGCCTTCGAAAGCGGCATCTTTTGGTCTGGCTGCGAGGCGTCCGTCGGCGCTGTATGTCCAGGCGTGATACGGGCAGATAAAGCGCCGTGCTTGACCACAGCCTTCAGCAATCCGTGCGCCACGATGGCGACATACGTTCAGGAATGCGCGAACCAATCCATCGCCATCGCGTGTTAGCAAAATTGGAATATCAAGCAGATCATGGGTGAGAAACGTGTTGAGGCCAGGCAACTGGGCGCTGGCAGCCAGGCAGAGAGGACGCGTGGTGAACAACGCTTCTTGTTCTGCCTTGGCTTGTTGTTCTGAAGTATAATCGTCAACAGGGTTCAGGTAGAGCTCTGACGCTTCCGATGACGTATCTGTTTCAATGTACGCGAGTAGGCGTTTTCCAAGACTGATCTGTTCCGCCCGCAGCATCGCCCCCTCCATTGCAATTCGGATCAATTACTTATGCTAGATTACAGGAGAGATGGCCTTCAGGCGAGTTGTCTTTTCTCGCGTGCAAGGAAACTCTGAATCAAAAAACATTGGCAGATATGCCCAAGAGATTGGCGGAATGCTTGTAATTAGTATAGATTTGTAAAGGGGCAGGGCGTTGGTGCGAGCGCACCCACGCTTGAGTTTGAATAATATCTGGCAAGGCCAACATCCTTGCCAGCGTGGAGGCGTAGTGATGGCAGAATTTTTGGGGGACCTGGGTCCGATTCCCTGATTGGTACTGGTGAGAATGATATATTTCGGGACTTCTTAGGTGGCCAAGACGAAATTTTGGGACGTGGGGGCTTCGATACACTTGATTCCAGATTTGGCTTTGGTCAGTTCGAATTGGTTGATTTTCAACTTACAGACGGGCTGTCTTTACTCTCTATTTTCTCTGCGCCAATAGATATTGGAGACCCGCCGCTTCCGCCGGAAGTGTCAATTTTTTCAGGCATCGAACGCATCATTGCGCCAGATTTTATTTCATCGAATTTCTTTGTGAATAACGGATTTCTGCACAACCGAGATGCCGTTGATGAGATTGGTGCCGCACCCAATCGGGATATAATCATTGTTATTTCTGGCGGATTTACGTCTATAACTTTTGATGCTGGTTTCACGACCGGCACTGTCGACCTCTCGCTGGCTCAGGCTGGCGCAAACTTGGACATGCTAAACGGCGGTCTAACCGGGGGGCTGGACGGCAATGTTCTTGGTGCCCGGACAGTCATTGGGTCAGGCTTTAACGACACTGTTTCCGTGTCTACAGCCAATGTCCGCATTGAAGCTGGCGACGGAAACGATCTGATCCGCGGCAATGCCGGAACTGACACCTATGATGGTGGAGGTGGCACGGACACGGTTGATTACGTCAATCACAACGCATCCGGTGGAATGACCATCAACCTGATCACGCAACAGGCGACAACGGTCGCCACGGGTGAGCTGGATCAATTTATCAGCATTGAGAATGCATCCGGATCAAACTTCAGGGATACGATTTTTGCTGGCCTCAACGGGTCTGTAATTTCTGGCCGCGGCGGTAACGATACGATCACCGGTAGCCAGCTGTCAGATACACTGGGTGAATTCCGGAGCGAAGTGCAACACCGCGGGCAGATTTGGTATCTGTCTGATGCACAACGTGAAACGGTGTCGCCATGTCGAACTATACGCATCTCACGCCCAGCGAGAGAGATCAGATCGCTGCCTTGAAGGGC
>JBDQJI010000139.1:0-8790 GCA_040263875.1 Alphaproteobacteria bacterium
ATGGAAGAGCTGACGCGGGATGGATATGTTTTCCGCACGGATTTGCGGCTCCGCCCAGATCCGGCCTCAACACCGATGGCGCTCTCGGTTGATGCGGCTGAAGTTTATTACGAATCCGCTGGCCAAAATTGGGAACGGGCGGCGATGATCAAGGCGCGGCCTATCGCAGGTGATTTGGCGGCGGGTGCGGCCTTCATGAAAGGCCTCAGGCCATTCGTGTGGCGGCGCTCGCTTGATTTCAATGCCATTCGCGATATTCAGTCGATCAAGCGCCAGATTGATCGCAAGCAGGGTGGCGAGCCGCCAAGCGCGTTCGACCAGAATGTTAAATTGGGGCGTGGCGGCATTCGTGAGATCGAGTTCTTTGCACAGACACAGCAGTTGATCTGGGGTGGCCGTGATACGAGCCTTAGGGATTGTGGAACACTGCCAGCACTAAAAGCGCTTGTTCAGGCAGGGCACGTGACGGCAGCCGTTCAAGCAGATTTGAAGGCGGCTTATATAAAGCTCCGCACGATCGAGCATCGATTGCAGATGGTCGATGATCGCCAAACGCACATGACCCCAGAAGCAGACGAAGCCTACGCCTTTGCGCGCTTCGCAGGGTATGAGACTACGGAAGTCTTCGCTTCTGATTTGGTTCAAACGCTGCAAACTGTTGAAAGTCATTACGCAGACCTGTTTGCCGACGAGGAAGATCTTGGTGGCGGTCGCGCACTCTCGTTCACAGGTGCTGACCATCATCCAGATACATTGGCGACCCTGACAGAAATGGGCTTTGAGGATGCCAAGCGCGTCGCGGAGACCATCAAGGGTTGGCACCATGGTCGCATCCGGGCAATGCGAACCGGGCGTGCGCGTGAAATTCTGACAGAACTCACGCCTGATCTACTCGCACGATTTGGCGCTGCACCTGATGCAGATGTCGCTTTCAATGCATTCGCGGAATTTCTAGCTGGCTTGCCTTCGGGCGTTCAGATCTTCTCATTGTTCGAGGCGAATCGCGGTCTGTTGGATTTCCTGGCCCGCGTGCTTTGCCGCTCTCCCTATCTGGCGACACATATCAGCGAGCATCCACATGTACTTGATGCCGTGCTGAGAGATGAATTCATGGCGCCACCTGGCGATAAGGATAGTCTGCGCGAAGACCTATCGTTCGATCTTGGCGACGCAATTGATTTTCAGGATGTGCTTGATGGTGCGCGCCGCTGGCTGAGTGAAATTCGCTTGCGGCTTAGCGTGCAAACGTTGGAAACGCGATTAGCGCCCATCACCGCTGCCGGCATTCTCTCAGATGCGGCTGATGTGGTTGCGGAACGAATGCTTGTGGGGGTTCAGGCAGAATTTGAGGCCACCCATGGCCTGATTGAAGGCGGTTCCTATGGCGTACTGGCTTATGGCAAATGGGGCAGTAGGGAGCTAACAATCGGCTCCGACCTGGATTTGGTCGCTATCTATGAAGCGCCTGATGGGGTCGAATCAGATGGGGCGAGGTCATTGGCACCCGCCGTTTATTACATGCGACTGACGCAGCGCTTGATAACTGCGCTAACAGCACAGACCGGCGAAGGGCGCCTATTTGAGGTCGATATGCGGTTGAGGCCAACTGGTGACGATGGCCCAATAGCGACACATATCAACTCTTTAGCCCGGTATTTGACCGAAGACGCCTGGACCTGGGAATTGATGGCATTGACCCGTGCGCGCTTCACAGCTGGTGACTCTGCCTTGGCTGAGCGGTTTGATGCCGTGCGTGGTGAGATGATGGCTAAGACTAGGGAGCGGGCGGTGCATCTATCTGATGTCGCCAGCATGCGCTCTCGAATCGAGTCGGCGAAGGGCGCTGGCGGTCCCTGGGATGTAAAGCTTCGCCAGGGCGGCATGGTCGATGCTGAATTTATCGGGCAGGGGCTGGCATTGCTGTATGGCGGCGACCCAAGCATTAGAGCCGCACGGGCACCGGCGGAGACGTTCGCCGCATTGAATGTTCTTGGCGGGATGGGTGATGATCGGGCGGCGGTCCTTTCAGATGCAGCTTCGTTCTGGCTTTCCTGTCAGTGGGTTATGCGGTTGCTTGGGCCGATTGGTTCGGAGGAAGCTGATCCTGCAGATGATAGACTGAAGGCGGAAATGGCGGCAGCGCTTGGCTATGACGATGTATCGGCGATGGAGGTTGCGAGGGACACACTTGCAGCCGCCGTTTCGGCTGCTTATTTAGAAATCTACAGCGGTGCGAATATATGAGCCGCGTTAAGGGACAGATCATGATTGAAGTTGGCGAAGCAGCACCAGAATTCACATTGCCACGGGATGGTGAGGGCGACATCACATTGTCAGCGCTACAGGGCAATCAGGTTGTTCTATATTTCTATCCGAAGGACGATACCACCGGGTGCACTAAGGAAGCGTGTGATTTCCGTGAGGCTTATAGCGCTTTCCAGAAGCTTGGGGTTGAGGTGATTGGCGTATCGCCTGATCCTGTAAAGAAGCACGATAAGTTCAAGGCGAAATATGATCTGCCTTTCCCATTGCTTTCGGACGAAGAGAAAACTGTCGTTTCGGAATATGGTGTTTGGGTTGAGAAGAGCATGTACGGCCGCAAGTATATGGGCGTTGAACGCTCGACCTTCTTGATCGGCGCGGACGGGAAAATTCAGGCGGCGTGGCGCAAGGTTAAGGTGCCAGGGCATGTAGATGCTGTGCTGAAGGCGCTTCAGGACTAAGCCTAATTGCGAATTTTCATTAAAAAAACGTAATAAATTACAATAAGTTCAGGCGCGATCTTGATGTAATTGCAAAACGCTTTGCAAATTGCAACGCATCTTGAATGGCGCCGTTTGGGCCGCTAAGGGATTTCGCGAAAAAGTCTATAAAATCCAAGCTTTTTCGAGTTTGGGGCCAACTGGCACCGCACTTGCTCTTCCTAGTTCATCAATCACAGGCCACATCAAAAGGCCGAGTCGACGAGCCAGGAGGCGCTACCGCGATGCCCGAGTTATTGTTAGCCATTGTCCGTGACCCTGCGATCGCGCTTGGCGCAGCCGTTGCGGCAGCCTTGGCGGCAGCCCTTGCTTGGGCGGCATTCCCGATCACGCTGATCGCACTTCGCCGGCGCCTCGACAGGATCGAAGCAGCACAGGCGGAAACCGCAGCCTTTGTCGCCGCAGATTTGAAGCGCCTGGGTGCCATGATCGTTCAGCAACGCGCGGACCAAATTGGTGACGCGCTACGCAGATCTCACCCTGAAACTGGTGAATTGCCTGCGACTGCGGCTCAGGGACAGCGCAGCGCCAACGCTGATGAACAGCTTGCGCAAAAGCTTGATGGTCGTTCTATCACGCAGCCGCTTAGGAAAACTGTGCATTAAGCACACGTAACAAGATGCGGTAGAGGCTTGCCTCTCCGCTAGGTGGGTCCGGTTGTTCCAGCCCCCAAAACCGAGCTTCCGGACCCGCCGTTCTAACTCTACGTTAAAGCAGGTCTAATGGCGAACTAGGCCTCAGCCTCGCCGTCTCTGCTTTTTCCGGCCCGGGTGGCCAATGAGGCTGCCAAAAATGTATCAATATCGCCATTCAATACGGCATCTGGGTTGCCTGATTCGACGCCGGTTCTGAGGTCTTTGACCATCTGGTAGGGTTGCAGAACATAAGACCGGATCTGATGCCCCCAGCCAATATCAGACTTCTGCGCCTCAATTTCAGCCGCAGCTTCTTCCCGTAACCGCAATTCATGCTCATAAAGTCGTGCTTTGAGCATATCCATAGCCGTTGCTTTGTTTCTGTGTTGTGACCGATCATTCTGACACTGAACAACAATACCCGTCGGCTCATGGGTGATGCGGATAGCAGATTCGGTTCGGTTAACGTGCTGTCCGCCAGCGCCGGATGCCCGGTAAGTGTCAATCCGAAGGTCTTTTTCCTCAATGACGATATCAATACTGTCATCGACGACAGGATAGATCCAGGCGGAGGCGAAGCTCGTGTGCCGCCTTGCCTGACTGTCATAGGGCGATATCCGAACAAGGCGGTGGACGCCGGATTCGGTCTTTAGCCAGCCGTAGGAATTGGTGCCGGAAATACGGATTGTTGCCGATTTGATACCGGCTTCTTCACCGCTGCTTTCTTCCAGTAATTCCGTCTTGGCACCTGACTTTTCGGCCCAACGTAAATACATACGGAGCAACATCTGCGCCCAATCCTGGGCTTCAGTGCCGCCAGCACCAGCGTGGACTTCCAAGTAGCAGTCATTGCTGTCAGCTTCGCCCGAAAGCAGGCTTTGCATGCGGGCTTTCTCGCCGGTGACGGCCAGCGCACGCAATTGCGCTTCGGCTTCAGCGATCATGTCTTCATCGCTCTCAGCTTCGGCCATCTCGATCAGTTCGGCGTTTTCGTCGGCACCGTCTTGAAGTGCACGGCAAGCAGCAATCGCGTCACCCAGCTGAGTGCGCTCGCGCATGACTTTCTGGGCGCGCGCTGCATCGCTCCAAAGATCAGGGTTTTCTGCCTCTGTGTTCAGCTCTTCGAGGCGGAGGAGGGCATTATCCCAGTCAAAGATGCCTCCGGAGCAAAGCGGCGGCATCTCGGATGGAATCTACCAGGGATTGGGCTTCAGCGCGCATCGTTAAAAGTGCTCCAGTGGAACCAGCAAGAATGGATTTATCTAGCGCGTTTAGTATACGCGGCCAAGCTTCCGGCGGCGGTTCCTACGCGCCGGGCGTTCATTTGCTTTGGGAACAGAGGGCTGCACCGTTGTTTGAACATTTTGGGAGCCTGGCTCGGCTCGTGTTGGCGTTGGCCGGCCAGTGGCCATTCCCCCGCCAATTACGGGCCCGAGTGACTGCGGTTGCGTGCCAGGAATAAACGCTTCCAACACGACGTCCCTGTCACCACGGGAAGGGGGCAGGCCAGTTTTCCGGCTAACCCGTGCAAACTCCAACCCGCCTGGAACCTTAAACGGCGCGCCAGGACGAACAGCCCAGGCCTGCTTCATAAAGTCTTTGAAGATCGGCCCAGCTGCACTGGCACCTGCTTCCCTGTTGCCCAGTGTGCGCGGCTGATCAAACCCGACATATACGCCGACTGCTAAGTTTGAAGAAAACCCAACAAACCAAGCGTCGAAGCTGTCATTGGTCGTGCCGGTCTTGCCTGCTAGCGGCCTACCTGGAAGACGAACCCGCTGGCCAGTGCCACGCTCGACTACACCCTGCAGCATAGATACCAGCTGATAGCGTGTAAGCGGATCGGCGACTCGTTCACGGGTATCAGGCAATTCTGGCGGATTGGCAGGATTAGCGCCGGCTCCGGCGCATCCGATGCAGGGCCTATCATCATGGCGGAAGATGATCTTGCCGCGACGGTCCTGAACGCTGTCAAAAAACGCGGGTTCCACATGGAGGCCGCCATTTGCGAGCATTGCGTAAGCCGCAGTGATATCGAGCAAAGTAACTTCACCGGTGCCAAGCGCGGACCCCAATTCTGCCCGCATATTCTCACCAAGACCAAAACGGCCCGAGGTCTGAATAACTTTGCCGATGCCGACATGCTCTGCAAGCTGCACGGTCATCAGGTTCCGGGATTTCTCCAAGCCCAGACGCATCGGGCTGGGACCATAAATCTTGCCGGAATAGTTGGCGGGCTTCCATTTACCGCGCCCTGGAATGTTGACCACAAAGGGTGCGTCCAACACGAGTGTTGCGGGCGTGTAACCGGCTTCAAGTGCGGCCAAATAGACGAACGGCTTAATCGCGGACCCCGGTTGCCGTGCGGCTTGTGTTGCCCGGTTAAACTGGCTCCGCTCCGATGAATACCCGCCAGACATCGCGAGAACGCGCCCGGTATGGGGGTCAATTGCAACGATGGCTCCATCCACATTCGGCGTCTGGTCCAGCTTATAGGTACCTGCTGGATATGGCTTTTTCTTGGCTCCAAAAGCAACCGGCATAACAGCAATGATATCGCCAGGCGCGACGACATTACTTACGCGACGAGGCTTCCGCCCCACTTTCTGGTCTTTCAAAGTCGGGGCTGCCCAGCGGAGTTCGCGGTACGGCAGGAACCCACCCGTGCCATCGGCGAAGCCAAGATGCGCCTGCTTCCCATCCACCTTGAGCACAATCGCGAGACGGCGATCCCCAAGCCCCAGCGGGCGTTCAATCGTTGCCAGCTTGGATTGCCATGCCTGATCAAGCACCACCTGCTGAATCGGCCCACGATAGCCATGACGGCGATCATAGGCCTCTAATCCATCTTTCAGGGCCTTGTCCGCTGCTGCTTGCAGGACTGGGTCCATTGTTGCCCGGACCGACATGCCGCCGCCGTAAAGGTCTTGCTCGCCGTAGCGGCTCTGCAATTCGCGGCGAATTTCTTCTGCAAACCAGGGTGCAGATACTTTTTCCTCAGGCGCGCGGCCAGAAACCACTGTAAGGGGCTTTGCTCTGGCGGCATCTGCATCTGCAGCGGCAATGACTTTGTCTTCCTTCATCCGCCCGATGACCCAGTTGCGGCGGATCACAGCGGCGTCATGTCTGCGGGTTGGATGGTAATTCGTCGGCCCTTTGGGCAAGGCTGCTAGATAGGCGGCTTCCTCAATCGTCACAGCATCAAGCGGTTTACCGAAATAAGTCATAGACGCGGCTGCGATGCCGTAAGCGCTTTCGCCGAGATAAATTTCATTCAGATAGAGCTCAAGGATTTTATCCTTGGATAGGGCGCGCTCAATCCTAAACGCTAGGATGGCTTCCTTGGCTTTGCGTTCAATGGAGAGCTCATTGGTCAGCAGAAAGTTCTTCGCGACCTGCTGCGTAATGGTGGAGCCGCCAACGGGTCGACGGCCGGTCGCCATGCTTTCAAGATTACGCACGACGGCGCGGATCAGCGCCTGCAAATCCAAGCCTGGATGCTTATAGAAATTCTTGTCTTCCGCGGACATAAATGCCGAGCGAATAACTTGGGGAATTTGCTCAATCGGTACGAATAACCGGTGTTCGCGACTGAATTCCGCCAGAACGCGGCCATCGCCAGCATGGACCCGCGTGGTGATAGGTGGGCTGTATTTGGCGAGGCCGGCATGGTCTGGCAAATCTTCGCCATATCCGCGCACTAAAACAACGCCGACAGCAATTGCCGCTAACGCGCCAATAACACCAGCCACAAGGCCAAAAATGAATAGTCTGCCGATCCACCGCCGCATCGGCTGCTCCGCCTATATTTTCGCCAGCGTACACGCCAACGCCATTGCACGACCCCCAAGCCTGAGTGTTGTAGCTTGGATGGCTACCAAAACGCAAAAGCGCTCAAGCAGGTTCCTTGGGAAAACTAATATGGTTGGTAGAAAGCGGCATATTTAAGGTTTTTGCGCAACGATATGAAAAATGTGCCAGTGCTTCGAGCGACCGCGTGGCGTGATGCCTGGGTGTTCTTCCTCTTCGAACAACTCAATCCGTTGGCCTTTAAGCAAGTTCAGACATTCGGCGCGTGAGAAAGCGATCAAGCCATCCGGACCATCTTTGCGCGCCCAGGTGTCCCGCTCGCCGTAAATCTGGCCCGCAAACCGTCCCCCTGGTTTTAAGGATGCCCATATCTTTGACCAAAGAGCGGGGAATGCTGGCTTAGGCGTGAGCGGAAGGGCAAAGCTTGAGATGACCAGATCAGGCGCACCCCACTCGACATCTTCAAAGGGAGCGTTACAGGTTTCCAACTTATCTCGAAGCGACGACGGCGTGGCTGCAAGCAGGGCAGAAATCGCATCCAGCTCTTTATCAATGCCAAGAACACGCCAGCCCTTGGCGAGCAGGGGCAGGGCGTCACGCCCAGCCCCACAGCCCAAATCAACGGCATATCCAGGTATCTTAAAACGCCCAGCCGCGTAGGTCGCCGTGTGGCGTGGAGGGCGGTCTTTAAGTTTGGCGTAATAGGCAGCCCAGTCTGAGCCCGTGTCCTCTGACATTAGACTGCTACACTTTCTTATAGGCTTCAAGGTTCTCGGATAGAAATTCGTTGTTCTCTTCACGAATTACAGCAGCCGCTTCGTCATAAAGGAACGGTAGGAACACATATCGGGTGCCAGATGTGACGGGCAGTGCCTCATGGAGCATGAGAACACGACCGCCCCGCCCGTCGGCGCTTTGAACAGCTGCGGTCCATATTCGGGGAAGCGCAAATACCCGCCTTCATAGTCTTCAGAATTCAGGTTAAGCGTAACAGCGAATCGTCTATGCGCCGTACCTTTTGTCGTGTTGTCCCTGTGAGGGCGGAAATAGCCGCCTTCGCCTGCATCATAGCAAGCGACGATGTAACGCTCCATGCGCGTCACCTCAAACTGGAATGCCTTTTTGATTTGAGGCACGAGGCGGCGGCGGATGCGGAATTGGGTTGCTTTCTGCAACTCATCATCCGCGATCTGATAATCTTTGCGGCGCTTATGGCTATGGTCGACAATGCCGACTGTTTTGCCATCAACATCAAGCATAAAGCCCGATTCTTCGCCACCATTTTGTTCATAAAGCCCAATCAAGTGCTTGCAGAACTCAGGCTCAAATACACGCGGAACAACCAAGACAGGCGCATGACCCTGGGCACCGACAGGCTGGCCAATCTTCGGCAGCTTACGCAGGTATTCAGTGAGCTGTGCTATATGGGTTTCAGGGTTATCTGTTTAGTCCCGGAGATTTATGGTGCACTCTTTTCCCAAGTTTGGAAGGACGCATTATGGGACAGGTACTTCACGGGAGCGCCCGCACGACAGCGGCGATCCGTCGAGCAATACAAGATAGTCAAGAGAGCCTGAGGGTCC